>JAYENL010000149.1:8426-54206 GCA_034722055.1 Armatimonadota bacterium
AGCGCTCTGTGGAGGCTGATATCGGAGGAGTGGTCGCGTATCGGGGACACGGAAGCCTACACTGTCCAGCTCTCCCCACAGGGCAACTACCTTGCGGCCTGGAGCTTCATCATGGACGTTCGGAGCGGCAGAAAGGTATGGTCAACCACTGCCGACGACACGTCGAGTGAGGTGGTCGCCTGGGCGACCGATGAAACGGCCGCCTGGGTGAGATTCTGGTCGTACGGCGCCGACCCCGACCGCATCGAGCGCGTCTCATTGCCATCAGGAGAGGCCGAGACCGTCGTCGAGGATGCACCGTTGATCTGCCAACTGTCGCCGGACGGTCGCTTCCTCGCCTCGGAGAACCCTCCGCAGAAGGCTCCCTACGCGCATGTGGCAGCAGTCGGGAATCCTGATCGTAGACTCCGCCTGCCCGGTCACCGCCTCGCCAGCGAGACGTGGAGCCCGAATGGACGTTATCTGTGGACGACCGGCCCCGAGGGTATAGCCGTGGTGGATGCCGAGGCGATGGAGACCGTGACGCAGATCAGCGCGGAGCGGCTGGGGGTCCCACTGGAGGACTGGTCGGAGCAGATCGATCCGCTGGGGCTGCGTCCAGCGAACTGGACGCCGGATGGCTCGCGCGTGGCTTTCTTGGCGGGGAGTATTCAGAACAGGGACATTCCAGTAGAGGAGGCAGAGTCCGGCCGATCCCCACAGCATCTGGTCGTGGCCTCGGATGATGGAGCTACTCTTCATGAAGTGACGCGGTGCGACGCCCAGCCTGTGTGGGTGGCGGGCTGGCTGTCCGATCAGCATGTCCTGCTGGTCGAGGATCACGAGCGACTGTCGCGGGTAGAGGTGAGCTCCGGTGACCGCGAGGTGATATTCACCGCGCCAGGAGCAGCGTCTGGGGGCAAGTGAACCGCAGAGGCCAGACAAGCCAACTCGGAACTTCATCCTCAATGAGGGCAGCCACCTCAGTTGATCGCTACATCACCGACAGCTGCTTCGCCTCGCAAAGCCGGATGGTCGCCGAGCCGCCCGATCCGCTTGTGGCCCGGCTGCATGCCGTGCCGCTCGGTACGCTACTCCGCACTCACTGTAGCATGCCGCCGGGGAGGTGCGCGGGGGCATGGACGGAACTGGCTCTCAGCAGCCACCGAACCAGCGAGGTGCGTTCATGCCCAGCGTGGCCTTCGACAATGAGCGGTACCTCGCCGAGCAGACCGCGGCGATCCTCGAGCGCGTCGAGCAGTTCGAGGGCAAGCTCTACCTGGAGTTCGGCGGCAAGCTGACCTTCGACTTTCACGCCGCCCGCGTGCTGCCCGGCTACGATCCCAATGTGAAGATGCGCCTGCTGCAGGGCCTGCGCGACCAGATCGAGGTGGTGTTCTGCGTCTACTCCGATGACCTCGAGCGCGGGCGCATCCGCGGCGACTTCGGCATGACTTACGACCTGGCGACGCTGCGGGCCATTGACGATCTGCGCGACTGGGGCATCGCCACCTCGGCGCTGGTGCTCACTCGCCACAGTGAGGGCCCGGCGTCCGAGCGCCTGGCGCGGCAGGTGCAGTCCAAGGGCATCGCGGTCTACCTGCACGCGGAGATCCCCGGCTACCCCAACGACGTGGAGTTCGTGGTCTCCGAGGCGGGCTACGGGCAGAACGCCTACGTCGAGACGCGGGCTCCCATCGTGGTGGTGACCGGAACCGGGCCCGGCAGCGGGAAGATGTCCACCTGCCTGTGCCAGCTCTACCACGATCACCGGCGCGGCCTCGATTCAGGCTACGCCAAGTTCGAGACCTTCCCGATCTGGAACCTGCCGGTCGAGCACCCGGTGAACGTGGCCTACGAGGCGGCGACCGCCGACCTGGGCGACATCGTCATGGTGGACTCGTTCCACCTGGAGGCCTACGGGGAGACCGCGGTCAACTACAACCGCGACATCGAGAGCTTCCCGCTCCTCAAGGCCATCATCGACCGCATCGCCGCCGACAACGGGCGGAGCGTGCCCTACCAGTCACCGACCGACATGGGCGTGAACCGGACCTACTCGGGGATCATCGACGATGCGCTGGTGCGGGAGGCCTCGACCCAGGAGGTCATCCGGCGCTACTTCCGCTACAGCCGCGAGGTCAGCCAGGGGCTGTGCCCCCCGCAGGCGGTGCGGCGCACCGAGCTGCTCATGGCGCGGCTGGGAGTGAGCCCGACCGACCGGCCGGTGGTGACGCCCGCGCATGAGGCGGCGGTGGACGCCGAGGAGCGGCAGAAGGGCAACGATGGCTTCTACTGCGGGGCGGCGCTGCAACTCCACGACGGGACGGTGGTGGCGGGCAGCAACTCCACGCTGCTCCACTCGGCCTCGGCGGCGCTGATCAAGGGCATCAAGCACCTGGCGGGCATCCCCGCGCACATCCACCTGCTGCCCGCGGACGTGGTCGGCGATCTGACAGAGCTGAAGGCCAACTACCTGGGCTCGACCTCGCCGAGCCTGAACGTGCAGGAGGTGCTGATCGCGCTGGGGATCACGGCGGGGAGCAATCCGGCGGCCCGCGCGGGGATCGAGATGCTGCCGCAGTTGCGCGGAACGCAGATGCACCTCACCCACGAGCCCGGGACCGGCGACGAGAACGGTCTGCGCAAGCTCGGCATCTCGATGACCACCGACGCGCGGGCGACCTCGACGGGGTACTTCCTCCGCTGAGCCGCACGTCAGGTGCGCCGGGTTTCGGCGCCGATGACCCGCGGATCGGGAGCGAGGTCGCGACCATAAGCAGGTGACCCGACGGACCGCAGTGGACCCAGGCGCAATGGTGGAACGAACCTGGGTCGCTGACGATCCGCCCGCGAGAGAGGAGGGATCTCGGCTGTCGCCCTTTCAGGTCCTGCGTCGTCGGATCAGGAGACTCCCACTCCTGCCGTCGCGGCCAACAGGATCCAGGTCGCGGGCTCCGGAGTCGCCAGTGAGTTGGTTGTGTCTTCTCCAGACGCACTATCGTATTGAGTGATGGTTGGCGGACCAAGGCCAACTGTGTCGTCGCTCAGGGGGGCAGGCACTGGGGCTCCCTTCCCTGATGCTCTACCGGCGTTGGGGGCCAGTATCTCTGCGAGCTCGTCATGGATCGGAGCGGCGGTCGGGGCCTTCGAGTGACTCCTCACTACGGCATCCGATGAGCGACCTGACCTATCCTAACGCACAGGACTGCCGAAGCTCACAGCAGCGTCCCGCCTCTCTACCTGAAGCTTTCGGAGGTAATGTTCATGCGCACCGCTGCCGCCATCCTCGCCGTCGCGATCTGTGGTCCACTCAGCGCACAGGAGATCGCGCGCCGGCAGGTTCCGAACTGGAGCTTCGAGGCCGGCGAGGAAGCTCCGGATGCCTGGACGTGGCGAGCTGCTGAGGGGTCAGATGGGGAGTTCGAGTGGCTCGATGACGTCTCCCGCGACGGTGATCACTCTTTCCGTGTGGCCAAGATCGGCGCCGTCGGGTTCACGGTGCTGCTCAGCGACTTCGTGGAGGTCGAGGCAGGAGAGACCTACCGCGTCAGTGCTCGCGTGTGGCCCTTCCACAACGTGCGGCGCGGCGTCTACCTGATGATCAGCCAGCACACGGCCGACAGCGGCGATCAGCAGCTCCCGAACACCTTCGGGACGGTGCACCTCCCGCTCGAGGCAAAGCGCTGGCAGGAGGTCACGGCGAAGGTGGAGGTGCGGGAGGGCAACTCGCGCATCCGCGTGCACTGTCTGCAGGCCTTCCGGGCGTCTGATGTGGCGTGGGACGCCGTGACGGTCGTGCCCGCGGGCGAGGAGACTGAGCCTGAGCCGCGCTACGAGGAGCCCGTTCCGGAGGAGCTTCCGCCACTGGAGCCCGCCATGGCGCGGGTCGCCCAGCGGCCGCGGGCCGCAGTCGAGGTGACGCGAGAGCATCGCCGGCCGCGCCTGTTCCTGGACGGGACGCCGACTCCGTGGGCCTGGTACGTGGGGCCCTTTCACACGCCCGACGACGCGCATGTCGCGGACTTCCGGGACGCAGGCGTCCGGGTCTATCTGGCCTCACTGGTCCTCGGCAGGGACGTCTACGGCGAGCGTGGGCCCTGGAGGGGCCCGGATCAGTTCGACTTCTCCGAGGTGGACGAGCGGCTCCAGCGCATCCTGCGCGTGGACCCGGAGGGCTATATCATCTTCTACCTGGCCTGTGATGCGTACCGCGAGTGGGGGGCCGAGAATCCCGATCATGTGACGCAGGATCAGGACGGCCTGCCCGCCATCGTGGATATGCACCCGAAGCGATGGGGCGGCGACCCGCCCGAGGGTCGCGAGCGCTACGGGCCCAGCCTCGTCTCGCAGAAGCTGCGCGAAGAGACAGCGGACGCACTTCGGCGACTGGTGGCGCACGTTGAGTCCAGCGAAGCCGGGAAGGCTGTGATCGGCTACCATGTGGCCGGCTACAATGACGGCCAGTGGTTCCAGTGGGCTCAGCTCGCGGGCGACGAGGTCCACCTGGCGGACTACTCCCCGGCGGCTGTGGCGAGCTTCCGGGACTGGCTCCGCCGGCGCTACGATGGCGACCTGGCCGCGCTGCGGGCAGCGTGGAACCAGCCGCAGGTGACCTTCGAGAGCGCGGAGCCGCCGGGCTTCGAGCGCTACTGGACGGAGCCGAGCGGGCTGCTCGATCCAGCGAGAGACGGCGATATCGCCGACTGGACCCGGTTCTACTCCGAGGGCCCGGCCGAGACGGTGATGTTCCTGGCGGACGTGCTCAAGGAGGCAACCCCCCGCCCGATCATCTGCGGCACGTACTACGAAGACATTACCTGCAACTCGTCCAACCACATCGCTCTGGGGCGCTTCCTGGCCGGTGACGCCATCGACTGGTTCGCCGGACCGGCGGCCTACCTCATCCGCATGCCGGGCTACCAGAGCGCGGTGCGGTCGGTCTTCGGCTCGGTCCTGCACCACGGGCGGACCTACCTAACCGAGCAGGACTGGCGCTCGTGGCTGTCTGTGCCCCGCACGGCCGCACAGAACTTCGCGTGGGGGCGCGCGAAGACTGCCCCGGCGCACAACGCCATGGTCCGGCGTGAGTGCGGGATGGCACTGGCCTTCGGCACGGGCACGTGGTGGTATGACATGAGCGGGGGCTGGTTCGCGGATGACGGGATCATGCGCGGGATCGCTGAGGCGATCGACGCGTTCCAGCGCGACCTGTCGATTGAGGGCATGCCGGGCGCGGACATGGCGGTGATCGTCAGCGAGGACAGCAACCACTGGGTCGCGCCGAAGGACGGCGGCCCGTTCCGCTACGAGGGCGTGAAGGCCCAGGTCGAGGAGCTAAACGTCGGCGGGGTGCCCTATCGAGTCTACCTGCAGTCGGACCTGCCCACCATTCCCGATCACCGCCTGTACATCTTCGCGAACCCCTACCGCATCAGCGAGGCCGAGCGGGCCGCGATCGAGCGGCTCAAGAGCCACGGCCGGACGCTGGTGTTCATGCACGCCCCCGGCGCGGTCACCGACGGCGACGCCGCAGAGGCCGTCTCGCGGATCACGGGGATCGAGGTCGAGGCGCTGCCTGACCGGCCGGATCTCAACGCCCGGGTCATTGACGGCGCGCACCCGCTTGTGACGGACCTGCCAGCGGGTATCGCGCTGCCGGGCACGATCAGGGAGCCGGCCTTCGCGGTGACGGATGCGGAGGCAACTCCGCTGGCGACCTACGTGGGCTCGGAGGCGGTGGCGGCGGCGCTGAGGGAGTTCGATGGCTGGCGCTCGGTCTACGTCTGCCCGCCACATCTGACCGCGGACTTCGCGAACCGCTTGGCACGCCTGGCGGGCTGCTGGGTGGCGGCCGAGCCGGGCAACGCGGTCTACGCCAACGAGCACTTCATCACGGTGCACGCGATCTTCGGCGGCCCGGAGACGCTGACGCTGGCGCGCCCCTCGCGCGTGACGGACCTGACCACCGGCGAGGTCATCGCCGAACGCACCGAGAGGATCGAGCTGGAGCTCACCCGCGGGGAGACGCGCTGGTTCGCGCTGCAGCCGAGGTGAGCGGCCGGTCCGACCGCAACGCGGCCGCGGATCGCAGATGGCAACGTGCGCGAGGCGCTGGCTGGGGGGCTTTTGCGCCTGCGGCGCCGCGGTCAGGCCTCGCCGAAGCGCTCGTGCAGATCGTCGGCGGCCCGGAGAGGCTGCGCCTGGTTCTCCGCCCTGGTATGGACGTCACGCTTCGCTGTCTGGGATGCGTCGCTGTAACCAGTACGTTCTCCTCTCGCCGGGTGAGCTGCGTCGGGGACGGCCCGAACGTGATCCTGCGGGGCAGGTCCGGGTCGTGGTGCCACTGCCGAGCTGATGTCACGTATTCCACTGCAGCTCGCGCAACGGACTCAGGCATGACGTGGGCATCAGCCACGCACGATCCTCACGATCCTGTGATCCCTTACGCCGCCGACCACGAATTCCATCCACCCCTCCGCCTCGCGGCACTCAAAGGCTTCGCCGGTCAGCGCATCCTCCGCGCCCGCGACCTCCCAGCCCGGCCGCACGCGCACCGTGATCGCATCCCGTCGCTCGAACGGGTCCAGGTACATGGCGTCCGTCTGCTTCTGCACGTGGATCAGGTGCAGCAGCCACCCGCCCTCGTCCTGCATCAGCGAGTGCTTCACAGACACCGGCGCTTCAATGCGTATCTTCTCCGACACCCCCAGCACTTCGCGCAGCAGCGCCTCGAAGAGCGCCTTGAGATGCGGGCCGGCCTTCCGCGCATAGCCCTTCAGGACCGGCACCGGGAAGTACACGACCTGCCCCTCGCCGAACTCGTTGAGCACGATCCCCGGATGCTTCGTCCGATGCCCCGGTGGCGCGTGGTCGTGGTAGACGTGGTAGCCGGTCTCGAAGTCGCTCTCGATGATGGGGTCCATGAGCCACGCCAGCGCCCTCGCGCCCTCCCGCAGCTGGACATACATGGGATGGTTCTTCGGGTTCAGCCGACCGCTGGCCTCATCCTTGATCAGCAGCGGCATCTCCGGCACATGCCCAGCGAGCGCCTCGTCCAGCCCGTCCAGGTAGCAGATGCTGAACTCAGAATCGGTGACGAGGCCCGCGCCGAACAGGTCCGCCAGCGCGAAGTCCTCCAGCCGCTGCCCGCGCTCGGAGAAGAGCGACGTGTGGTAATTCGCCGCCAGCCTCCCCCCGCCGCGCACGTACTCCCGGAGCCTGTCGCCAAGGTCATCGCTCACGTGCGGCATGTAAGGCAGCACCAGCAGCTCGTATCGTCTCATCTCCTCCAGCGAGAGGTCCTCGGTGCGAATCTCCCAGGGCGTGTGCGTCTCCATCAGAAGCTGCGCCAGCGCCTCCTCGTTCGAGTGTTGCTCCATGCGCAGATGCGCTGTCTCCTCCCGCTGCGCGATGGCCTGCAGCAGCCGGTTGTTGTACGCCGAGTGGAGGCTCGCGACCACCGGGACCGGCCGCCGGTCGCGGCACAGATCCTCGCGCTGGGCAACCCAGTCGAAGGCCTCGGCGATCGTGTCCCACACCACAGGCGGGACCTTGCCCGCGTAGTCGCCGCAGGGGTAGGGCACGTGGTTGATATTCAGCGCACCCGAATGTGACATCGCGATCGCCGCCAGCCCCTTGATCGTCTCCGGCGTGGTGATCGTCCAGTCCCCCCACGAGCCCTGGCTCTCGGGCATGAAGAGCGTAAAGGGCTTGCCCAGTCCCTCGCAGTAACGCGATCGATGGTCAGCGTGCAGGTAGCCGGGCGGATGCGCCTCCGTGGACAGGTAGTCCGCGCCCTCATCAAGCGTGGCGGAGATGGAGACGGGGTTCCCGCAGCCGTTCCACGACCAGCTCAGGCCCTCGCGCTCGCGGTTGCACGCGTCCATGGCATCACGGATGAAGCGCTCCCGCACGTGTGCCTGGTAGGTGAAGACGTCAAGCCACTGCCCCACGTCAAAACTCTCGGGCTCGAGCGGATACCCGAACATCGCCTGGAAGCCCTGGCGGCAGGCGTCGCAGAAGCAGCCGCCGGGGGCGAAGTACTGCAGATCGAGGAACCAGCCGTCGATCTGATAGTTGCGCGTCACCTCCGCCATGTGAGCGTTGACCATCTCGCTGAACTGAGCGTTGCTCATGCACGAGCAGGGATACCCGCACAGCAGCAGCGGCTCGCCGTCGGGCCTGACCTGGCGCCACCCGGGTTTGAGCTCCGCCAGCTCCCAGCTCAGGACCATGTTGTAGTACGCGATCATCTCCAGCCCCAGGGCCTTCGTGCGCTTCACGATCTCGCCGAAGATGTCGCCGCTCATGGCCGGGTTCGTGATCCCCACTTCGGTGGGGGCGAAGCTGCCGCCGTGCGCGGTCTTCACCTGAAAGATCAGGGCCTCGGCGCCAGTGCGCTCGATCTGCTCGAAGTACTCGTCAAAGTCGATGGTGACCTCGGGCAGGAAGTTGGGCATATGCCAGTCGCAGAACAGCATCCGGGTGCTCAGCCGGCAGGCCATCCCCTGTCACTCCCGTGACCGCATCATGTGCCTTGCGGCGCCCCCTTCGCCAGCACCTGGGCGAGACCTGTTCGGGTTGTCCCAGGGGGCGAAGTTCCAGTTTGCGAACAGATTCGTGGCTGCGCGATCCACGGCGGGCGTCTGCGGCAGCACAGCCACCGCATCAAACCACGTGCCTGCATCTGCAGCGAGGCTCAGGCGATGCCCGCCCGCACCCAACTCGGGGCCGGCGATCCTGTACCACGCCCACTGCTCATCCTCGTCAGGGTAGTGTACGAAGCCCTTCGTGTATGCGTGGCGTGGATCGGTCCAGTCGCCGAACCCGATCATGTGAGAGGTCCTTACCTCGCGGGCGTCACCGCCATCGACCTGGACCGTCACCGCAGACCTGCTGCCCCGGTCCCACCGTCCGCGGAGCCAGATGACGTAGGAGTCGGCCGCGGGGGCGGTGAAGTCAAAGATCAGCTCACCGTCGCCGTCGAAGCGGACGCCACGCGCGCCGCTGAGCTCTGGCACCTCCACGACACTCGCCTCGCCCGCGATGCTGTCGGCCTGCTCCGCCTCCCTGACCAGCGGCGCCCTCGCGACCAGCACCTGCACCGGAATGCGCCGCTCCGCGTCCCCGTCGCGTACCACGACCTCGAAGCAGTGCACCTGCCCCTCGCCGGCTTGGGCACCGACCACGGTGAACGCCGCACGCGCGCCGGCTCGGGGCCCGGTCGAGCGCAATCTCTGCTCCTGTGGCTGGCAGTCCCAGCCGTCCGGCAGGCCCTCCAGTCCCACCTCAGCCTCAGTCTCTCGACCGTGCAGGGCGACCTCAACCGGGAGCTGGTCGCCGGGGGATACGACGTACAGATTCCGGTGGCTCTCATGGTCGAGGTTGTAGTAGCTGATCGCATTCAGGGACACGCCCAGGTCGGTGTCATACCGCTCCACCCAGCAGCACCTGGTCTTCACCGGAACGGATACGGGCCCACCGACGAAGGTGATCCGGTTCGCGCCCAGCGAGAGCGCGCCGGGCAACGACAGCGGCGAGACGACAAAGGTGCTGCGCACGGTCAGACCCGTCACCTCGGCCTCACTGCCGGGCGCGAACGCAAGCTTCAGCCACCAGGCGTAGCGAGCCATCACATGCTCGCGCAGTCCCACCGCCAGCTCACCGCTCGCGTCCGGATTGCGCCACGCCTCCGTCCAGGTCTGGCCTCCGTCAAAGGACAGCGAGAGGATGATCGTCCCCGGCTCCCGGGCCTGGTATGTGCCGGTGACTCGCGCGTCGGAGAAGATGTACGGGCACTCGGCGCGATAGACCAGCCCCGCCGCCTTATCTGCCGCTTGCGCCTGGAGGGCGGCAGCATCATCGCCGGCCGTCGGTGACATGTTCGTCAACTGCGTCGCCTCGCCGCCGTCCAACGGCCGGTAGACGATGGCCCCGTTGGCGAAGTAGGGTGGGATCTTGGCAAGCGGTATGGGCTCCCGATCGCCGGTGAGCTCAAACCACCGGCCCTCGTTCTGCCAGCAGATGCTCGCTTCTTCGCCCGCGCGCAACGGGAAGTGTATGTTGTGCGGGCGCTGGGCCACGCCGAACCTGGGTCCGCCTCCGCGCCCGGGGAAGTAGGAGTTGAGATTGCCCGGCTGCCGCAGCTTGCAGAACGGGTCCTCGCCCACCTCACGCAGGCCGATGACGCTCTCATTGTCTCGCTCCAGCCAGTACACGCGCGAGGACAGGTCGTAAAGACGCCAGTCGCCGTCGTAGTAGGCCTGCTCGAACTGATGGTGGGTGCCCGGGGAGTCGTTGGAGGAGATTCCCAGGGCGAGGAAGAGCTTGCGAAGGGTGAAGTTCAGCGGCCCGCACTGGTCGTACGGGTAGACGTTCAGGGCCTTGAGGAAGACGTAGGACACGCGCGAGCGATGACGCCCCGAGGGCAGAGTCTCACAGTAGTGGGCGTCGTAGTAGGCGGTGGTGTCGAGCACGTACTGCATGGCAGCGAAGGCCTTCTCCGCGTCGGTCTTCGCATCCCCGCCCAGGGTCTCGGCGAGACTGTCCACGCTGAAGGGCACCACGTTGTCGTTGGCCCGCCAGCGCGGAAGCAGAGTCGTCTGCTCACCGGCGCCGTCGGCACGTTCGAAGGTCACCCACCGCATCAGCGGCTCGTAGTCGCCGTCCACGTCGATGGTGAGCGCATCGTGCTCGCCCGAGACGGTGGTCTCGACCTCGCGCCGACGATACTCCACGAACCGCGGGTCCGGCACCTCCGTGTCCCTCGACCACCGGTCCACCAGGTTGCGGTCGCCACGATTCTGCTCGAAGAGCCTGTCGGGCGCGTGTGGTTTGACCGCCACCGTGCGCCTCTGGAGTTCTCCGTCACTGAGGACCTCGAACGGGACCGTCTCGCGCTGCGGGTGCAGCTCACAGCCGGCGTAGGACCGGACGAAGCGGTCGTCGCCGCCGTGAACCCCGTGCCGCTCGTTCTCGAAGTGCCACAGGGCCCGGGTGTTGTCATCGACCGCGAACTCCCGGGACTGAGGTGTGAAGTCATCCGTGTACCGCACGACGTCGGAGATGCGGAACTCGTCAAGCACCGCCTCCACCGCGTCGCCCGGCGGCCAGACCTTGGCGGCCATGCGTCCGCCGATGAAGGCCTGCATGGGGATGGTGCGCCTGTCGGTCTTGTGAATGCCCTGGCCCGCGAAGTCCTCGGGACCGTCCGCCTCGAGGGTGCTCGGCCAGGGCTCGTCGTCGGGGCCCTCGACCCCCACGCGCGTGCCGTCCACGAAGAGCTGCAGGTGAGCGGTGGTATGGTCCCAGGTGGCGGCGATGTGGTGCCAGCGGCCCGCCTGCAGCGGGGCCGGGCCGCGCACCGTGTGCAGGTCACGGTTCGAGTCAGATATGGCGAACTCGAGCTGATTGTCGCCATCGGCTCCCAGCTTGCGCAGGCGGGATTGCAGCCGGTAGAGGTAGGCGTAGCCGGTGAAGAAGATCCGCTCGACGCCGTCGTCGGCGTCCCAGGAGGGGCGGCACCAGAACTCGAGGGTGCCCCGCTGCAGGCCCCAGTGAACGGCCTGCAGCCCATGGTCGCCCGCCCCGGTGGTCATGGTGGCCTCCGAGCCGCCGTTGAACCCCAGTCGGCGCTGACCCGTGAACTCGAAGCCGCGGTTGACGGGCGCGCTGGGGATGGCGCCCTCCACGAAGCAGGAGTTGGTCGCCGCCGGCCACGGCCACCGCTCGCCCGGCCGCACCACCACCCGGTCCAGCCATGCCGTGAAGGCCGAGTCCGGGCCCTCGATCCGCTCGTTGCTGTCGGCATCGACGGCGTAGCAGCGCATGCGGATGAGCACCTTGACGGTCGCTGCCTGGTGGCTGAACCGTCCGCGCTGGCGGAACTGCACGAGCTGGCCCTCCGCCAGCTCCAGCGTCAGCCACCGCGGCTGGACGGCGCACTCAGGGATGCGCGTGCCGTCACTGCGGAACTGCTCAAGCTCGATGCACACCGGCAGACCATAGGCGGCCCGCTCGGCCAGCAGATCGCACTCGAAGAGCATCTCCTGACCTGCGAAGTCCCGCACGTCCACCTCCTGGAAGATGCTGACTGTGTGGTCGCTGGTCTCCTGCTGTTGCTCGGATGTCGCATATGTGCCTCGGACCACCGCAATCCAGTCCACGCACACGCCCGGCTCCGCCCCCACCAGCGCGATGGGCACCGCCGCGGCCTCGTCCACGGTGAAGTTGACCGCGATCTGCGTCCACTGCTCGGTGCGCGGCGTCCACCGGCGCTGGCGTTGGCCGCCAACGACAACGGAGAGTGCGTCCTGGTCACCGGATGGCCCCCAGGCCCGCACCAGCAGCGTGTACTGTCCGGCCTCCAGGTCAACCTCGCCGGCGGCTCCCGTCGTCTCTCCGCCCAGCGCCATGGCCCGGCCGCCGCTGGCCTCCGGCAGTTGCACCGCATTCAGGCCCGTCGGTTGACCGTACTGCTCGATCTCGGCCTTCATGATGCGGTCGGCCTCAGCCACCTGCGAGAGAACGTCCGGCTCGGTGACCACGATGGTGTCCTCGAGCGCATACTCTCCAACGGTGATCCTGAGCGACTGCCGTCCGGTGCTGTGCTCGAACGTCCCCAGCGAGGCCACCTGGCTCGGCTCGACCGTCCACCCAGCGGGCTGACCGCCGGCCTCCTCCTCGAAGCCGGGGTTGCTCAGCAGGTTGGCGGGAGGCAGGCGGTCGGCGGTGTACTGCTGCCCCGGTATGCCTCGGTCCCTGGTCTCGAAGTAGATGTCGAACCGGCCCACGTCGCCCTCGCGCGGAGTGGCCATCCACGCCAGATAGCTGCGCGGCCGCCTCGTTTCGGGATCCAGCTCCGTGCGGCGGACGAACGGCACCTGTGTGGCATCTCCTGGGCCGCCCGCCCTGCGCCGCTCCACCACGCGCACCGACGCCGGGTCGAACTCCCCGTCAACTCCCGCCCGCTGCAGCAGCAGCGGGAAGTCCACCGCCACCTCCACCGGTCGTACCGCGTCGTCGCGGTAGGGGCCGGGCCGGGTGACCGTCGTCCGGAACCGCCACCGCGGGTTCCACCAGTCCCCGTTCCCCACGGCCAGCACCGCGCAGCAGCTTGTCAGCGCCCAGAGCGTCGTCAGGACCAGCTTGCCATTCATGGCGCACCTCGCAGGACCGTCTCGGCCATTGCCCCCTTCTTTTCATCCGGGGTCCGCGCTATCCCTCTTTGCCGGGCGTGGGCCAAGCCAGAGTGGGGATCGTGACCGCATCGCGTCCTATCCCCACATGCACTTGGCGCGCGTGAGTGCCACCTGCACTACGTGCCTCCCCAGCGGCTCTCCCCCTCAGGACGTCATCCTCCCAGTCGCAGTTACACACGGGTAATCCGTGGGATTCCCCCGCACCGTCCTCCGAAGTGACTTTTTAAAGTGGTCACCCTTCATTTCTTCACTCTATCGAGCCCTCACAGGCTGAACATCCTCAATGCAGCTGGCGCCAAGAAGGGCGCAAGAGGCAGGCCGGAGTCGGTGCTGAAGCCCAACGTCAGCCACTCGCCTGCCCAGTTGGCCAGCAGGATGCGCTCTCCGCCCTCATCAGGCACCGTCACCCGAGGGCCGTCACGACCAGGGGCACGTGGAAGGCCGCGCCGGGACTCACGTCCATGATGATGAAGCGATCGCCGGGCTCGAACTCGGCGGCAGCGCCGGGCTCTCGGAGGCGGATCGTGACATCGCCCACGCCGTAGTAGCCGGTCCGAGCGGTCTCGATCGCGAACCAGCGTTCCAGGTCCTCGGTGTAGAGCGGCTTGCCGTCGTAGAGGTAATGGCAGTTGAACAGCTTCTCCAGATGATCCCTCGTGAACAGCCAGCCCTCCTCGGCGTTCACCCGGTCTACTGTGCCCACAGCCGTCGCGAAGCCCGGGTCCGCGAGCTCGATGACGTACTCGCCGCCATCGTCGAGTTGGGTGACCGACTCGATCGTGAACACTGCGTTCTTGGGCCACGCGGGGTCGCTGAACATGATCGGCCGGCCGGCGAGCGCGTCGCCCTCGGGCAGCGGCGCGCCAGCCCTAACCTGCACGGAGACGGCATCAAAGTCCACGTCCTCGACCGTCCCCTGGAGCAGCGCCTCCCGGCCCGGCTCCACCTCCACTGTCTCGATGTTCCCGCCATCGAGCGTGCGCAGCGCATGGAAGCGCCCATGGAGGCGCCACTGCTGCCGGCCGTCGGTGAAGGCATAGACCGGCTCGCGATCCAGGGACGAGAATACCACGAAGCTGCCCTCGGGCGTCGCCACCCTGACCGCGGCCGGCATCCCCCGCGTCGGCGAGCCCTCGGCGAGGGTCAGCCACTTCACGGACTGGATGCGCGGCTCGGCCTGGAAGGGCTCGAAGACCGCGCAGAAGGCGCTCTCGTGGGAGCCCGTCGCCTCAGTGTCGTCACGCGCGACGACGTAGGTGTCCCACGGGCTGCGAATTGGCGCGCCATGTCCCTCGCCGCTGCCGCGGAACAGCACGCGGCCGGGGCGGCCGGCCATCCACAGGGCCAGGCCCCCGTCGGCGTCACCACCGGCGTGCCACCGGCAGGACCAGTCGCCCTCGGCGGTCGTGCGGCGCAGAGCCTTGATGTAGCTGTAGCCGCTCTTGCGGCCCGGCTGATCGTCCACGCTGTCACTGTAGTGCCGCCCGGTGTCGGCCATCCACTCCACGTCCCGGCCCGCGAGCGTCCCCGGAACCGGCTCCATCGGCGGGTTGTCGCCCAGTGCCAACTGGAACCCCTCGCCGGGCTCGGGCGGGTCCGGAGAGCCCGGCTCGAACTCCTCGCCGGAGTACATGTGGTAGATCCAGTCCCGGCGCTCGCCGCCGCGCACGCGGAAGACGTCCACGATGTAGTGCGCGTCCTCGGCCATCGACACGATCGCCGCAGTGCGGTGATACAGGTCCGCCAGGTCGTAGGCATCGTTCGAGGCAGCCGCCGTGAGCTGCAGCCAGCCCGCGTCCGCGTAGAGGTCCAGCGTGCCAGTGCAGCCGGTCCGCTGCTCCATCTCGTTGACCATCACGCAGTTGTGCGTGACCGTGCTCGCGTACCACTCCCCGCGCTTGGGCGACTGCAGGTTGTGCGGGTAGCCCAGGTCGGCGGAGAAGTCGTAGCCGAAGCGGATCGGCTTGATCATGAGCTGGTTGCTGTGGCCGTGCCCGGCGCCGGACTGGGCGAAGTAGAAGCACAGGTGGAGCTGCTGCTCTGGCGGACCGATCGAGCGCATGATGCTGTAGCCGATGTCTCCGAACAGGACCGAGGGCTGTGGCTGATCGTGGGGGCTCAGGCGCGGCGTGCGGGCGTTGCCACCGTCTCCCCACAGCGGCAGCCGCCCGGCGCAGTCCGCCCTGTCGCGGAAGGTGCGGATGCGGGCCAGACGTGGGCCCAGCGCCTCCTCCGCGCTGACGCCCTCGGGATAGATCCCGCGCCCGCGGAAGCTCTCGATGAACTCGGCGAACCGCAGGTAGGACGCGTTGACGCCCACCGAGTAGCCCGTGCTGTCCTCGTAGAACCGGCCGTCGCGGTAGATGCAGTTGGTGATGAGGTTCGCGATGCCGTAGCGGCCGTTCAGCGACTCCTCGAAGAGCCTGTCGTGACGGAAGTTGAGGGCGATCTCCATCATCGACCGCACCTGTGTGGTGCGCGTGTTGCCCCGCCCGAGCGGGATCGCGCGGTGAAGGTACTCGTACATGTAGCCGAACAGGTCGCGCTCGATGTGGTAGCGGACGTCCTCGGCGTCCACCCGGCCGTCGCCGTTGACGTCCGGGTCGTCGCGCGTCTGCACAAACCACTCGAGGATCTCCTCATCGTCGTCCAGCGCCTCGAAGCACATGTCGTAGGCCTCCAGGCAACTGTGGATGTTGCTTGGCTCGAAGTTGTGGTCCTCGATGTAGGCGCGCGCCGGGTAGTTGCGCCAGCGGTGGAGGCTGGTGTAGTTGCGGTAGACGTCGGCGAGGCGGGTGAGGATGACGAAGGCCTTGTGGGCGTACTCGGGCTCCCCGGAGATGGCGTGCATGTAGGCGAGGCACCACAGGCCGGCACTGCCGCCGTCGAACTCGGCCCATGGGCGGTAGGGTCCGGAGGTGAGGGTGCGGATCAGCGACAGACGGTAGGCCGCGACGAACCAGTAGGTGCCGGGGTTGGGGAAGCCCTCCGGGCACTGCCAGCCGTAGCCATCGTCCTCGATCGTCACCAACTCGCCGGTGCCCGGGTTCTCGACCTGCATCCCCGGGCCCCACTCCTCGCCCCCGACCGTGCAGCGGAAGTGGTTGGGCCGCCCCCAGATCGGCTGCAGCGTGCTGATCCCGCCCAGGTGCAGCGGGCACCCCAGGGCGTAGCTGGGCACCAGCATGTGCGGATTCCCGGCGGGGAGCATCTCGCGCAGAAAGTCGTCGCTCTTCGCGCGCCAGTAGTCAGCCGTCTCGCGGTAGGCCCGCTGGTAGCTCTCGGGGTCAGCGGCGAACCGCGCACGCTCCGCCTCGATCTCCGGGCGCTTGCGCGCGCCCTCGAAGGCGGCCCGCTTGCGCAGGGACATGAAGCGCTCCAGCGAGGCCCGCACCTCCTCCTCGGGCGGGTAGAACGTGTCCGGCTCCTTGTCGTACTGCGCCCACGCCCACGCGCCCGCCGACAGCAGCACTGCACACGTCATGACCTCGCGCACGGTCTCTCACTCTCCGGGTTCCCTCTTTCGCCTCGCATGCAGCTACTGGCGCTGGTCGGCCGCCTCCAGTAGCTCGGATGCCTCACATCATATCACAACACCTGGCCTCGCCCACGCAGACAGGCCACCAGACCGCCGCACTCAGCTCATTGCTCGGAGCGTTCACGCGCCGGGTCGCACAGACTGGCTGCTCGGAACGGAGTCGCTGAAGGCCACGACAGCCCGGTCTGCTCCGACTGACCTGTCCCGGATGGTGTTGTCGGCTGTGATGTGATGATCGGGGGTGCGGACACTGCTGGCACCGGTGCAATAGAGGGCCTCGGGCAGGGGCCTGTCGCCACGAGTGCCCGTCTCCCGCAGGTCGTGCCCGGTGTCCGGGCGAACTGCTGTCCATCCCACGACCGGGAGGGCCGCCGATGACCCGCGCGATACGTGCAGCCGCCATTGCTCTGATCTTCGGATGCATCCCGGCGCTGTGCCTCGCCCAGACGCCGATTCTCACCGTTCCGTTCGATGGCAGCGACGCTGCCATGCTGTCACTCAATGGCGCCGAGGAGATCGTCGGCTTTGCCACCATGGGCGGACCCTACGTGATGGGTCTCAAAGGCCGGGCGCGCGAGCTTGGCGGCATGAACCGCCTGCGCTTCTTCCTCAATGAGGGCCTCGTGCCGCCTGAGGGCACCCTCAGCCTCTGGGCACGGCCGCTGGACTGGACGCCCGCCGACGCCCGGCACTTCGTGTTCTTCGCGCGCCTCGACTTCACCGAAAACGAGCAGGGCTACGTGCGGATGATCCTCTACAAGTACTGGAACACCGACGAGATCGCTATGCTGGTGCAGAACACTCCCCTGACCGAGAGGTCGGCGCTGATCCGCGTGCCCGCGCCGGACTGGGAGGAGGGCTACTGGCATCATCTCGCCATCACATGGGACGCCGAGCGCTACCGCCTCTACATCGATGGTCAGCAGGCCGGCGAGGCGCCTGCCATCATGCTGCCCGCCGAGGGCCGCTGGGAGCTGTCGGTGGGCACGCCCTGCGAAGGCTGGAAGTACATCGGCGATGAGAAGAACGCGATCGACGAGTTCGCGATCTACGCGGAGGCGCTCAGCGCAGAGACCATCCACTCACAGTATGAGCAGATGCTCGCCGCAGCGCGGCCTGAGGCCCTCACGCCCCCCGAGCAGGCGGGACCGCCTCCGGTCGAGGGGAACCTCGCCCTGGCGGACGATGGGGCCTGGGTGATCGCGTCGTCCTTCGCGGATTATGAGGAGCACTACTCCGACAATCTGATCGACGGCCGTGAGGAGAGCGTCTGGGCGCCGTTGACGCCGACGCTGCCGCAGTGGCTGGAGATGCGCTGGCGCCTGCCGCGGCGCGTGGACGGCGTGGTGCTTCGACAGTCCGAGCCAGCGCATGTCGCCGCGCTGACCGTCGATGCGTGGCTGGATGGGGACTGGGAGCAGGTCGGGAGTCTTGCCGACGTGCCCGCTGAAGCGTCGGAGTTGCGCGCCCAGTTCGACGCGATCACGACCGACCGCGTCCGGGTGACCCTCAATGAGGGCGAGCCGGAGGGCCTCGAGCTGAGCACGCTGGCGGTGATCGGGCCGGAGCAGCCGATCCTGCCGCCGACGCCCGTGACACCTGACGAACCCGAGCGAGTGACGGTCCTCGACGCGTCTGTCGCTCCTGAAGGCGTGGAGCCGGGCGAGATGGTGCGCGTGGAGGCGACGGTGACCTCTGACGGCGCCCTGGCAGAGGACTACATCTTCGCCTTCGAGATCGCTGAGACCCCGCAGGAGGCCGGCTGGAGCGACCTTTTCGTGGCGGGTATGGCAGTCGCGGCGGATACGCCGACCTCCCAGTGGCAGGCCGGTCAGGAGCACGTTTTGTCGGCGGAGGTCCGCCTGCCGGAGTGGGCGCCGGATGGGCCGGTGCCGGTGCGGCTGGTGGGGATGAGGGCGCAGGGCACGACGCTGCAGGCGGTCGATGGTGACGGGCAGCCACTCGAGGCCGTCGCCACCGTGGAGATCGAGCGCTTCGATGGCCGGGTCGTAGCGGGAGTGGCCGGGGCTCGCCTCAATGTCACGGGCGGCGTTGCGCGGTGGGTGCTTGGTGAGGAGTCCGTGCCGCCGATAGGCTGGGCGATGACGACGCCGTCGTGGGACCGCTACCATCATTACTCCTCCACCGGCGTGCGCGTCTACCACGCGAAGACGCTGCCGCTGAGCTTCGACGACGCCCCAGGGCACTTCGAGCGCGTCTGCTCGCAGCTTGACGAGCGGATGCGCCACGCTCTGCGCGTTGATCCCGGCGCGCTGTTCATCGTCAACCCCGACCTGCGCCCCGAGCAGGCGTGGCTGGCCCGCAACCCCGGCGAGCGCCTCGTGACCGCTCAGGGCAACCTCGGGCCGATCAGCTTCTCCTCCGCGAAATACACTGAGGCCGTCCACCAGTTTCTGCGCCGGCTGATCCGGTATGTGCACGCGCAGGACTACGCCGACCACGTCATCGGCTGGCTGCCCTATGTGTGCGGATCGCCGGATTCGGTCATGGGCGGAACCGAGGACAACCTCTTTCAGGAGGACCGCACGCGGTTGACCTTCGGTGACCACAACCCGCAGGCGATCGCCGCCTTCCAGGCGTGGCTGCGTGACAAGTACGAATCCCTGGAGGACCTGCGCGCAGCCTGGCAGGACCCGGACCTGACCTTCGAGACAGCGCGGCCCGTGATGGCAGAGATCACCGCGGAGGGCGTTGACGGCGGCGTCTTTCGCGATCCGTCGGGCAACCAGATGACCTTCGATTACGCGGAGTGGATGTCCGGGGTGGTCGGGCGTTTCAACTCCGATCTCATGGGCATCGTGAAGGAAGAGGCCGGCCGCGAGGTGCTGGCGGGGACGTACTACGGGTACAACGTGGCGCACCTCCGCGGCTACAACACGCCCGGATCGTGGCTGCAGAACAACAACTTCGACTTCCACGAGCGCCTCCAGGACCCGAACTGGGACTTCTTCGCTGAGCCCACGCCCTACTCCAGCCGCCGTCCGGGGACGTCGTACTACACGTCGCACACCAGCGGCTCCCTGCGTCTGCACGGAAAGCTACACATGGCGGAGATAGACCACCGGACCTTCATGGCCGGGCAGAAGCGCTACGGCCGCATGCGCTCCGAGCGCGAAACCCAGGCCGTCATGCGGCGGGATATGTCGGCGCTGATCATCGCCGGACAGGGCTACTGGTTCAGCGACTGGAGCCGGGATGAGAGGCGGGACCTCGTTCCGTGGTTTGCTCAGCCGGGGATCCTCGGGGCGATCGAGGAGGCACGGGAGACGCACCAGTCCACCATGAGTCGCGAACGTGAGAGCGCTGCACAGATCGCGGTCATCACCTCCGGTCGCACGATGCGCTATCACGATGTCTACCGCACGTCGCCGCTGTATCACAACCTCATCCCGCTGACCCTGTGGGATGCGATGGGGAAGATCGGCGCACCGTATGACATCTTTACCATCGAGGACCTCGCCGCGCCTGAGGTCCACGATGGCTACCGGCTCTACGTCTTCCTCAACGCGTTCTTCCTGCGCTCGGAGGACCGCGAGCGGATCGATGCGCTCAAGTCCGACGGGCGCACGCTGCTGTTCTTCTATGCGCCGGGCTATGCGACCAGGGAGCGGGGGTTGAGTCTGGATGTGATGGCGGATGTCACCGGCATCAACGTGGTCGAGCGAGCGAACCCGGAGTGGATGGAGTATCACCTGACCAACTACGGGAGCAGTCTGCTGGGGACCGCCGAAGCTGACTCCACCGTTCGGATCGAGGCCTTCGGCTACGAGCTATCCCGCAAGCTGCATCCCCCGGAGTTCGGGCCGGTCTTCGCCATCGACGACCCGAACACGGCCGTGTTGGGGACCTATCCCGACGGTCAGCCGGCTTTGGCCGTACGCGACTACTCGCACTGGCGGAGCGTCTACTGCGCGGTGCCGCGCATGACCAGCGCAATCCTGCGCGGAGTGGCTCGCCTCGCGGACGTCCACCTCTACTGCGAGGAGGACGTCGTGCTGGACGCGGACGACCGGCTGCTGATGCTCCACAGCGGCTGGGACGGCGATCGCGACCTTGAGGTTGCACTGCCTCGGCCGATGACGGTGACCGACGCATGGACGGGCGCGACCCTGTGCACGGATGCCGAAGGCCTTACAGTCACGCTCCCCGAATCAACCACACGTCTGCTGCATCTCAAGTGAGAGCACACTACGGCTGCTACAATGCCCGCGGCGGTCAGCCTCTGTCATCACCCTCCGGCTGGACCCGTCCCGGAGGACATGACACGCGACGCAGGCGAGTGGCTGAGAAGATGGGACAGGAGAGCGGGACCTTGTGGATGATGTCTTGGGGAAGGCATTGGGCGACCGTCGCCTGATCCGCAGGGCCTCGAGAATCCGCCGAAGGTGCTGGTGGGGCACTGACGAAGGCGCTACGCAGGGCGGGCCGCGCAGTCTGCCAGGCGATCGGCTCCCTGCCCGGGAGGTGTGACACTGCGCTCCAGCCTTCACTCTGCCCGCTACCAGGAGCTTCATGACAGGCCGATGGGGGCTACACTGCGAATGGCATTCTGTCAGGGGGGGACCCGGACTGCGGAGGGGGCCGTTGGCTGAACTATGGTCACGCCGAAGTCGATGTTGAGGAGAGCTGCAGCGTGCAATTGGATCTGACCCTCGCCGGGCTCGTGGTGGGGCTCATGGCGATCTCGACGTGCGCCGCATTCGGACAGCAGGACGCCCCAGCACCGAATATCGTCGCGAACGGATCGTTCGAGGAGGCCGGAGAGGGAGGCGTTGCCCGAGCCTGGAGCATTGAGGGCGTCGCCCGGACGAGCGTGACCGATGCCGAGGCCCACGAGGGCGAGCGCAGCCAGTTGCTGGTGCTGGATGCCGGGCAGCATGCCTCGCTGCAGCAGACCGTTGAGGTGAAGCCTCATACGACCTACCTCTTCAGTGCGTGGGTTCACGCCAGCGGGCGGGTCGTGGCACGGGCGGGCGGGCTGGCGATGAGCTACCACCGCCAGGGCCAGTGGCAGAAGCTGGTGGGCGTGGTGCGCAGCGATGACAGCGGCACCATCGATGTCAGCTTCGCATGCCGGCCGCTGGACGCTACGCCCGCGCGGGCCTGGATCGACGACGTCGCGCTGCACGAGGCTGGCGCGCCTGAGGCGCCCCAACGCGAGGCGCTCTACGCCCAGACGCGGCTCGTGGAGGATGGCACCGCAGCGGCCACCATCATCTACCCCTCGGGCAGCGAGCACTATCGGGCTCTGGCGCAGCGGGCCGCCGCGGCGGTGCAGCGGGCCACCGGCGTGCCGCTGCCCGTGGTCGCGGACACGGACGCCACGCAGCAAGGCCCTCCGGTTCTGCGGGATGAGCTGCGCGGGCGGAACTTGGTGCTGCTGGGGCGACTGGGGATCAACCGCGCCATGTGGCCCGCCTACAACCGCTTCCTCTGCGCCGTGGACGGCTACTACCCCGGCGGCGACGGCTACGTGGTGCGCACCGCCACCAACGTCTTCCGCAACGGCCGCAACCACATCATCCTCGGCGGGAGCACCGACGCGGGCGCCGAGCGCGCGGTCGGTCGCTTCCTCGAGCTTCTGCCCGACGTGGACGATGACGGATCGCTGACGCTCCCGTGGCTGCTGGATGTTGACCTGCAGGGCGAGTGCCGAACGGCGTTCGAGGAGCGCGACGCCCTGTGGCGAGAGAGCCCGGAGGATCCGGCCCTGCCGCCCTTCGAGCCAGGCTACGAGACCGTCCGGCGGTGGTACGAGAACGCGATGGGCTGGTACTGGTCCGGGTGGGATGGCTACCGCCAGCGAGCGCTGAAGCATCTCGACCTCGTGCTGGCGGACCGGGCGTATACCCATCACTACCTCGTGGAGTTCCTGGTGCGCACGTGGCAGATGATCGGCGACAGCCCGATCATCACCGCCGAGCAGCGGCACGGCCTCGACAGCCTCATCCTGCAGAACTTCTGGGACTTTCTGCTCGGCTCGGACCTGCGCTGGATGCGCGTCTTCTCGCCGCCCTACGACGATGTCACGATCACGAGCCGCCATCAGATCGCACCGCTGATGGCCGACATCGCCATGGCGCAGTTTCTCGACAGCCGCCTGCCGCTGGAGGGTGAGATCGGAGACCTGGTCAGGTTCCGCCTCAGCGAGAAGCGGGCCTTTATGGATCATATGGTGGAGCACCGGTGGGGCCCGAGCGCCCCGGGTGCCATCAACGGGAGCGGCTGCCACGAGGAGATCGTGGCCTCGATGTTCCGCTACGCGCTGGAGTACGAGCGCTACGGTTTCTTCGAGAGCGGCAACGCCCGCCGGGCCCTGCACCTGGACATGATCGACCACCGGGGCGGGCGGCTGATGCGCCCAGTCGATCGCCAGGATACCCACCTGCTGCTGGGGATACTGGCGCATTACCACAACGATGGGCGGTACCTGCGGCTGATGCGCACCCTCCCGCACGAGGTCCGTCCGACGGGCTACTTCCAGGGGCGCTACGTCAACGAGGTGCATCGCTACGTGCCGGGCGCCGAGCTGACCGGGGAGGCGCCCGACGAGTTGGCGGGCCTGCGGCTTCCCGAGACCATGCCGCACGTGCTGCGGGACCTCGACCGCCTGGCGCGCGGGAGGTACCGCCGGGCCGAGGTCGATCCGGAGTCGATCCTCGACTTCATCGCTTTCCGCGGCGGCTTCGACCTCCCGGACGACTATCTGGCGATCAGCGGCCTGGCCATGCACTGCGCGCCTGGTGCCATACTGACGCTGAGCTCTCACGGAGCCTACTGGCTCCGCCAGGCATCGGACTCCTACTTCGGCCAGAACGGGCTGCACGTGCTGCGCCTCGACCGAATCACGGACGACCCTGCGCCCTATCCGGCCGCGGCGACGCTCGATTGGCACCATGAGCTGGAGGACGGCGGAGCGGTCTCGCTGACTCTGGAGCCCTTTGGGGGAACGCAGTGGCGACGGAGCGTTGTCTGGATCGACCCGGGCCTGTTCATCGTGCGCGACACCGTCTCCCCGCTGGAGAGCGGCGAGTACATGGTAGTCGTCAACTGGCATCCCAACGGGACGGTCTCCCCCGAGGCGGGCAGCTTCCGCGTCGTCAACGGCTCCAGGCGCATGCGTGTGAGCCCCCTCGGCGACGGTCTCCAGGCGCGAAGCAGTCATGAGCGCCAGCAATACATGTCTCACATCCGGATCTCACGCTCCGGCGCCCTGGAGGCCGACGAGACCGTTACCATCACGACCGTGCTGCAGGTGAGTTCGGGTTCGGGCGCAACGGAGTACGTCGCAGCGATGCCCGACACCCAGCAGGTAACGCTGACGCCGGAGACAGGCGGTGCCCAGAGGATGGTCATCTCCTGGGCGCCGCAAGCTGCCGACGGGCCGCCCATCCGCGTCGAACGTGTCGAAGCGGCCCCAGCGGCGGGCGAGGAGCAGCCGGTGCTGGCGGCTGCAGATCAAGCCCGTGCCGAGGAGCTTCCGGATCGTACGGCACGCTGGCGGACCGCATGGCAGTACGAGGGCCTGCTGCGGCCTGCGAGAGTCCATCCAGTGAGGCGCGTCTCCGAGGAGGTCGTTGACCTGGGGCGGGTGGTTGAGCTCGATGAGATTCGTGTCACCCACCGCCGTGGGAAGTGGTATCCCGCGAAGATGCCCGAAACCGTCGAGGTGGCAGTGCCTGATGACGGTGGCGCCATGCCGCCGCCTGACGGCCCCGGCTGGCGCGAGATCGACGTGCCGGTGGTCTCCCGGCCCGGCGTGCACACCGACAACTACGGCGAGGCCCACCCTGTGCCTGACGACTATCAGGCGCTGGAGCTGGACGGCTTGCCCGCGCGCTGGGTGCGTGCCGCGGAGGTCGATCTGCTGGCCTTTTACGAGCGCGGTCGCCGCGAGGCCCGACGACCGCTGCATCTGGACGTTGCCGACCTGACGGGCGCCGGCGAGCACGTGATCCTCGTCAGGCCACCGTCCTGGCCGAAGTTCATACGCTTGCACACGCGCGGCGTGGAAGATGACGCTCTGGCACTGCTGGACCCGTCAGGCGACGAGCGCCTGCAGTTCGAGCCCGAGCAGGATGTGCAGGCGGTGCGGCTGGTGGACTGGCTTGGGACCGGCCGGCGCCAGCTTCTGGTTGCCACCGTCGATGCGCGTATCCACGTGTTCGACGCCGACGGCACGCCTCTGCGCACCATGGACCTCTACGAGATGCACCAGCACTTCAACGAGACGGAAGGGCGGCCCAACACCAGGCATCCAGCGGGCGGCTTCACCATGCCCTACTCGATGGGCCTGTGGCGGCGAGGGCCTGACGGCGCGGCCAAGATCGTGGTCAGCCGCTACTGTGCATTCAGCTTCCTCGACGAGCGCGGCGAGTTCGAGGGAGTGCTCCATGCCGGCGGGTACGTGACGCCGGAGCTGCTCCCCGAGGGCCTCGACTTCGACGGCGACGGACGCGATGAGCAGGTCTGCCTGTCCAGGGGCACCGTGTGGCGAATCAGCGGCAGCTCGGAGCCCCACGTGGCGGAGCCGGAGGGGGAGCTGTTCTACCCGCAGGTGTACCGGGCCGAGGCCCTGAGGGAGCCGGCGTGGAGCGCGCATATCGACGGACCGCGGACCTTCGTCTTCGAGCCGGTGAGGGGCGAGGATGCGTCCCGCCACGTGCTCGTGGTCCGGCAGAACTACGTGGGGATGTACGACGGTCGCGAGCATCGCTGGACGTTCACCTGGGCGCCGCTGGTGGATATGACCGCCGCCACCAGCAGACAGAGCGAGGATGGTCTGATCGAGGTCCTCGCAGTCACCCGCGACGGCGTGTTGTGGACATTCCGCTGGGATGGCGACCCCGAGCAAGGCCCGGAGCGTGACGCCCGGCCGATAGCCGTGACGGTGACTGCCATGGCGGCGGGGGCCGATGGGGAGTTGCTGCTGGCCACTCCCGAGGGGCTCGTGTTGGAGCGCGATGGGCGAAGCGGCCGGATCCTCGATGGCGCCTTCACCGACGTCGCCCTGCTCGGCAGGCGTGCCGCCGACGGCATCATCGCGGCGCGGGACGATGGGCGCATCATCAGGCTGGATCCCGCCGAGTGAGGCTCAATTCGGATGACCGAGAGCTCCGCTGCTGCAGCCTGACAGATGCCATGCGCCAGTGGACGCGCAGAACCGGGCATCTGCGCCACGTCAGAGCGCGAAGTCAGCCGGCCGCCTACTCAACTACCTCCACGTCGATGTGGAGGCAGGTCAGCGGCGGGGCGTCGTGGATGTAGAGCAGCCTGCCGGGGCTCACCTCGCGGATGGCGTTGTAGTTGAAGCCCTTATCAGGCGTCACCACCCGATGGTAGCTCCAGGTCCGGCCGCCGTCGGTGCTGAAGGCAATGCAGCTTCCCGGCCTCCCATAGCTGCAGGCCAGCACCCCGTTGCTCATCAGCACCACGTCCGGGTCCACGCTGCCGAACTCCAGCACCGTTTGCTCACTCCAGGTCTGGCCGGCGTCCTCCGACCACACCTGCTCCAGCGGATGCATGGTGCCCTGCCGTAGCACCGCGGTCATCTCGGTGTCGCTGAGGAACTCCACGCCCGGCTCGTGTCGCTCTCCGATGGTGGAGACATACTCCCAGGTCCGCCCCCGATCCGTTGACTGCAGCAGGTAGCCCGCCTGAGAGTTATACGTGACCGCCAGGAGAGTATCGTCGCCACGCCGGAAAATATCGCGGTCGAAGACGAGGGTGGTCCCGCCTCCTTCCAGCACCTCCTCCGGGGTGTGCAGGCGGCTCTCATACATGCTGAAGGACTCCGCGCCCGGATCGAAGTGGTAGCTGATCCCCACGTAGCTGCCGTACCGTTGCAGGCGCTCCGTGTCATACTTCACCGTCCACCGTGACGCGCCGAAGATGGACCCGTCGGACATGCGGATCATCGGCTGGGGCGCGAAGGTCTTATCCTGCAGGCCCTCGATGGGCGTCCAGGTCCTGCCCTGGTCGGTGGACGTCAGAATCCCGTAGGGCTCGAAGATGGCGTCCGGGCCCTGGGCCACGCTGAGCATCAGCCGCCCCTCGCCGACGTTGTAGAGGTAGGGGCGCGTCATGCGCGGCAGGTCGCCGCGGGGGATCTCCCAGGGCTCGCTCATGGTGATCCGCAGCTCCGTCTCCACCTCGCGCTCCACATGCGGCCGCACCCCCAACCTCAGGAACTCCCAGCTCGAGTCCCCGAAGTAGGGCTCGCAGGTCGAGCCGAAGGTGACGAACGGCTCCCCGGCCTCGCTGGGCTGCCAGAAGGCATCGCGGCCCTCGATGACCATCTCGCCATCGACGAGGATGCTCATGTCGTGGCCACTGATCTCCAGGCGGTAGGTATGGAAGTCGCTGGTGGTGTCCATGAGGTACATGCGGTCGAGGAAGCTCGTCAACCGGCCCGGCACCAGCACCAGGCCCTCCTCCCGGCTGCCGTCGCCCACGCGGACGGCCACCGGCCCGCCGGAGTAGATGGGCCGCAGCCGGCGAATGCTCTGAACGCCGGAGACGTCGTTGACCTTGACCCGGGCCTCCACCACGATGTCGGTGTCCGCCGGCCGCTCGAAGGGCGCCCGGTAGCTGCAGACGCCCTCGTCGGCCTCATCGACGATGCGGAGCGCCCCGTCCTCGATTCTGGTACTTCCCTCCGCGCCCTGATAGGTCCAGACATCGGCCGACGGCAGCTCGTCCCCCTCGTACTCCAGCAACCACGTCACATCGTCTGCGGCGCCGGCGGAGCCGACGCTGAGAGCAAGCAGAAGCAGGCACAGCAGCATCGCGATCTCGACTGACGGCAGTGTCATGACTGGATCCCTCACTCGCGCGTTTTTCCCAACTCTTCCCGCGTCCGTCCGCGCAGGATCTGGAACTTGTAGGCCTCCATCAGCGCCAGGCCCTGGAAGGCAGTCCCCTCCACGGCCCCCATCAGCGCCGGGATGTTCTCGAAGGTGGCATCCTCGTCAGGAATGCCCCGGAAGCAATACAGGTCCATCCCCAGGTCCCTGATGAAGGCGTACTTGTCGTCGAAGTCGGCCGGGGGGACCTTGAAGTTGGCCATGGCGTAGACGGCGTCCACCAGGCCCTCCTCGGCCCAGGTCTCGAAGTCCAGGTCGTGGCGGCTCTTGGAGGTAGGCCCCTCGAACCAGTCCATCACGATGACATGTACCTGGCGCCAGGGACCCACGGCCTGCCGGATCTGGCGCAGAAGCTGGGTGAAGTACTCCCCCTTCAGCTCGTGCCAGGCGTCTTCGTCAAACTCCTCGGTGCGGATGTCCACACCGTGGCGACGCCTGTACTCCTCAACGATCGGCTCCTCGTAGCCGAACTGCTCGCCGTCGGGGATCTCCGAGTAGGCGTCATTGGCATGCGCGTGGGATCGCAGGGAGACAAAGACCCCGTCAACCGGGTAGCGGCAGATCTCCTCCACCATGCGGACCCTGAACTGTCGGGCCTCGGGGAAGGCATAGCAGGGCACGCCGGTGAGGTAGAGCTCGCCGGTCCGGTCCACCCACTGGTACTCCGGATGCTCCCGCAGCAGCCGCGACATGTGGCCCATCTCCGGCAGGCCCTCGTCATAGACCGTGATCCAGGCGTAGACCGGCAGGCCGATCTGGTGGCCGAGGGTGCAGGCCTGGTGCAGGGGGTCCCACTGGTCGATGAAGTCTGCTGTGGCGTGCGCCGGAGCGCGGGGATCGTCGCGGAAGTTGCGGTCCTCGACCTTGGACCTGTAGACCGCGCTGCCAACGGCGCTGAGCCTCCACAGAACGTGGGAGATGCCGGCTGCCTTGCACTTCTCAAACAGCGCACGGATGTCCTCGGGGGTGTAGAGCCGGTCCTCGGCCCAGTCGGCGTAGTAGCACAGGTCGAAGAAGTCCACGCACATGATGGCCTTCTTCATCTCCGGCTCCTCCTGCCCGGCGGCCTCCTGCTGAGCCTCCAGAGGCCACACCGCCAGGAGGCACGCCATCAGTGCCACGCCCACCGATCTGCTCTTGAAGCGCCGGTCATGTCCCATCTTCGGCAGGCTCTACTCCTCCCCGGCGTCCTCTCCGGCTGCGCGCTGCATCGTCCAGTTGAAGCCGCTGCGGACCATGGCGACTCGCGCGGCGTAGGGCGCTCGCGGGGCCGCCATCTCGGCCTCCTTCAGGATGCCGTTCAGCTCCGCGAGCACGTCCGGGGTGAAGAGGTGCTCCCAGGGATCGGCGGAGAATGACGCCGCCTCCATGCGCTCCTGGAGAGTCTTGAGGCTCGGATCCGCGTAGCCGTAGATGCCCCCGTGATCGCCGGTGTTCCAGACCTCCTCGGCCCGGGCGTAGAACCTGGCCATGGGCTCGGCGGCGGGGCCGAAGAAGGTGGTGAAGAACTCGTCGAGCATCGCCTCCAGATCGCGGTCGGGATGCCACAGCAGCTTCCCGGTGACGTAGAAGTCCAGGCCCATCCACCACAGCCGGTCCTGCCAGTGCTCCTCCAGCCGGCCGTCGCAGAAGATGAGCTCGCCGCTGAAGGGGATGCCGGTCTCCTCAGACCTACGCTTGAGGTCCTTGATGTCCTCGGAGATCAGGCTTGTGGTGACGGCCGGGACGCCACCCCAGGCAGTCCCCGCCCAACAGTCGAAGTTGTAGTACTCCCAGAAGGCCACGCTCTGTGGCTGGAGCTCCAGCCAGCCATTGAGCACGCGCTTGAAGCCGTCGTAGCCCTCCTTGTCCCAGAACAACTGGCGATGCTTGAAGATACAGACAGCGACATTGTCTGGCAGGCTGTCGATCTCCGTTGGGGGGAGCGTGTAGTCGTTGTAGGCCCCGATGATGATCCCGCGCTCGGGGAACTCGTCCGCTATGGCACGCGCCACCTCCACTGCGGCGGACGCGACCAGGTCGGACTGCAGCCCCATCCATCCGCGTTCGTCATGGATGTGCGGCTGGCAGAGCTCGCAGCGACACGGCCCTGGCGCCCCGTCATTTTGCATAACCGTGAAGTAGGGATACACATCGGCATCATGCTCCCTGAGCCAACTCCGGGCGTCCTCGATCATCTGCCGGCGCGCGTTGGGGTGAGAGAAGCATATGTGGTTGATGCGTCGGTCACCGTGCAGGGCGAAGTACTCCGGGTGTGTCTCCTTGTACTTGTCGGGCCACCTGTTGAACGAGTGACAGCTCGCCTGGGGGTACTCCGTGGCGCCGCAGCCGAGCTTGCGCATCCATACCGCCGACTCCTCGCCACCCAGCGGCGGCTGGCCCAGTCTCTCGCGGAAGTAGGGCGCGTCGGCGATGTCCATCCGCGATACCCACAGCGAGGCGGAGCTGGGGATGACCTCGCCCACCTCGCCGGGAAAGTAGAACCGGCAGCCCAGCTCCTCCAGGAAGCGGTAGACCCCGTAGAGCGAGCCAGCGCTGCCCAGCGAGCGCCACGCCCGGGGGTTGACGCGCGAATCGTCGATGCCCGCGATGACCAGCGCCTCCGGCAGCGTCACGATGCGAAAGCCGTCCGGCCCCAGGTCATCGAGGCTGACCTGCAACTGATCGGTGTAGCGGCTGGCGCCGACCAGGACCGGGAGGCGCTCGTCGCCGAGCTGCTCCACCATGGCCGGCGAATCGTCCGAGATCTCCAGCACCTCGAAGGTCCCGCCGGTGATCTGGCCCAGATACGCGGCCAGCTCCTCGGCGGCGAAGCGCGTCACGTCCGGCGCATCGGCGGCGACGCCCACCACCGCTCGGGCCTCACCGTCCTTCGCGAGCGTCAGCGTCTGTGCATGCACTGTAGTCATCCCAACCATCCAGCAGAGTGTAACAGCGAGCGCCGCGCTACGGAGTGTGGTCAGAGACGTCTTGCAGGCAGGCATGATGGCCCTCCTTGAGCTGATGGCGCTTGGGCCGGCAGCGTCTGCGGCGCCGGAAGTCGCACGGCGCCGCAGACTCTCCACACCGTGAGGGCGTGTGCTGTTAGTCCTCGATGCGGGGATCCCAGTGCTTCGACTGCGCGCAGAAGCCTCTCTCGACGGCCTTGGCGTGCCCGTCAACGAAGGCCGCGTTCAGCATCTCGTTGTGTCGGAAGGCCAGGTAGTAGTCCAGCTTGGAGGGATCGGTGCTGTAGTAGGCGTAGTCGTGGTGGTTCGTCTCCGCGATCATGATGACCCGCGCGGGATGCTCGATGCAGGCCAGCGTCACCGGCCCTCCGCCGGTGGGCCCATAGGGGAACCAGTAGCCGCGCCATGGCGCATAGCAGAACACATAGTAGAGCGTCCCGCCGTAGCCGCCCTTCTCGGGGTGGTACATCCAGTGCGGGTCGCTCCCGCCCTGCTTCACCATGCTGGGGCACACCCAGATCATGTCGTTCTTGATGTAGGGCGCCACGGCCACCTTCCAGGAGTGAACAACGCCCCAGCCCAGAGGATAGTCGGGCAGAGGTGGATCGTACCAGCAGTAGATAGTGGGGAAGGTCTCATCGTAGTCCTGGACATACATGTTCACCGCCAGGGCGATCTGCTTGACGTTGGAGAGACACTGTGTCTGTCGAGCCTTCTCGCGAGCCCGCGAGAAAACCGGAAACAAAATCGCCGCCAGGATGGCGATGATGTGACCGCTGAAAAAGGTGGATTGGGAAGAATGTGACCCACGCAGCGCCCTGAGGATCGCCACAGCGCCGCGCCGATATTCAGTTTCCGGCTTTTTCAGCGGTCACATGATGGCGATCACCACCAGCAGCTCGATCAGCGTGAAACCTCTACGTGCAGACATCGATACGCCTCCTCCTGAACGCTTATTCAGTCCGAAACACCATGGCTTCGGACCGTACATACGCAAGGGCTCACTTCTTGCTCTGAAGTGAGCCCTGACGTAAACATCCCTTATGCGAGGCCGAAGCGCAACCGGCCCGTCGTTTACCACCGTGAAGGCCTTTTCCCCCTAGCACTGCTGTGTCCCCACCCCGTCGTCCCGCCCGAAAGCACCATCCCCTGTATAATACTCTGGACTATACTTCGCCACTCAGCGCCAGTATCCTTCCCGCGATCCGAATCTCATCTGTGAACGCTCACCTCGGGATCTGTCTCATCGGTAGACTGTGCTCTACACCCCGCCGGACCACCAGCAGAAAGGACCGGCCAGCAGCGATCACCGCGACCTCTCTGTCTGCGCGGGCGCGGACGTACGGATCTGGTAGATGCGCACCTGGTTACGCTCCAGCTTCACCCACAGGTGGGCGAGATCGGCCCCGGTAAGCTCCTCACGCTCCCCGATGGCGCACGGGCGCTCGCCATACCCGTCGCACTGCCTCACGCGATAGCTGCCCTCCGGCAGGCGGAGACGGACCTCCAGGCCGACGTCCTCCGGCTCCCAGTTGATCGTGGCCAGCAGCCAGCCATCATCACCGCGCCGCAGGATCGCCTCCACATTGCGCCCCTGACGGTCAAGCTCAATGGCCCGGGACTCGCCGAGCAGGTCGTCCAGCGTGCCCAGCAGCTCAGCCCGAAACGCCGGATCGGTGAACTCATCCACCAGGTTCTCGACGAGCACCACGTCCTCACCGTCCGCCCATCCCGCCATCGCCGGAATCTCCCTGCCCGTGCCCACCTCGTCTGCCTCGCCGAGCCGCTCGCAGATGAGAATCCGCGAGCCCGCTCGTCGCCCCTCCTCGACGGCCGCTGCCGCCCGGTTGGAGATGCAGTAGGGAAAGGGGAGCACGATGAGAGGGTAATCGCTCAGGTGCGCCAGCTCGTCCTCTCGCTCCAGATAGTGCACCTCGAAGGGGTAGCTGTGTCGGAGAAGGAGCTCCTCGACTATCCGGTGCGCCACGTAGCCGCGGATGCCGGCGACGCGCAGGTCGGCCTCAAAGTTGAGCTCCTGGCGGAGCTGCCAGAAGTCCTCGGAGGCCCGGCTGTGCAGGACAGCAATCTGTGGGAGGATCCGCGTGTCGCGCAGCCCGGCCTCCCCGCCCCGCATACGCACCCATGCGCGCACCCGCCACGCCCCCGGCTCGGTCAGCGGCAGGTAGCGCGCCCAGAAGCCCCGGGTGATCCCGACGCCATCCTGCAAATCCAGGGAGTGCCCGCCGGTGCGTCCCACGTCGGCCACGGTTCCGCTGAACATCAGCGGGTTGAACTCGGTGATCCAGCCGGCACGCCCGTCGGTCGGGTCGTCGAAGCTGAAGCTAGCGATCGGCTCGGCGCAGACCGAAAGGCCCAGGGGCCCCGGCCAAACCCATGGCCAGAAGACGCAATGCCACGGTGCGGCACCTCCCGGTAGTCAGTGTAGGCGCTGCCGCGTGATGATCGCCATCTCGCCCGCGAGCATCAGACCAGTGGGACGAGCTGGCGGAGAGCTTGTCCGATGTTGCCTGGTGCCGACACAGTGCTCCAGACGGTGAGAAGGGCCTATGGGGGTAAACCTCGCCTTTGTGAGGGCACGACTGCGCGCGATGGCCTGCCAGGGGCCGACGTGTCGGTAGTCTTCCGGCGGTGCCTGGGCGAGCAGTTGGTGATGCTGACACACCACCCCTTGGAGCGGACGCCCCTACAGTAACTCCCTCCGGTTCACGTAGCCTCGACCGACCATGGCGAGGGCCGTGTGCTGGCTGAGTTTGTTGATGATCTGCACAAGTGTATGTCGCTTCCGGCCCATCGTCCTGCCTGCCATGTCGGCCCGGATGCCTCACGGTCGAACATGACACCTGACCGATTCTGGGCGGGCAGGACGCTCTGGAAGAATATCTGTCAAGTCTTGTGGCGGACGGGGAGGGATGACAGGATGAGTTGAGGAACCTACAATCCTATAACACAGATCATCTTAACAGGTGGTGCAAACGCCTGCGTATTAATGGACGGTGCGAGAGGTCGGGTATGTGGTCGGCAGTAGTGCGCGGATGAAGCCATTCGCAGGGGGCAGACGCTGACCGAGACTGACGCAGTCCACAGCATGTGGACGGAGCAGAACGCCAACTCGAAGCCTGGCAGAGCAGCACGATGATGGGGCTTGCCGCGAGAGGTGTCGGCGATGAGTGAGGGCCCGAGTAGTCCGGAGCTTGTGGGGGACGACTGGTGTTGCGAGGCCCTGCTGGAACTGGCGAGACCGGAGATCTACTGCGAGAATCCCTTTCGGTTGCTTGAGGTCCCAATCGATGCAAGCTCGCGGGACATCTCGCGGCGATCCAGGAGACAGCAGATTATGGAGAAGTACGGGGGAGGCGGCCGGCAGGGAACGGCCTCCGGACTATCGCTGCAGCTATCGGCGGAAGAGGATCAGGTGCAGGCGGCTCAGCAGCGGCTGAGAGACCCGGAGCGGCGACTCATCGATGAGCTGTTCTGGATCTGGCCTGAGGAGCCGGGGAAGTCGAAGCGCGACCAGGCCATCATGGCCTTGGGCAGAGGTGACCTGAACGAGGCTGGGCGGCTGTGGCGGGAGCGCGAGGAGGCCGGTGACAGCGACGGTGTCGCCACTCATAACCTGGCGGTCATCTATCACGTCCTGGCCCTGGACTGGGAGCTCCGGGCGTTGGAGGCGTCGATCACGGCCGAGCAGCGCAAGCGCCAACATGCCTACTGGAAGCAAGCCTTGCCACGCTGGCAGGAGCTGGAGAAGAAGGAGTTCTTCTGGAGTCGCCTCGCCGATCGCGTCCGGGAGCTCAATGATCCCCGGCTGACGACCGGGACGGCACGGCGCATACGGACGTCATTGCCGGTTGCGCTGCTGCTGATCAACGCGCAACTGGGGCTGCGTGCGGCTCGGGCAGGCGACAGGAACTGGGCCCGCGAGCACGCGAAGCTGATATGGAATTCCGGGTGGGGGCAGGAGGCGATTGACGAAGCGCTGTCGCGGGCGCTCAGGCCCCTCCGGGACCGCGTGAAGAGCCTCTGCCAGCAGGCTCGAACGAACAGTGACGCCGATCCCGCCGGGGGCGACGCGGTTGTTCAGGAGCTCATACACGGTACTCGCCAACCGCTGCGTATCATGGACTACATGCTGCCAAGGGGCAACCCGATGCGTCAGGCGGCACACGATGAGGTCGCGAATGCTGCGCTGGAGGTCCAGGTGAAGTTCGGGCGGGAGACGGAGGACTGGCAGCGGTCGGAGGAGCTGCTCAAAAGCGCCGCGGCCGTGGCGGAGGGCCAGGCCACACGCGAGCGGCTTGAGGACAACCTCAACACTGTACGCGAGAACGCGCGCTACAAGCGGCTCGTAGAGAGGTGTTTCTTCTGCACTCGAGCTGCCGACGACGGCGCTGAGCTGGAGGTGCAGATGTACGGCAACATCACCCGCACGCCCACCCTCGAAGGTACGCACGTAGAGTGGCAGAAGGCGGTCATCTCGGTCCCCCGCTGCAATCGCTGTAAGAAGGCCCACGGAAAGGCCGTGGGCCTGCCCTGCGGCCTGGGCTGCGCCGGCGCCATAGCCGCCCTCATCATCGCCGGCATCGTCAGCTCGGTGACCGGTGATAGCGACGCTGCAGCCGCGGCCTGGCTAGTGGGTACGTTCGTCCTGGGAGTGGGTGGCGCCGTGATGGGGTGGGCGATGGGTCAGGCGCAGAGGGGCGTGAAGCCGATCGAGCACCGAGACAAGTACCCGCCCATCCGGGAGCTTATATCTAAGGGATGGCAGTTCGGCGAGGGGCCGTCGGGCTGATCCACCGGAAGAGGCGGAGGGGTGCCCGCCTGGCGGAACCCGGCGGAAGCATGAATGGAGAGCGCGACGAAATGGACGGGGACATCGGGAGCGTTTACCGAGAGCTGCGCTCGACCGGACTTGGCGGGCTGTGGGCCGGACTGCGACAGTTGCTGTTCCCCGCCGAGTTCCGGATTGGGCCCCCCGCGTGGCCGCCAGCGGGTCAGGACGGCCTCGAGGCACTCATGGCAGCCGTCAGCGAGGCGAGAGGGAGTGAGCCCAGCTCCCCAGAGGAGAGCAGAGGTCTGGTGGTTCGGGATAGAGTGGTGGCGGATCTGGCAACACAGCTCTGGCGCATGCGCAAGAGAATGCTCGACGCGGACACTGGAGGGCCGCGCGAGGAGGTGCGGGGGGAGTACCGAGCCCTGGAGGCGGCGTGGGATGCGCTCAGCGAGGCGGGCGTGGACATTCGCGACTACACCGGGAAGCGGATGCCTCAGACGGGCTCCTACACGGTCAGCGTGCTGGCCTTCGAGCCCACGCCGGGTGTCACGCATGAGGTCATCACCGAGACGGTCAAGCCCTCTGTGTACTTCGATGGGGAGCGGATCCAGATGGCTGAGGTGGTCGTGGCCACGCCTGAGGACTCGGAGGAAACAGCGCAAGAACAATAGTACTCGGCGGAGGGCGAGACGGACGCCTGACGAAGCGCTTGTTTGAAGCCATCACGGGGCTGAGACGGACAGGTCGAGGGAGGCAGACGAATGGCACGCCAGACAATTGACTTCGGCATTGACCTCGGCACCACCAACAGCGCCATCGCCGTCTTCGACGGCATCGAGGCCGAGGTCATCCCCAACAACGAGAACCTGCCAATCACACCGTCGGCAGTGCGCATCGATGACTCAGGCGCCGTTACGGTGGGCAAGACGCCCCGGGAGCGCTACTTCAGAGACCCCGACAACGGCGCCATCGAGTTCAAGCGCCTGATGGGCGAGCAGGAGACCATCAGCTTCGCCGACAGCGGGCGGTCGATGACGCCCGCGGAGCTGTCAGCCGAGGTGCTCAAGTCGCTCAAGAGCGATGTTCAGCAGCGTGTCGGCGAGGAGCTGAACGCCGCGGTCGTCACCGTGCCCGCGGAGTTCGGACTGCCTCAAAACAAGGCGACGGACAAGGCGGCGCAGTTCGCCGGCTTCTCCCAGCGGGTCCTGTTGCAGGAGCCGATAGCGGCGGCCCTGGCCTACGGCTTCCAGGCCGAGGACGAGGACGTGTTCTGGATGGTCTACGATATGGGCGGGGGGACCTTCGACGTGGCCATCATCCAGATGCGCGACGGGATGATCGAGGTCATCAACCATGGTGGCGACCAGTACCTGGGCGGCAAGAACGTGGACGAGGCCATCGTCAAGGACCTGCTCATCCCCCAGGTCGTGTCCAGGTACGACGTCAGCGACTTCCGGCTGGGCAACGAGAAGTGGCGAGTGCCTCTGGCCAAGCTCAGACTCTCAGCCGAGGACGCCAAGATCCGGCTCTCGCGCCAGCCGACAGCGCAGGTGGACATCGACTACCTGGGCAACGACGACCGCGGTCAGCCTATGGCGGACTTCCTCGTCGAGGTCTCGCAGGCCGATGTCGAGCGCATACTCGAGCCGATGATCGTGCGCACCATCAACGCTGCCAGGAAGGTGCTGGAGGAGAAGCGGCTCAGTCCCGGTGACATCGAGCGACTGCTGCTTGTGGGCGGCCCCACTGCTACCCCTTACCTCCGCCAGCGTCTGGAGGACCCCACCAGCGGACTGGGGATACCGCTGGATTTCAGCCAGGACCCGATGACGGTCGTGGCCTGTGGCGCGGCGATCTTCGCGGGCACCCAGCGGCTTGAGGAGGCGATGGGGCCCGCCGTGACGGTCGAGCCGGGGCAGTACCGGATCGAGCTTGAGTACGATCCGATCGGGCCCGACCCGGACCCGTTGATCGGAGGGAAGGTGATCGCCCAGGAGGGCGGCGACGTATCGGGCTTCACGATCGAGTTCGTCAACCGGAGCCTGCCTCACGACGATGAGTGGCGCAGCGGCCAGGTCCCTCTGGGGCCGGATGGCACCTTCACGACGGTGCTGTTCGCAGAGCGGGGTCTACCCAATGAGTTCGGGATTGACCTGCGGGATGCCACCGGAAGCGCTCTGCCGGCAGTGCCCGAGTCCATCACCTACACCGTCGGGGGCGTGCCGGACCGGCCGATCCTGACGCACTCCCTGGGCGTGGCGATGGCGAACAACGAGGTCGATCGGTTCTTCGAGAAGGGCACGCCGCTGCCCGCCCGGGCGCGCAGCAAGCACAAGACAACCGTCGCGGTGAGGCGGGGCGGGCAGCACGAGGAGCTGATCCGCATCCCGGTCGTTCAGGGAGAGAACACGGTGCGTGCCGACCGCAATAAGCTCGTCGGCGCGCTGGAGATCACGCCTGACGAGATCAGGCGCGATGTGCGGCAGGGCAGCGAGGTTGACATCACCATCGAGATCGATGAATCCCAGCGCGTACTCACCAAGGCCTGGGTGCCGGTGCTGGACGAGGAGTTTGAGGAGGTGCTGGACCTCAACCCGCCCCCGCCGGATGTGGGCGCACTGCAGCGTGAGGTCAGTGAGGAGAGGCGGCGACTGACCGAGGCCAGGCAGCAGGCCATTGAGACAGGCGATCCTGTGGCGCGAGAGGCACTCGACCGCATTGAACAGGAGCGCCTGCTCGAGTCCGCCGAGGGATCGGCCGAGGCGGCCGCAGAAGGCCAGAAAGACGCCGCCCGGCAGTGTCAGGACCTGCTGCTGCGGCTCAGGTCCGCCGTTGACGAGGTCGAGGATGCCCTGCAGTGGCCGGCCCTGGTGTCGAAGGCTGAAGAGGCCATCGAGGAGGCGGAGAGGCTGGTTAGCGACCCCGAGATCGCGGCCCACGGCGGCGGCAGCGTGGACGCCGAGGTGCGTGCGCTCCGCGAGGCCATCCAGCAGAAGGACCGTGACACGCTGCAGGCGCGCCTGGATGACCTCCAGCGGAAGGTCGTTGAGGTTCTCCAGAAGCACCCGGCCTTCTGGGTCGCCCTGTTCGAGCACCTGCAGGGGCTGCAGCTTCAGATGACTGACCAGGCCCAGGCCCAGCAGCTCATCGCTCGGGGCCAGCAGGCCATTGCCGACGGCGACGTTGCGTCCCTCCAAGGCGTCTGCCAGCAGCTCGTCGCGTTGGTGCCCGGTGAGGTGGCAATGCCCGAAGGCGTCCCTGGCGGTCTCATAGGAACCACAACCAAGTTCTGGTAAAGGACCCCGCGTGACTGGAGAGAGGGACGTGCCATGGCCGACACAGGCGGGCACCAGCGTGCCGCCGGCGATGCACAGCCTGGCCTGACAGCGCTCGTCGCGCAGGTGACGGTCGCGAGGGCCACGGAGCTGGCCCGGCGCGGACGATATGAGCGGGCCGAGCAGCTCATCGACACCCTATCCCCAGCGCAGCGATCGGCTCCAACGGCGCTGGACATCCTCGCACGCATTCGCGCCCAGCGCGGGGACCTGCTCGGGGCGGCGTCACTATGGCACCGGGCTCTGGAGCAGGATCCGCACAACGAGGCGTACCGCGCCGCTCTGGGGCGCATCGGTGGACTGCAGCGCCGGCCGCGATGGACCTCAGTCCTGCTGCCGCTCATCCTCACGGTCCTGGTCGGGGCGGGGGTGGTCTGGGCCGGGTTGTGGGCCGATTCCCGCTTTGGCGCCATCGAGACCAGCCAGCGGTCCCACATGGCGATGATCACGAGAGCGATCGACGGCGTGGATGAGGCGCTGGACGGCGTCGAGCAGAAGCAGAAGGCCCTGGCGGCGCAGGTGGATGAACTGGCGGCCGACGAGGCGGAGCTGGCGCGGACGCTGCAGGGCAGAGCAGACAGGCTGGACGGGCAGTTGGCCTGGCAGAAGCGTCAGCTTGGAGGGCTGCATACGCAGGTGCAGCGACTGCGAGACCAGGTCTCAGAGCTGGAGACCACGCCCGCGCACTGACGTACGCTTCGGCGGCCGCGGGTCAGCAGTTGCTGGCCTGTGGCGCGCCTTCTCGGGATCCCGATCCGAGACGAAGCTATGGTACCGCACCTGCACCTTCCGAGGTCGGGACATGGCAATGGGAACGCGACCGTGCGACGAAGAGCTTGCTGCCGCGGCCGCCGCGGGGGATGATGCGGCCTTCGAGGCGCTCTTCCAGCGGCTCTATCACAGCGCATACGCCGCGGCCCTCAGGTCCGTCGGCGACGACGAGGCCGCCCAGGACATCGCCATGCAGGCCTTCGCCAACGCATACGTCGCGATGGCGGACGGCCGCTTCGATCCCGATCTGTGCACGTCTTTTAAGGCCTACCTCCTGCGCATCGTCTCCAACCTGTGCATAAGCCTCTGGCGCCGATCCCGCCTGGACACGGTGAGCCTCAACGCCGGGTCTGATGACGCGCCTGCAGTGGACCCGCCTGATCCGGGCGCGGGCCTCGACAGCCGTGTGGATCTCCTGGCCATCGAGCAGGCCTGGCCGGAGCTGTCCTGGGCGGAGCGGACCGTGCTGTTGCGCAAGTACTGGGCCGAGGAGACGTGGGCTGAGGTGGCCGAAGCCATGGGCATGGCCCCGCACCAGGCCAGATACTTGGCAGGCAGGGCGAGGCGCAAGATCCAGGCTGCGGGAGACAGGATGGTCTGAGAACAGCCGTCGTTGGTTCGCAGTTCTGTGAGCACGCGCGTATCTATGTACAGGGGACATCGAGCATGAGCGATCGGGCATTCACTGCGGCGATCAAGAAGTGGTGGGAGCGTGAGGCACAGAGACTGCGCCGGGATCGACCGCTGCCCCGCACCGACGGCTGTCTGTCGTGGCAGCAGGCCTACCGGCTGGCGGGAGGCGGCTCCGAGGACGCATTGCCCGAGGCCACCCGGCGTCACGTCGGACAGTGCCAGCATTGCCGCAGGCTCGTGAGGGCCTTTGAAGCGGCCCTGGGCGACGTCCCGGTCGCCAAACAGAGAGGAGACAGCGCTATGAGCGAACCCGGTATCTGGGAGAGCGTGAGGGAGGGCGTGCACCGGCTGAAGGGGGCGCTGGAGATCTCCCTGACGGGAGCGGCTGGCGCGGGGGCCCAGCCGACACTGGCGTATGCGTGGCGGGGCGCCGAGGACGAGGAGGGGCAGGAGCCGCCCCTGGCGGACGTGGAGCAGAGCTCGCCGTCGTCATTGAAGACGGGCCTGGAGTTCCCGGAGCTGGGGGTGGGCCTGGAGCTGGAGGTGGAGAGGAAAGAGCCGTCCATGCAGGTCAGCGTGCAGGCCCGGCCCTACTTTCCCGACACGGAGGTGCGCTGCGAGGACATCAGGGTCGTCTTCCGCAGGTCGAGCGGGGAGGAGATGATGGCCTGCTGGCTGGGGGAGGGCGATGAGATGACGATCCCGCGTGTGGACGGCGGGCAGTTCGTGTTCGTCATCACGAGCCCCGATGTCCCCAGCATCTACGAGATTCCGCTGGCAGTGCTGGCCTGAGACGCCGCCGCCAGCGTAGGAGGCACGAGGATGGTCCCCCGAGAGCTGGCTATATCGCGGCACGGCCAGACCTATGAGTTCCACCGACGGCTTCTTGTGCAGGACGCCGGTGCCGGCCCATGGCGGCCGAAGCCGGACCACAAGTTCGTCGATGACCCCACGCTCCACAGGCTGCTGTCGATGGTGGACGCACTGCACCGGCGCTCCAAGCCGGTGACGCGCCAGGCCGTGCTGGGCGTGGGCCGCTTCATCGACGACTACTTCCTTCCAGACCAGGTGCGGGAAGAGCTGCAGACCATGGAGACGTCGGTGGTGGTGGTCACCGAGGACCCCCGCATCCCATGGGAGCTGGCAGGAGTGGTCGGGGAGGGGCCAGAGGCGACCTGCCTGGGCGAACGCGTCCGCGTCGGCCGCTGCCTGTGGGCGCAACTGAGTGCCAGACGGCTGCCCGCGGACCAGGAGCAGGAGCACCCCGCCGAGGAGAGGCCCCGCGCCCTGGTCATCGCCGACCCCCTGGAGGAGCTGGCGGAGGCCCGGGCGGAGGCCCAGTACCTCACCGGCCGACTCAGCGAGCTGGGCTGGAAGGTGGACAGCATCTTCGGGCGCCAGTGCACCTACGACCTGCTCTTCGATGCTCTGTCGGCGGGTCGCTACCGGTTCGTGCATCTGTGCTGCCACCTCGTGGAGCACCAGACGGGAGGGGCCATACCCACCAGCACCGATCCCCTGGCCGCCGGGACGGTGGCGAACTTCGACATGCACCGGCAGGTGGTCTACCTCAACGCCTGTCGCTCCGCGGTGCACTCCGACGAGGGCGTCGCCGAGGAGGGGATATCCCCCATGGTGGCCGGGATGGCGCAGGCCTTCATCGAGGCCGGGGCCTCCGGCGTGGTGGGGAGTCTGTGGAAGACCGAGGACTACACCAGCCGGGTGTTCGCCGAGGAGTTCTACCGGGGGCTGATGCACACCGGCAGCCTGGGCGCAGCCCTGCTCATGGCCAAGAAGCTCAACCTCGAGCCGGACGACGAGAGGCTGGAGGCGGGGACGCTGTCGGGGTTCGTGCTCTACGGGGACCCCGACATACGCATCGCGGCCCCGGCGCCACCGCCCGCCGCTGAGGCTGCTGAGGCGCCCCGCGAGTGGCCGCCGAGGGGGTGGTTCGATGACCGGGCCAGCGAGGCCGTGCGGCGGGCGGCGCTGCTGACCGAGCTCGGTGGCGGCGCCATGACCTCCCTGCACCTTGGCTGGGCGCTGATCGCCGATGACGACGCCCCGCTGGCGAGCTGGATGCGCGATGCCCGGCACCCGCTGGGCAACGCCCGCGCCATCGCTGCGGCCCTGGCCGGCGTGCCCGAGGAGGACGACTGGCAGGCCGGGCAGCCGGCCCAGCCGGAGATGAGCGCCACTGTGGAGACCATCTGGGAGTGGGTCGAGGAGGCCCGGGCCGGAGGGCGCATCACGCTGGCGCAGCTCTCCGAGCAGTTCGCCGGGGCCGGCGGGGGGATGATGGGCGAGCTGCTTGAGTGGCTGTGTATCGACCTCTCCGACTACCCCCGGGTGCCCAGGGCTGTGCCGCTCTCCGAGCGGGCGGCGGAGGCGGTCGAGAACGCGCAGGATACCGCGAAGTGGAGCGAGGGCGTGGTCAGCAGCGCCCACCTGCTGCTGGGCATCCTGGAGGTCGGCGGCGGCCCCCTGTCGGGGTGGCTGCGCAGCGTGGGGCTGGACCCTGACCAAGCCACTGAGAAGCTGCGCGAGGCCCTCCTGGAGGGCGAGCCCGATCCGGCCATCGATGAGACCTCGCTGTCGATCAACGCCGGCCGCATCCTGGCGACGGCCCGGCGGCGCGCCCGGGAGTCCGAGCGCGGCGAGGTGCTCATCGCCGACATCGTGGACGCCGCTGCGGAGCTGCACGCCGGCACCTTCGGCCGGCTGCTGGCGGCGTGGAAGTACCCGGGGGCCGGGGAGGCCGAGGGCGTACCCGATGTCGCCTCCGGCGCCGCTGAGGACGCCGCCGAGGCCTGGAACCTCGCCCCCGAGACCATGGAGCTGGTGGTGGCCGGGGCCCGTATCGCGGCGGCGTGTGGGCACCGTGTGGTGGGCACCCCCCACGTGGTGGCGGCCGGCCTCCGGATCAGCGAGCCGCTGAGCAGCGCCGTGCGTGCCGTGGGGTATGATCCCGATCAGGTTCTGGCCGGCATCCTGGCGGCGATGGGCGCTCCCGAGGGCACAGATGCCTTGGAGGCAACGCCCCGGACCGAGGACATCGCTCCCTCATCGAACCTCCGGCAATCCGTGCGCCGGGCCCACGAGCGGGCGGGCAGCGGTGCTCCGCTGACGCCGGAGCAGCTACTGATAGCCGTCCTCACTCAAGCGACAGGATCGACGCTCGCGATCCTGCAGCGGATGGGCATGGAGCCGTATCGGATAGTAAGGGCGCTCGAGGAGCAGGCATAGACCGGCCGGCGGCCCATCGCTCCCACAGCCGCCGGTGCAGGCGATGGGGAGCCGGAGGGTGCTTCCCGCTCTCGGGCAGCGCGGATGGAACCCTCTGCCTCTGGGACTTCGACTGGGAGTGGGAGCCGGCCGAGGACGAGGAGTGAAAGGCGGGAGGGGGCGATCTTCGCCGACGAGATCTGGCGGATCGCCCTGGGCTGGAGGCATGAGAGGGTAGGAGACGGTCGGGGCCGTCAAGGAGCGAGGAGGGGAGAAGCGATGGCTAAGAGCGACGCGATGAAGGCCGGGATCTCGTATGTGAGGCGCATGCGCAGCAAGGGCGTGCCCGATGAGCGCATCAGAGCCAGCCTGCGCTCATCGGGGTGGTCAGAGGCCGCTATCGAGCACCTGTGGGCACGACTGGGGCGACGGAGATCTCGCGGCGGAGGGCAGGCAGCCGGGGCCGCCGCGAGAGTAAAGCAACTATTGGAGGGCATCGCTGATGCCATCGAGCGGGGGGCGGGCAGGGACGTGATGGCCCTTGCCGGAGAGATGCGTGAGCTGCCGGGGTACGAGCTGGACGAGAGGGACCCGACACTACTTGCGCATTTGGCGGAAGCCGGACGGGACGGCATCCTCACGCGAACGGGACTGCGCGACGCATGGCACGTGCGAACCTTCGAAGAGCACGACTGGTCCGTGGAGTCCGTCGCCATCAGCCCGGACGGGTGGTTCGCGCTCTCGGGTGCCGGTGGCGGGCTTCTCCCCCACGACAACACCGTCCGCCTGTGGGAGCTCGACAGCGGCCAGTGCCTCCGGGTTTTCAAGGGACACACGGCCTGTGTGAACTCCGTGGCCATCAGCCCCGACGCGCGGTCCGCACTGTCGGGGAGCTCCGACAAGACTCTCCGCGTCTGGGACTTTGACAGTGGCGACTGCGTGCGCACCTTGAGAGAGCACAGGGACTGCGTCAACGCTGTCGCCATCAGCCCCCACGGGCGGTTTGGGCTGTCGGGGGGCGGAGACAAGACTCTCCGCCTGTGGGACCTGGACAGCGGGCAGTGCCTGCGGACCTTGCACGGACACACGGACGGCGTTTACGCGGTCGCCATCAGCGCGGATGGGCGCTTCGCGCTGTCGGGGAGCTCGGACAACACCCTCCGGCTGTGGCAGTTCGACTGGGAGTGGCAAGCGGTCGGGGACGAGGAGTGAAAGGCGGAACCGGGCGATCTTCGCCTACGAGATCTTGCGGATCGGCGTGCGCTTGACGTATGAGAGGATGGGAGGCAGTCGAGGCCATCAGGGAGCAAGGGATGGGAGAAGCGGTGGCTACCAGCGTGGCGATGTTCCGCCTCGGGCGATGGGACGAGGCCCTGGAGCTGGCCGAGCAGATGACCGAGGACGATCCGGCGCAGCCCGCGGTTCGAGGCATCTGCGGGACGCTCACCCGCCTCCCGCTGGAGCTGGGCACGCGGTGCCCGGCGGCGCCCGAGGACCTGGACGGGATCGAGGCGGAGCTCGGCAGGGCTCGCGCCGCCGGCTGGTCGGAGGTTGAGGCATGCTTCGGCTGGGTAAGGCTGCTGCGGAGTTCGGCGACGCCCTCTCCCGAGGACCTCCCGCAGCTTGCGGCACTGGCGGATGCTGCGGGCAAGAGCGCCTGGACGCCCATAAGGGGCCTGGCGGGCCGCGCGCTGGCCTTCTATGACATGCGCCGGCAGGCAGTTGGCCGCCTCAGTGATGCCGCGGGAGCAGCCGAGGGGGACCTGGCAATGCTGGAGGCGAGACTGGAGGCCGGCCGGCTTGGCGAGTTCCGCGCCGGGGACGTGCCGGAGCCGACTCCCCCGCTTCCCGCCTGGCTTCATCATGAGTGGCGCCTGCTTCTGCAGGCGGAGGTGCTGACGCAGGACGAACGGGCCCTGGACGCGGCTGAGCGCACACTGGGGCTACTGGTGGAGCGATGGCGGCGGGAGCCGGAGCCGGCCGAGAGCGATGGATACGCGCAGGCCGAGCGGCGCCGGCTGCGCGCTCGCGGGCTGGTGGCGCGAGCCCGGCTGGCTCTGGCCCGGAATCGGCCCGACCTGGCGGCGGAGCACCTCGACGCCGAAGGCGCCGAGCATCTCCCGGAGTGGGAGCGGGTCTACCTGCGAGCGCTGGCGGACTGGCAGGCGGGCGATCTCGACGCAGCCCACGATGGTCTCAGAGGCTCGTTGCGGGCGAATCCCATGCAGCGGCGTGTGAGGCAGGAGCTGGGCTCGTTGATCGCCGGCCGCAGGCCACAGGAGGCGCTGGAGCATATCGACGCCGGGCCCCACTCCCCCGGCCTGGTCGGCGCCCGCGCGGCCGCGCTGCTGGCCCTGGGTCGCGACCGGGAGGCTGCGGAGGCCCTGGAGCGGCTTGAGGACCCACCTCTGGTGTGCTTCCCGCGCCTGAGCTGGCCCGACGGGCAGAGAGCTCGGGTCCGGCAGGCGTGG
>JAYENL010000149.1:54306-67929 GCA_034722055.1 Armatimonadota bacterium
GCTGCTGGCCCTGGGTCGCGACCGGGAGGCTGCGGAGGCCCTGGAGCGGCTTGAGGACCCACCTCTGGTGTGCTTCCCGCGCCTGAGCTGGCCCGACGGGCAGAGAGCTCGGGTCCGGCAGGCGTGGCTGATGCGCTCGGAGCTGGCGGAGCGGGAGCGGGACTGGGGGCTGATGGAGCGCTGCCTGGACGAGGCGCTGGCGGTGGAGCCCGAGGACCTCGTCTCGAAGGCCCGCCGCACGTGGGCGCGGGTGCAGCGGCTGCACGACGGCGCGGCGGACGAGAGCGACCGAGCGGACCTTGAGGGTCTCGTGGAGGAGGACGTGACGGAGCTGCGTGAGGCCCCGATGAGCGGTGGGGCCATGTTCTACCGCAGCCGCGTGCTCGAGGGGCGCTGCCCCGAGCGCGCCGTTCGGGACTGGCGCGCGCTGGTTGGGCAGCGCGAGTGGCTGGCCGAGTGCGGGGACGCCCGCGAGCCCCGCCTGGTCTGGCTCGGGGATCGACTGGCGCGCAGGGGCGCGTGGGAGGACGCCGAGGTCGCCTACCGGGGCGCGGCCGACGCAGGCGCGGACGTGCAGGAGCGCCTGGAGATCACCCGGATCGCCAAGCTCATGCACGAGCCGCCGGCGGAGCAGGTGCGTGCCTGCCAGGACGCTGCCGAGCGGCACCCCGATAGCGGCCTGTGGCCGCTCCTGGGCGCACTGGCGGCTCTGCAGAGCGAGCCGCCCGACACGGACGGCGCGCGAGAGCTGGCGGCTGAGGCGCGCGAGCGCGGGGCTGCTGCTGCGGCCATCGTCGAGGCGCTGTGCGGCGTGCTGGATGGCGATGACCGGGCGGGGGATGTTCTGTCCGACCTGCTCGATGGGGGCGACAGGCGGGATGTCCCGCCCGTGGTTGAGGCCGGGCTGAGGCTGCTCGCCGGCGACGGCGACAGGCTCGCGGGGCTGTGGCAGTTCAGGAAGCAGGCCGGGGAGGAATGGATGTCGCTGCTGCCGGTCGATCCCGGGGCGGCACTGGGCAGCGCGCTGGCCGAGGCCCGGCAGGGGGATCTCGCGCGAGCGGCTGAGCTGGCAGAGGACCTGCGGGAGCAGGGCGTGGAGCTGCAGACGGACGAGGTTGTGCGCCTGCTGTGCCTCCACGCGATCGAGCTTGCCAGCCAGGGGCGCTTCGACGAGGCCGATGACGCGGCGGTGACGGCGCGAGCGCTCACCCATGATCAATGGGGGCGGAGTGAGAGCGATGAGGCTCTTCGACGGGAATGAGCTGGACCTCGACTGCTTCGATCCGGAGCTGATCACGGCGACCGAGGGCATGGGGACGGTCATCGCCGCGGCCACCGCCACGGGCAGCCCGGAGATCGAGAGCACCCACTTCCTGATGGCGCTCGTCGGAATCGACGACGGCCTGACGCGGCGGGTGTTCGCCGGCCGGGGCTTCGCGCCTGGTCAGTTCGAGAGCGGGCTGGCCGCCTGCGCTGTCTGCGACCGGGAGAGTGTGCCCCCGGCCTTCATCTCCCGGGACTGCATGCATGCAAGCGCCATGCGGGCCTTCGAGGACCTGGCGGCTCTGGCGGACGAATGGCGTCTGGCGCGGGTAACGGAGGGAGCGCTGCTCCTAGCTATGCTCCGCAACCTCACCGACGTCGCCCGGCGGCGGCTGGGTGAGCTCGTTGACCTGCCGCAGGTCATTGAGGAGGTGGAGTTGGAGGCGGGGCCGACGCCGGAGCATGCGGAGGTCTTCGGCCCACAGGACCGCCCACCTGAGGAGCGAGAGGCGCAGCTTGACGCCTTCTCGCCAAGCGGCCGCCGAGTGCTGCGGATCATGGCGCGCGAGGCGGAGGCCCTGGGGTTCGACCAGGCCGATGCCCGGCACCTGCTCCTGGCCTGCCTGGCCGGGCCGGGCGAGACGCTGAAGCTCGCCCTCCACCAGCAGGACATCCCGCCCAAGCGCCTGCAGGAGGGGCTGATGCTGGGCCTGCAGGGTCCAGGCGAGCGAGCGCAGACCACGGTGGCGCTCAGGGCTGAGGACATGCAGACGGCCGTGCGGCACGTCATCGAGACGGCCGCGGACATCGCCGCCAGGGAGCGCGTCGAGCATATCTCGGAGAAGCACATCGTCCTGGCCTTCCTGACGGTTGAGACGCTGGCGCGCCGTCTGCTGCTCGACTACGGCTTTGACCCGGGCGCGGCCGTTGACATCATCGCCCGGCACGAGATCGACGAGGAGCTGGAGCCTGAGCCTGGCGAGCGGCCGGCGGACCTCGAGGCCGTTCGGGAGCAGCTCGAGACCGCGGTCCTGGGCCAGAGCGAGGCCGTCAATCAGGTCTTCCGCTATGTCAAGCGCATGATGATGGGCTATCGCGTGCCCGGAAGGCCGGCCGGCGTCTTCCTGTTCTGCGGTGAGTCCGGGACGGGGAAGACGGAGCTCGCGAAGGCCGTCGCGCGAGCCATCTACGGATCCGAGGAGGCGCTGGTGTTCCTGGAGATGGGCCAGTACCAGACACGCGAGAGCATGAACATGCTGGTCGGCGCCCCGCACGGATACGTGGGCTTCGGCGAGGGGAAGCTGACCAACGCGCTGCGAGACGACCCCCGGCGCGTGATCCTCTTCGACGAGTTCGAGAAGGCCCACAGTGAGGTCTACAACGCCGTGTTGCGCTTCCTTGACGAGGGCCGCATTGAGGACCCGGCCGGGCCGGTGCGCGACGGCCGCGAGTGCATCGTGGTGTTGACCAGCAACGTCGGCGCGGGCGAACTGGCGCAGTTGTGGGAGGGCGTCCCGCCCGGCCCCGAGGGCTATTGGGAGATCCGCCAGCGCCTGCGGCAGAAGCTGCTGGAGCTGGAGTTCCGACCCGAGCTGCTCAACCGCGTGGATGAGTGCATCCTGTTTCGCGATCTCGGGGACCAGGTCCTGACCGCCATAGCGGACCGAGAGATCGGCAGATGCGTCGCCTGGCTCGAGAACGAGCTGGGCGTCGAGGTCGAGGTGGCACGGGACGTGGCCGACCAGATCGGCTCCTTCTGCTCGCAGTCAAAGGAGGGCGCGCGGCTTGCGCACCGCGTGGCCCGAGCCGTGATCCTCGACCCGGTGCTCGACTTCGTGCTGGAGGCGGCAGAGCCGGAGCTCGACCGAGTTGAGGTGCGCGCGCGCCCCGGTCAGGACGGTCACCCCTACGGGACCGTCTCGGCGGCCTCCGAGGCACCGCGGCCGGGTGAGTGAGGAGGGGAGGCGGAGGATGAGCGCGACTGACGGTGAGCTGCTGATGGGCCGGTACCGGCTCTACGAGAGGCTGGGCCAGGGAGGGTTCGGCACGGTCTACCGCGCCGACCAGATGACCTTCGGCCAGCCGCTGCGCGAGGTGGCCATCAAGATCTCCAACAGGCCGCTCAGCCCCTCCGAGGCGCGAGCTACCTTCGCCGACGCGCTTCTGCTGGCCCGGCTGAGCGATGAGTGTGGCGACCCGACCATCAAGTCGCGTCTTGTCACCATCTACGACGCCGGCCACTGCGGCGACGGGGAGTTCCAGGGACGCGCCTACTGCGTGATGGAGATAGCGCGCGGCGGGAGCCTCCGACGGCGGCTCACGGGCAGGCCCCTGCCGCTGAAGCAGACGCTGCACTACATGTCGCAGGTGCTGGAGACGGTGGCCTACATGCACCAGGGGAGCACCGATCGCCATGGGCAGCGTCGCCCCGTCGTACACCGCGACCTGAAGCCCTCGAACGTTCTCATCGCCACGGCGGGTGCAGACAGTAGCCGCGGCGAGCAACTGAAGGTCAGCGACTTCGGGCTCGCTGTTGACGTAGGACCGATGCTGGGGTGGGCCGAGGCGGGCGGCACTCTCGCATACATGGCCCCGGAGTCCTTCTCCGAGCAGCGCTGTTCGCCGGCCACCGACGTCTACTCCCTGGGGCTGATGTTCTACGAGATGCTCACGGGCGTCCAGCCGTTTGCCGACGTGGCCGCTCATGTGCGCGGCAGCACCGGCGAGCGAGCGCCCGAGGTGAGAGAGGCGCACATGCGGGCCCGCGACCGCGAGACCTTCGGCCTGCTCGACCAGGCCGCCGAACTGCGCGACGAGCCCGCGCTGCGGGCCGTCATTCACCGATGCCTGGAGGCCGAGGAGGCGGAGCGCTACCAGGACGCGCGGGATCTGCTCGCAGACCTCAGGCGCGCAACAGGCGAGGACAGGGGCGGTCCGCTGCTGCCGAGGGAGGTCTCTCCCCGTGAGGAGATCCTGGGGCTGGTGGAACGCGCGCGGCGCCTGCTGCAGTTGGGGGAGCGTGACGCGGCGCGGCAGTTGGCCGACCAGGCGATGGCGACGAATCGCGAGCCCACGCTGGTGTCCGACGAGCAGGTGGTGGGCGCGGCGTACGAGCTGACGGTTCGGCTGATGCTCGAGGACGGGGAGGTCGATGAGGCGCGGCGAGTGGCCAACGAGGGATACCAGCGGCGCCGCTGTCGGGGAACGTGCCAGGCCATGGCGATGTGCCTGGAGCGGATGGGGGCCGGTGCCGCCCGCGCTTTCCGCGCCGAGGCGCAGAGGCACCCGCCGGAGAGCTGACGAGAGGCGGACCGCCTCCGGACTGAGATGCGACCATGAGTGGCGAGTTGAGCGAGATCACCGTGGAGGTTCAGAGCGGCCTGAGAGAGGCCCGCAGGCTGTTGTGGGCCGCTCGAGGCTGGGAGCAGCTCGGCGGCCAGCAAGCGGGCTCGCCCTATCAGCCCCAACCGCACAATGACCGGGCGCGCGCGACCTTTGAGGCGGGCCTGCAGGTGCTGGGGGACGATCCTGCGCTCCTGCACCACCTTGCCGTGGCCGAACATGCCCGGGCGTGGGACCTGGAGCTGGAGGGCTCGGTCCTGGCGCCGGACGCCTGGCGCCGGGCCCTCGACATCTGGCACCGCCTCCACGGCTGCCCTGCGTTCTGGCAATCGATGCGGGAGAGGGCCGCGCAGCTTCAGCCCCCGGTGGATCCGGCGGTCGTGGACGAGCTTCGGGCCGCGCTATACGGGGAGCTGCTGGGGATCCACGTGGCCTTCGTGCGTCACTACTGCGACCAGGGCGACGTGAGCCGAGCCCGTCCGCATGTTGAGCTGATCCGACAGACGCAGCTTCCGCCCGCCGTCCATGAGGAGATGCCCGAGCTGCTGTATGCGGCGATGACCGGCTCGCTGGGCGATCTGATGGCGAGCCAGGAATACGACCAGGCGGCGCGGACCATCGAGCGCTATCTTGAGTTCTACCCCGATCACCTGCGGGCGCTGCAGACGCTCGCAGAGATCCTCCGCGACTGGGCGCGGGTGACGTCGGCGGCAGACGACTGGCCAACCGTCATGGAGATCGCACAACGCGCAGGAACATGGGCGCGAGAGCTGGATCAGCACGAGGCTCTCGAGGAGGCGCCTCTGGCCCGGCTGGCGCTGACGCGGCTGGGGGCCACGCTGGCGCGCAGATTCTACAGGAAGCTCAGCCAGGTTTTCAGTGACGCTCCTGATACGACAGCCTGGATCGGCGACGAGCACCTGGCTTGGGCAGACCAGGCCGTCCGCTGGGCTGAGCTGGCCCACGATTACGATGCGTCGCGCGAGTACATGCTCCTGCTGAGCGCCAGCCTCTACCTGCGCGCCCGGTGCGCGACGGCGCTGGGCGACACGAGCCTTGGCTTGACGGATTACCAGCGACACATCCAGCTTACGAGGCGCATCGAGCAGGAGGAGTAGCCGCTCCGAAGGGATGACTGCGCCTGCTCCGTGCCTGCTGCCCAGCCCATCGGGCAAAGGAGATGCACTCGGGATAATGCACAGCAGCCCGTGGCGAAGAGGTCCGCTGAGCCGCAATCCCTACTACTACACGGCATTCCATGTGCTGAGGATGCCCCCATCCGTGGTGCAGCGCCACGCCGTCCGCCAGCACGTCCTCCAGGCCCGCAACCTGGCCGCCGCCATGCCCCAAGCGCACCGGATATGCGGCGAGCTGGTCACCGAGTCGGAGATCAACGAGGCCAGCGAGATCCTGGCGGGTGGCCCCAGCCGCCTGTGGGAGGAGCTGGTGGCGCATCGACCGGAGGAGTACATCACGCCCGGACTGCAACGGCTCCGAGAGCGGCTGCATTCGCTCGCGCCGGAGGCGCCGATGGCTGATGACGGGCCCCCACTGCGCCTGCCTGCGTTGCTCAGGCGCTGGATGGAGCACCTGCTTTCGCAGCAGGTGGGGGAGACGACTGACAGCGAGCTTGTGTCAGCCTCGACCTACCGGCCGATCCCGCCATGCGGAGGAGGCACCTGACGTGGACCCAAGCTTCGAGATCGGCGCCAGGCAGAGGTCGGTGGCGCCACTGGTCGAGGCGGATGCCACGCCCGTGACGCTGGCCTGGCATGCGCAGAGCCGATGGGAGGGCGAGCGGGCGCGGCAGCGCCAGGCGCTGCAGGAGGCGTGGAAAAGCGCCCAATCGGCCTGGATCGCGCTCGCCGATGAGTACCATCGCCTGACGGGCATTGCCGACAGGCTCCGGCCGGTGCTGGAGGAGGTGGGCGAGAGCGAGGCGCTGAAGGCGCTGGAGGTGATGGTCGCCCGCCTGGGCCGGTGCCTGTCAGACGCTGGCGTGGAATGCGTCCGCCCGGAGGGCGACGCCTTCACTCTGGAGCTGGGCGAGTACTTCGAGAGCGTGGCTCAAAGGCAGTGCCCTGAGACGACCGTGCTGATTGTCCTGGACGTGGTCGAGCCCGCCATCGTGATGCAGGGGGCTCTGATCCGCCAGGGCAAGGCCGTCATTGGGATCCCGACGGGAGACGGGCAGTCATAGCGACGGCGTTCACAGGGGCGTGAGGTCATGCCTATCATCGGAATCGATCTCGGTACGACGTTCAGCGCCGTGGCGGTGCCCGGCGCCCGGGAGGGCGAGCGGTTCGAGGTTCACGGCGATGTGTCGGTCATCTGCGACCAACACGGGCGCTACGCGGTGCCCTCGGTGGTGGGCCTGGATCGCAATGGCGAGGTCATCGTGGGGCATCGCGCCAAGGCCCAGGCGGGGCTGACGCCGGGGCCGATCATGTTCGTGAAGCGCTACATGGGCGGGGATCGGACCTTCCGCCTCGGCGACCGGGAGCTGCAGCCCCAGGAGGTCTCCGCACATGTGCTCCGCCACCTCAAGAGGATGGCCGAGGAGGCTCTGGGCGAGCCCGTGGAGCAGGCGGTGATCACGGTCCCGGCCTGGTTCAACCTCTTGGCCAAGGACCGCACCGAGGAGGCCGGAGAGCTGGCCGAGCTTGAGGTGGTGAGGGTCGCCCAGGAGCCGGTGGCCGCGGCCCTGGCCTACTTCAGGGAGTGGCTGGACGAGGAGAGCGGAGAGGGCCCGGAGACGATCCTCACCTACGACCTGGGCGGGGGGACGTTCGATGCCGCCGTGGTGAGCCGCGCCACCGGCGTGCCGGAGGTGCTCTCCTCCAGGGGCGATCCCTTCCTGGGCGGGTACAACTTCGACCGCCGGTTGGCGCTGCTGATAACCGAGCGCCTCTGCGAGCAGGACTACGCTCTTGATCTGGACCCGGACGAGGAGAAAGATGCCCTGGCGTGGGCCAAGCTCTTGGTGCTGGCCGAGCGGGCCAAGATCGAGCTCTCGCGTGAGGCCGTGCACGTCATGCAGGAGCCCAGCACCGGCATTGTCGATCACGAGGGCGTCCCGGTCACCATCGATCTGGAGATCCCCCGGTCTCAGTTCACTGAGCGGATCGCTCCGCTGATCGACCGCACGATGCAGCTCTGCCAGGCAGCGCTGACAACCGACGATGGTGAGGAGATCCCCCGGGAGAGCATCGACGAGGTCATCATGGTGGGTGGCTCCTCGCGCATCCCCATGGTGTCGGAGCGGATCGAAGAGGAATTCGGCATCGTGCCGGAGCTGCTGGACCCGGACCTGTGCGTGGCCATCGGCGCAGCGGTGCTGGCGGCCGGCGGGCCGCTCTTCAGTGGACAGGTGCGGCTCGACCGAGCACCGGAGGAGACCGACCAGCGCTTCATCCAGGTCACGGGGAGTGTGCTCCCGGATGGAGAGGAGACGGACCTGGCCGGCTGGCGCGTGGAGCTTGCTCGGGCCGATGGCGGGTACAGCGACGAGCAGACCACCGGCGAGGCCGGGGGCTTCGCATTCCTCCAGGCCCCGTTGGCGGAGGGCCGGGACAACGAGTTCCGGCTGCGCGTCTTCGATCTCGATGGCGAGGAGCACTTCTCCCATCAGTTCACGGTCAAGCAGACCGCCGAGCCCAGGGCCGGCGACGTCATCAGCGTTCCTGACACCAACCGCCTGGCCAAGCCGATCATCCTCCTCACAGCGGACGGGCGCTACACCGCGGCCAGGGCGGGCACGAATCTGCCCTTCAGTTGCACCATCACCGCCGAGACCACGACCACCGGCATTCTGCGCGTGCCGGTCCAGGAGGGGGCGACGAAGCTGGGCGAGTGCGTCGTGGAGAATATCCCCCCGGAGGTCCCCGTGGGCACCGGCGTCGAGATCCACCTGGAGATCAGTCGCAACTACGAGGCCGTGACACGCGCCTACATCCCGGCCATCGCCATGGAGGACGAGCTGCGCGCTGGCCTGACCCCCCCGCCCCGGAAGACCATCGAGGAGCTGCGCAGCGAGTTCGCCGCCCTGGAGGTGCGGGCGGGCGACGCGCTGCGAACGGCCACGCCCGGGGAGCTGTTCCAGGATGGGCGCGGCGACCAGATTCAGGAGGTCACGGAGCACATCCGGGAGGAGTTCGAGAGCGGCCATCCCGACCCCGACCGCACTCAGGAGCTGGTGAGCGAGCTGGGCTTTTTGGTTGATGATCTTGCCGCAGTGTGGGAGCCCGACCCCTCCCGCCCGGCGTACGACCGCCTGGTCGCCGAGATCGAGCGGCTGCTCGAGGAGGCGGAGCAGGCGGACGCAACAGTGCGCGACTACGGCTATCGGGAGCGCTTCGCGGCCCTCTGCGACGCCGCCGAGGAGGCCTTCGCGGAGAAGAACGACACCGGCTGGCGACGGAGTGTGGAGGACCTCCGGGAGCTCAAGGACCAGCTCCGGGGGATCATAGGCGGCGGTGGCGGTACCGATCAGATGGAGCCGGGCGCCATGATCCTCGCCCTCGGCCAGCACCTCGAGGGTATGCGCGAGGACGCCCGGAAGCAGGGCCTGGAGGCGGAGCTGGATGAGTGTGTGGCGAGGCTGCGGGAGATCCGCGCCAGGGATTCGGATGCCATGGCCGATGTCTCGGCCCTCTACGTGGACAGGGTCCAGCCGCTGGAGCAGAAGCTCAAAGGGCGTGCCCCCACGGGCGAGAAAGGCTGGATACGGATTACCGGGGAAGACCAGCCGAATGGTGGATAGTCGGCACTCGCCGCGTAGCAGCACCAAGGGGTATGTGCATGTACTCATGTCCGGCGTGCAAGCGCCACGTCGAACCTGATATGGACCGCTGCACGTGCGGCGCCGATCTGCGCCTGCTGCGCGAGCTCCACGCACTTGCAGACGCGTGGTTCAACGAGGCCCTCGCCGCAGCCGAGAGGGGTGATATGGCGGCGGCACTCAGGCTCATTGGCGCTTGCTGCACGGCGCGCCCCCGGGACGCGCAAGCGCGATACGTGATGGCCCAGCTCTTCGCCCAGCTCGGCTGTCTGGATGAGGCGGAGGCCACGCTGGCACGCTGCCATCAGCTCGACCCCGGCCATCCTGGCGTGGCGGAGTTGCAGCGCGGCCTGGCCCGAACCCGACAGCGCCAGGCGGGCGTGTGGCGAAGGCCCCACCGTGCGTGGGCCGGGATGCGCTACGGGAGGCGAGCCGGGCGACTAACCTGACGAGGCTTCTGAAACATCCCCCGGCGATGTGCCGCTGGTGACTGTGCAGGACCTCCCCTCAAGAGCGGGTCCAGGTGCAGGTGCCAGGATACCTGAGCATCTGGGTCGGTGGAGATTCCCCGCGATCGTGCGGCGTGGCCTCCCGCAGCGCCCTGCCGGGCTACAGAGCTCGCTGAGATGATCGATGTCGCCGTCGCACCCCCTAGACGAAATCCGACTTGAGTCCTTCTGACATTCTTCTGTAGTGGGCGAACGCGCCTTGGTAGTCGCCTGACAACACCATCTCGACCGCTTCCACTATCTCGCTGTAGATCATCCGCCATACGCGCATTGCTTCGGGGTCCTGGCCGATAGCAGCGACAACCTCCGGGGCTTCCTCGTAGTACTGCTCAACGGCCATACTGCCTGCCGCTGTCGGCAGCAGTCGCTCGTCCCTGAACCACCGGAGAGCTCGCAGCTCAAAGCAGCCATCCGGTAGCCCCATTGCATCTGCGCAGGCTGTCGTCAGGTAGCATAGCCCCCGTCTTCTCTCTTCCTCCAGGTCTCGCGCCGCCTTTCTGATGGCCGGATGATCCAGAATCTGGTCGGGTATCGGGACATCTTCCGGACCATCACCGAAGTCGAGCCTGACCTTCCGCCGACGCTGGTGGCGATATCGCTTGAACGTCAACGACGTCGAGTCGGCGGACGAGGAGGGCTCGTCGTCCATTATCACCCAACCGTCGGCCCCCGACTCCTCGTCCGCACCTTCCTCTTCGTCCTGCGGTGTACCGGGGGAGGCGGACGGGGAGAGTTGAGCCAACGCCTCATCAGCCGCGTCTCGGATCCACTCGTACTCTCCGACCCGCGTCTGATGCTCTCGCAACTGCCTCAAGACTGATATGGCCTTCCTGCCGCCGATCTCTCCGATCAGGCCGCACAATTCTGCACGCCCGCTGACGTCCTTGTCTACCCCTCGGTAGTCCAATATCACCTCTGCAAGGGCCTCAATCGCAGCCTCACCACCAGCCAGCAGCTGCGAGCCTTCCTCTTCCTGAGAAGGCCGCGCTGCAGGCACCCACTCGCGATCGAAAACCAGGCTTCTCGCAAGCGCACAGTAGTCAGGCGAATCCTGCACCTGCTTGGGCCCCGCAGCATCGAAGACCGTGTCGATCTGCGCGTCACTCCAGCCTGCCCCGCGCAGCGTCTTGCGTATCGAGGCGTCACTGTGCCCCTTTGCGCGCATCTTCTCGACGTATGACACGGTTTCATCCATGTGCTCCGTCATTCTCTCTCACCTTCCCGGGGCAACTGGTCGGAGGCTATTCTGGGGAGCGAAACGAGCAACGCCGTGCTGGGCAACGCACCGAGGAGCACGTGGCGCCCATTCATGATAACCCTCTTCGTCAGGGGATGTCGGGCTGGTTCAGGCTGCTCCGCGCGTCGGCTTGAGGGGGCATGGAAGTGGTGGCGTGCGGCAGTGAAGGGGCAGAGGGCAGAATCGGTGGGCACGCAGCCGCGATTCCGCGCAACGCGGCCCGGACGCGGCGGTACCCTGGTGCAGGGACGTTGTCCGGGGCCTGGGTGGGAGGCCCATGGCTGTCTTCCAGAACATAGTTTGAGGACTTGTGTATCAATTCCGCGCTCAGGGATACCGACCTCTGGCTGGTTCCTCACGATTGCCTCACACTGGTGAGGTGAGCTTGGACGAGTCGGCAGAGCGAACACGACAAGTCGTCGGGGCGGGTACTCGCGGCACCTCACGCTCGGGACGTAGGCCTCACTTTGGAACGGTTTGATGGCAGCGCCGTGAAAGACCGTAGCAGACCGCCGATGCTGAGACAGGTCCTCCTGTCGGTGTCACCGCCCATCGGGAACTGGAACAGCTCACACAAGAATTGCACATACCGACGCGCCAGCAAGACATGAGCCGCGAACCAGGCGATAGGTACGATGGCTGTACTGGTACCGACGAAGTGAACAAGGCCGAAGCCAGGGCCCACCGGGACCATGGGACCGAGCAGACGCCTCACAGGACGCCACATGGAAAAGAAGCCATTGACGGCATGCATCCGGTCGCGACCACGACCTTCCCGACCTGACCATCACTGTCCGCGCGGCCGAGCGGTAACCGATGGAGGCCGAGCGAGCGCTGAGGACGAAGAGGCCCGCGGAGGCCAACACGAGCACGGCAACGACCGATCCGAGATGGAGGCGTTGAGCCCCAGAACCCTCGCGGCTCTGAGGTGATCTATTGTGCGCAGATCAGCATGCCTGGCGGTCCTTGCGGCGTGCCTGCTCGGCTCAGCGACGGTTACCCTGGAGGGCCGCGTCAAGCTGGAGGACAACCGGCTCTACGTGGACGGGAAGCCGTTCTTCCCCTACGGCTGCTGGGGCTGTATCGAGTCAGTGGAATCGATGAAACAGCATCACTTCAACTGCGTGTTCAGCGGCATGGACGGGACGGCCGACCTGCTTGAAGAGGCCGCAGAGGAGGACTTCTTTGTCATCACCTATCCCTATGCGCCGAGGTGGGGCATGCAGCATGAGGAGCACATCCTGGCTGTCCGCGATCACCCCAACCTCCTGGCCTGGAATATCGGCGACGATCTGAAGGCCACGGATGTCGAGAAGGTCCGCCATGCCTACGAGTACATCCGTCAGCACGATCCGTATCACCGCCCTGTAATGCTGGACGTTATCCATGGCTGGGAAAAGTACACGTGGTTCGAGCAGATGTTCTGCGCCTACACGTATCCGCTTGTAAAGCGGCCCACGCTGCTGGAGTACCAGCAGTTCCTGCGTGACCGGCACGCCATCGTGGGAGCCGACAAGTTCCTGTGGACCTGGGCTCAGGCGCATGTGCAGGACTGGTATACGGCCATGTATCTGGGCCCGGAGGCCAGCCTGCCCAGGTCGCTGTATCCGGACGGGACGGAGATGCGGCTGGTGGTCTACTCGGCGCTGGCAGCCGGCTGCAGGGGCATACTCTACTTCCCCAGCCCATTTTTCACCGAGGACTTCCACGGTGTGGATCGCTACGCCGAGGCGGCGCTGATCGGCGTGGAGTTGAAGGTCATCGGGCCGTGGCTGGCCGAGGGTGTGGTGGGCAAGCATCTGTGGACGTCGGAGCCGACGCTGCACGCCTGGCCGGTGGACTTCCCCGGCGGGACACTGGTGCTGCTGATGCACATCGATGACGAGACCCAATACCACGTGGGCGCGGCACGCGCGGAGGGCACGGTGATGCTGCCCCGGCGGTCGCGCGCCGGCGAGCATGTGTATGAACTCTCGCTGGGTGATGGCGCCCGGGAGATCACGTCCCGCGTTCGGGATGGCAAGTGCGGCGTGAGCTTCCAGATGACGGACCTGCTGCTGATCACCGATGACCAGGCGCTTGCACGTGAGGCCGATGCCAAGCTGGGGAGGCTGCTGGCTGATTCGGCCCGGTATGCCGCCCAGGCGGCCGGGGCGAAGCGCCGGAAGGTGCAGCGGGTGTTGGCGGCGCTGCACAGAACCCGCTACCCGGACGCCGAGGCCCTGAGCGCCTCGGTGCGGTCTGCCGGGGCCCTGATCCACGACGCCAATGAGCTTATTGCGCGGGCGGAGTTCGCCGCGGCGTTTCGATCCGCGCGTGGCGCCGATCGGGTGCTGCGCGAGGCGGTTCGCGATCATTGGCGGCGCATGAACGCGGACCCATTCGTGCGCGAAATGATGGTGCTCCCGAACTTCTACCTGGCGGAGGGCTACTACCCGATGGTGCGGGCAATGACAGAGGCGGAGCCCTCAGGGAACCTGCTGCCGAACGGA
>JAYENL010000149.1:68029-81613 GCA_034722055.1 Armatimonadota bacterium
CATGAACGCGGACCCATTCGTGCGCGAAATGATGGTGCTCCCGAACTTCTACCTGGCGGAGGGCTACTACCCGATGGTGCGGGCAATGACAGAGGCGGAGCCCTCAGGGAACCTGCTGCCGAACGGATCCTTCGAGCACATCGAGGGGGAGCGACTGCCTGGCTGGGGCGACGCGCTCATCGGGCAGCGCCGCGGGGTGGCCTTACCGGCGCGAAGTGGGCAATGGGCCCTGCGCCTGGCCTCCGACAGCCCGGCCATATGGGAGGGCGAGGAGCACGACTGGGTGACTGTGGACGTGATCAGCGAGCCGGTGAAGGTGCGGCCGTGGGATGCGCTCCGGGCTGCAGTGTGGGTGCAGGTACCGGAGCAGATGCAGCAGACGAGCCGGGGCGCGGTGTTGATTGAGCGAGATGCCGCGACCCATATAAGGATTGACCAGCGGCCCGATCCAATGCGCCCCTGCACGCCGATCTGTGGGATCTCACCTGAGCGCGCAACGTCCACAAGCAGCGGCCCGAACACGTAGCTTCCCCCCGAAGGGCATCCCGTGAGACGCGAGGCACGTAGACTTCCAGTAGGGTCTCGACGGTGTCCGCGCTCAGCGGCTCGCCTGTGGGCCTCGTCAAGAGATTCCGGACAGCCGCCATCCGATTGGGTCGTCCGGTACGGTCCATGTCTCGTGCGTCCAGATCGGCCTACGCCCTTTTCTGCAAGTAGTGGCCGCGCTGCGTCGAGAGCCGTTCTGCGGCCACCACCACACCACCCCCCCACAGACCGCTCCCGACCCACCGCGCCTCCCCAGCCACCATGCGCCCAATCCGCCTACGGCGGAGACTGCGCAGCAGTTCATAGCCGACCAGCTCAAGACGAACGCCCGCAGCACCGCGAACACCTATCTGCAGGAGCTTCTCTACTGTCTCGCGGTCGGGCACATGGCGGTCGGGCTCGGGGTGCTTGATTCTGCTTGGCAGCTGCTCCAGTTGGTCCTCGGCCATTTGTCCGGTCTTGACTGCCCAGCGGAATAGCGAGCGGATGGCCTGCGCTGTTCAGTGACCTCAAGTAGCGGTCGGTGGTCGCCAGGTCCGAGTGTCCCAGCGCCAGTTGCAGCGCCTTCACATGCACCCCCTGCTCCGCGAAGTGCGCCGAGAAGCTGTGCCGAAGCGCATGGGGGGGTTATCCTGGGCAGCTTCCCCCGCTCACATGCACGAACCATGGCTCGTCTGATGGCTCCTGGTGTCAGCCGGGGACCACAGCGGCCTCGGACCAGCCAACCATCCCCGTCTTTCATTCGCCTGGCCAGCAATCTCCTCAGCCGCATCACGCCGGGCTATCTGGCACCCGGAGACGCTGCCGAGCTGGGATGACGGCCGCATCAGCGTCTACTATCCCAGGTCAGGCCGGTTCCCGACCGGCTGCGCGCCCAGGGTCGAGCACGTGTTGACCGTGGCAGGTCTCGACTACCGGGTGAAGCGCTGGACCCCGAGTGCGAACGAGAGCTTCCCGGAGGCGAAGGTGAAGCTGCGCGGCTATCAGGAGGAGATGCTACAGGCGGCTTTGAAGCACCCCTATGGGATTCTGCACGCAGCGCTCGCGCCGGAACCGTAAGAGGAGGAAGTCCTCGAATTCAGAGAGATGACTGCTCCGGATGGGAGCGTGATGGTGTGGGTACCGCCGGGGGAATTTGTGATGAGTTCTCCCGACGGCGAGCCGCGTCACCGCGTCCGGATCACTCGGGGCTTCTGGATAGGGAAGCATGAAGTCACGAGAGAGCAATACCGCAGATTCTGTGACGAGACGGGGACGTCCTCTGATGTCAGATTCGACCGCGATTTGGCCAACCACCCGGTGTGGCTGTCCGAGCGGGAAGAGGCAATTGCGTACTGTGACCGCTATGGTCTGCGTTTGCCGACAGTCGCAGAGTGGGAGTACGCGGCTCGCGGGCCCGAAGGGAGTCTCTACCCCTGGGGTAACGAATGGGACTCGAGCAAGTGCTGCGCATCCGGTAACCGGGGGTCCCACAATACGACATGGCCGGTCGGGAGTTTCCCTGAAGGGGCCAGTTGGTGCGGGGCTCTGGACATGGCCGGCAATGCTTGGGAGTTCTGTGCAGATGTCTACGATGCCGACAGCTACGGAGGGTACGCGACGACAGATCCTCGGGGGCCGAGGCGCGGCGGCATTGGAATGGCTACACTTCGCGGCGGCTCCTGGTACACCGGATCGTATGCGTGTCGGTCAATCGATCCTGGTGACGAATTCAGGCGCTTCTCAGGTCTAGCCTACGTTTGGTTGGGTTTCCGCGTGTGGCGCGACGGAAACAGCGATAGCCCACAAACACCGGATGACTCAGCCGCTCGGGATTGACGCCGTCAGAGAAGAGCAGGAAACACTCAGGGACTTCCTGCAGCTCATGATCGAGCACCGGCAGGTGGGTATGACGGCCGTACTGAGGCGCAGGACGCCATCGGCCGGGAGGCGCTCGCCGAGCCAGGCCTTTCCCGCTGAGCTGGAACGGAGTGGGATGAGCGAACATGGAGCTTCTGTGCCGTCTCAAGCACCGTGATGGTGTGTCCCATCGCATCGAGTGCGTTGCGGATCCGGACCATCCTGGTCGCTGGCAGATAGATCCTCTTACCGGCGAGGCGGGGGTGGCGGCAACACTGTCGGTGTGGACTGACAGCAGCCGTCTGCGTATCGAGGAGTGGCACGTGTACGAGGGCGAGGCGGCCTCGATCCTCGGCGGGAGCTGCACGGAGGATGACCCGCTGACAGTTGAGCTGCACTTCCCGCCGGAGCCGGATGCTGAAACGGACGTCGAGATCATCGGAATGCCGGGACCGGTGCGGCTGTTTCTCCGCCTGCACTCGATCGAGGGCGCAGGACGCCGGCGACACGCGCGAGGCGGCGTGCCCGGCGATAGGGTAACGTCTCTTGGAACGACTCCCAGGAGTTCTGCGGGAAGACTGGTCTCCAACTACCCACGGAGGCGCAGTGGGAGTATGCGGCGCGGGGGCCGGAAGGTCTGAGGTTTCCGTGGGGCGACGAGTGGGATCCGGAGCGCCTTTGCTGGTACGAGAACGGCTGGGATACGTCCCCGGTGGGGAGCTTCCCGTCTGGTGCGAGTTGGTGTGGCACGCTTGACATGGCCGGTAACGTGTGGGAGAAGTGCGCGGACTGGTATGGTGCAGACTACTACGCTCGGTCCGCGACCACAGACCCGACCGGGCCCAGCAATGCCTGGTGCCGCGTGTCGCGCGGCGGCTCGTGGTACTACGAAGCGGTCTACTGCCGCGCGGCGAATCGCGCCAGCTACGCGCCCGACAGCGCGGACGGCAGCTGCGGGTTTCGTGTCGCCTGCACGCCTGACACAACCATCGGGTCCCAAGCGCCGGGGAGAAGTCGACCTGATCGGCCGCTCAGCCACTGAAGAACGGGGGCCACGTCAAAGCCCCTATAGCAGGCGCTCGGTCGCGCGGCTCTGAACACCCCTGCACAGCCGGCCAGCCCGGCGCCGCCACATGCACGCTCGGAAGGTTCGATCCCCAGATGTGCACAATCATGCGCCATGGCGAGACGCCAGTGCGTAAGCAGTGATACGAGAGGAATCCGGAGCCGATGAAGATCACCATCGGACTGCTGCTCGCGGTCGCCTTGCTCGCCATCTGCAGTGGACTGGCGGGTGCGGAGGTCATAGTGCGCATGCGCAGCACCCCGGGAGGGCCGCAGATACACGTGGGCGATACGCCCGTGGTGCCGCGCTGGTTCTTCGGCTCACCGCGTGGCGGCACGGTGCGAGCCTCCGGCGACTGGGCCGAGAGATCCTTCGAGTTCACGGTGCCCCGGCCTGTTGATGGCACGGGCACGCTTCACTTCCGGTTCGGCCACGAGGCGGGAGAGGTCTGGCTGGCCGATGTCCGCGTGGTGGACACGCAGTCGGGCGAGGACGTCCTCCCGCCCGGCAGCTTCGCGAGCGAGGACGCGTTTGCGGACACCTGGAACGTCTGGCCCCCCGGTGACGCCAACACCGTCGGCGAGACAGAGGCGCGCGACGGTGCGCTGCACGTCGTGCTGACTGAGCCGGCGACCGGCCGATGGCCGGACTTCCACCTGCACATCAACACCGCGCTGAGCTTCGCCGCCGGACGCACCTATCGCTGCAGCTTCCGGGTTCGCGCGGTCCCTGCCCGAGCGATACACCCCGCGCTCTACCGCGTGGAGGGCGGCGTCTGGACGCAGATCGGCGGCCCGCCCGGACCGTTCCTGCATCAGGTCCGGCTCGCGGCCGATGCGGGCGTCAGGTTTGTCTCCTTCAGCGCCCCCAACTGCTGGGATGAGCCGGGCGCCGAGTCTGACTTCACGCCCATCGATGACCTCTGCGAGGAGATCATCTCGGTCCATCCTGAGGCGCTGCTGGTGCCCCGGGTGAGCGCCAACGCGCCTGCGTGGTGGCTTGAGGCGCATCCTGAGGGGCGGATGATCTACGAGGATGAAAGCCCGGGGCGCATGGCCTCGGTGTCGAGCCGCGAGTATCGGGCGGATGCGGCGGCGCATCTCGAGCGGCTGTGCCGGCATCTCACCAGGCGATTCCCGGAGCACTTCGCGGGCATCCACCCCTGCGGTCAGAACACGGGTGAGTGGTTCTACGAGGGATCGTGGGATGCGCCGGTGAGCGGATACGATCCGGCGACACTGCAGGCCTGGCGTCAGTGGCTCGCCAGACGCGGCTTCGACAGCGCGCAGTCCGCGCGCGTCCCGACACCCGAAGAGCGGCGTGCCGCCCCGTTCGGCCTGCTGCGTGATCCGGCACGGGAGCGCATGCTCATCGAGTTCAACCGCTTTCTGCAGCACGAGATGGCCGACACGGTGCTCGAACTCGCGTCAGCGGCCAGGTGCGGAACGGGCGGCCGCAAGCTGGTCGTGTTCTTCTATGGCTACCACTACGAGTTCGGCGCACTGCCCAATGGCGCGCCGATCTCCGGCCACTACGCGCTGGCCGATGTGCTCGAGTCGGACGACATCGACATCCTGTGCTCGCCGATCTCCTACGGGGACCGGCAGTGGCCCGGCACCGCGCCGTGCATGAGCCCAGCCGAGAGCATCCGCGACGCGGGGATCATGTGGCTGAACGAGGACGACACGCGCACCTACCTCAGCGGGACCACCGACTACGGCGGCGTGGAGGACCTGCAGCAGACGCGCGACGTGATGCTGCGCAACACCGCCCAGGCCGCCCTGCGTGGCTTCGCCACCTGGTGGATGGACCTGCCTGGCCTGGGCTGGTTTGCGGACCCGGCGATCTGGGACGAGCTGCAGCGACTCAGGCCGGTGGACGAGGCGCTGCTGGCGCGCGAGCGGCCGTTCACGCCGGGGATCGCCGCGATCGTAGGCGAAGACAGCATGTGCCATCTCGCGGCCGGCGGCAATGCCGTCTCCAGCCCGCTCATCTACCAGGCTCGCGCCGCGCTGGGCCGGTGCGGAGCGCCCTACGGGCAGTACATGCTGCGCGACGCCATTCGGGGCACGGTGCCGGCCACGCTGCAGATATACCTGGCGGCCTGGCGCATCGGGCAGCAGGCGCGCGAGCGGCTTGCGGCCAACCGGCCCCCGGGTGTCACGCGCGTGTGGTGCTACGCGCCCGGGTGGCTGACCGAAGAGGGCGGCAGCCTGGAGACCATGCGCGCACTGACCGGCTTCGACTGCCGGCAGGTGTCGCCGGACACGGCGCGGGTGACGCCGACGCCGGCCGGTGAGGCGGTGGGCCTCGACGAGCCCTGGGGCCCCGAGGGGAGGATCGATCCTCTCTTCACCGTGGATGCGGGGCCCGAGGGCACGCTCGCCACCTGGGAGGACGGCAGCCCGGCGGTGGCCCTGCGCAGATCGGCGGAGGGCCTGGACGTCTTCGTGGGCGTGCCGCAGCTCACACCGGAGCTGATTCGCGCCCTGGCGCGCCTGGCCGGGGTGCATCTGTTCGCGGACGTGGACGTGAGCGTCTGGGCGGCTGAGCCCTACCTGTCGATCCACGCGATGGGGAACGGGCCGCTGAGCCTGGACACCGGGCGCGCGGGGCCGGTAGTTGACGCCCTCGACGGCACACCACTGGGCCGGGGACCCGAGCTGACTCTGCAGATGCGCAGGGGCGAGACGCGCGTACTGCGGTACTGACCACGACTACAGCGGCCGACGAGCGCATGTCATCTGTCGCGGCGCGCCGGACAGCCACGAGCCGCGTGGCCCCACTACCGGTCGGGGGCGATCCACGACCATCGCGGATGGCACGGAACGCCAGGTCCAGCCTGGTGCAGTGACCCCAGTGAGCGGATGTCCGGCTCGATGGCTGCCGGCCCTCCGCGTGCAGGATCTCAACTGAATACGGCAGTCGTGGGCAGCCCTTCTGACATGCCGACGGGTCTGGCAGTGCGGGTGGCACGACCAGAAGAGCTACCGTAGTTGTGCAATATCTCATGCGCTCAGCTGCCACGCGCCGGGCTTGTCGATCGGCCAGGTGCGGAGCCGCTCGTTGGCCCGGTTGACGGACATCCACTCGAGGCAGCCTTCGTCGAAGAGAGAGATTATGTCCCCTTCGCACTCGGGGCATTTGCCCCTGAACACATAGTGTCCATCCGCGTCTTCGAAGACGCGTTCCAGGGGCACCTCCACGTGGGCCCCACACGACGGGCAGAGGCCCTCTTCACGGTTATCGTATGTTGATCTCGGCTGCATCTTTCAGTCTCCTCCTCTGTTGGTGTCACGACTGTGCACCTACGCATGCAGAGCTCTTGTCGATGGACGTCGTGCAGCAACTCGTCGCTCCTCAGTGTGTGTCCCGTCCGCCGAGGCGCTCGAGCTTCAGGCGCAGCTCCAGCAAGTCCGAAAGCGCACGGACATCGCGGGCGAACATCTTGTCATCCCGGCTGTCGTCGGCCATTCGCTCGGCGAGTGCGCTCAGTCGCGCGTCCGTCAGCTCGATCGCGACCTCTGCCATCTCCTGCGGTGTCACCGCCATCAGTCTTGTCACCTCCTGGCACACTGCAGAATCGCCGACATCTCTCGTGGTGTCACGTGGCGCGAACCGCCTGGAGCGCCTTCGTGAGAGCGGCGATCAACTCCGCGTCTGCCGCCTCGGCCGCGTCAGCTAATTGCGTAGCAATGCGCTCCTGGGCGTCGATGACTTCGTCCGTCTGCTCCTCGCCCTTGGGCGAGCTCTCGCTCTCTTGCTCCTCGAAGGTGATCCGATCCACCTTTGCGCGGATCTCGTCCGGCGCGTGGTGCAGATATCGCGAGGTCGTTTCGAGGCTCGAATGGCCCAGCAAATGTCTCACCTCCGCCACGTGCAGGCCGCTGCGGATCCAGTTTGTAGCCGCGGAATGGCGGAGGGTGTGGATGGTGTAGCCCTTGTCCGCGAGGCCGGCTTCTGTCATCCACCGCGTGAACCAGCGCTGCAATAGCGTAGAGTACAGCGGTACGTGGCGGGCATCGGTGACGAAGAAGGCATCGTGCGAGCAGGCGGGCCGGCGTTCAAGGTAGTCGCCAAGGCATGTTATGAGCTCAGCAGACAGCGGGACATGGCGGACCGACTGCGTTTTCTGTGCCTCGACCGTCAACATGCCTTCCTGGAGGTCGACGTCATCGAGGCGCAGTTGCAGCAGCTCGCCCTTGCGCAGGCCAGTTCGGTACAGCGTGAGAAAGACCGATCGCTCGAGGGGATCGTCGATTGCATCGAGGACCTGCTGCGCCTCTTCCTCGGGCATCCACACCACGCGACCGTTCTTCGGCCGGGAGCGGGGCACGGCGTCCAGGGGATTGGCCTGCATCTGCCCGTCGCGGATCAAGTACTTGAAGAACCCGCTCAGCGCGCCCAGCTTGCGGCAAACAGTGGCCTGACTGAGGCCACGGTGACCGAGATAAGCGTGGAAGTCCTGCAAACGCGCGGGCGTCAACTCGCTGGGATCAGGGTCGATACCGGCCTCGAGCTGCATCCAGATGAGGAACTGCCACGCATCAGTGGCGTAGGCCGTAACCGTACTCTCCGCGCGGCCGGCGCCTCGGAGCCAGCGCAGCCAGCGGAATAGCGCCTCGTCGAGCGAGTTTGCCTCAAGGCGGCGGTGCTTCGCAGGTTCAAGCCGCCTGAGCATTACGTCGCGGAAATGATGGGGGTCGTCCGAACGAAGAGATCGATTGACGGCATCGGACACCGGGAGCACCCTCTACGCAGCCGGCAGCATGACTCGTATGACCAGTCATGCCGCCCAGATTTGGTGTCGAGGGTGCTTTCGGCGCTCGTGGGCTCGATCGCAACTCCGCCCGGCGCTCACGCCGCACCGACGGAGATGCGCAGACTTGGACGAAGTCTGGACGGCGAGATCGGACCGGAGTTCGATGGGGTCAGCGGTCCGCACTTCAGCGCGGATGGGCAGCGGTTCGCGTACTTCGCGGGGCGGAATACCGCTGAGGATGCCAAGAAGTGGGTGGTCATCGTGGACGGCGTGCCCGGACCCGAGTTTGACGCGATTCGGGCCGTTGGTCCCCTCCCACTCTCTCTTGCCGACGGGCATTTCGTCGGCACGGTGTTCAGCGCCGACGGACAGCACGTTACGTATGGAGGACGGATCGGTCCAGAGAAGGATGGTCGCTGGCACATGGTGCGTGACGGCGTGCTGGGGCCCGACTTCGACGATGTCAGCTACCCGGCCACCAGTCCCGACGGCAAGCGTTTTGCCTACATCGCTGTGCAGGGGCGAGACCACTTCGTCGTCCTGGACGGCCAGCGCGGTCCAGTGGCCCGGTCCGGTGGGGCCGATGCTCCTCGGCCGATAGGCGTCGCCCTGCTCTTCAGCCCCGACAGCCGACACCTGGCCTACACCGCGCGCTTCGGGAAGAAGTGGTGTGTGGTCTTTGACGGCCAGCCTGGGCGGGAGTTTGCCGAAATATACCCCAACGGCCCGAGCTTCCTGCAGGACGGCTCGCTGCAGTACATGGCCCGCAACGGCGACGTCATCTTCCGGGTCACACTCGCTCCCGAGTGATCGCGCCGTCCCAGAGAGGGGCGGGTCCCACGATGTATCGACTGATGGCAGTGCTTGTGGTTGCGTGTCTGGCCGCCCCGATGGCGTTGGGCGAGGAGTGCACGGTGACCGAGCAGCGGAGGGAGTGCGGGAGACATGTCTTCAGTCCCAGGAGCTCCTGGACTGGATGATATCGGGACGCGCGGAGAAGGAGGCGCGTCTGGACGGTGCTTTCGGTCAGTGATCATGTTGCTGGCGGGCCATGCAGTCGAGTGACCAGAGCGCGGACATATTCGACGGCCGGGAAGGGAGATATGACCATGGACGTCTACAGCAGTCGGCGGACCCTGAAGGGAATTGGTATGGGCATCACCGTGGCGGTGGTCGCGGCTGTGCTGCTGGCGGCGACGACCCCGTCGGCCATGGCAGGCAGAACCGAATGCGTGAGCCTGAACAGCCGGGATCGGCTGGAGATCGGCGAGTGTCCCGCCATCAGTGCAGATGGGCGCTATGTGGCTTTCAGGTCGGCGGGGCGTCTGGTGGCGGCGGACAACAACCGCTGCTACGACGTCTTCGTGCGTGACCGGCAGACGGGTGAGACGACGCGCGTGAGCGTGGCCAGCAACGGGACAGAGGGCAACTCGTGGAGCGACCAGCCGGCCATCAGTGCTGATGGGCGCTACGTGGCGTTCCGATCGAGGGCCTGGAACCTCACTCCCGGGCACGAGTGGATCTGGGAGCACATCTACGTACACGATCTGGCGACGCGGCAGACTATTTGTGTAAGCGTATCGAGCAGCGAGGAGCTCGGAGACGGGAATAGCTGGGCGCCTTCCATCAGTGCGGATGGGCGATACGTCATATTCAGGTCTTACGCCCACAACCTCGCGCCCTGTGGCGGCGGCGGCGTTGCCAACGTTTTCGTTCGCGATCGGCAGACTGGGCAGACCATGTGTGTGGGCGTAGACACCTGGGCCCCCCCTCAGAACCCCCCCTACATACCTGACTCCATCTGGGTCAAGGGACCTTCTATCACTGGTGACGGGCGCTACGCCGCCTTTGAGGCGAGGGGCGGCCTGATGCCCGGCGACCCCCGGCGCTCTCGATGGGATGTTTTCGTGCACGACCTACACATCGGCCAGACCATCCGCGTCAGCGTAGCCAGCAACGGTGAGCAGGCAGACCATAACAGCGACGATCCCTCGATCAGCGCTGATGGACGCTACGTGGCCTTCGAGTCCCAGGCCGGGAATCTCGCGCCCGGGGATACGAATGAGAAGCCCGACATCTTCGTGCATGACCGGCAGACGGGCCAGACCACCCGCGTCAGCGTGGCCAGCGACGGGATGCAGGCAGACGAGGCCTCCTACCTGCCCTGCATCAGCGGAGACGGGTCTTGCGTCGCATTCATGTCCGCCGCCAGCAACCTGGTGCCGGGAGACACGAATGGGAAGCCCGACATCTTCGTGCATGACCGGCGGACAGGCCAGACCACCTGCGTGAGTGTGGACTGCGACGGGACACAGGGTGATGATTCTGCGTACGCACCCTCGATCAGCGCCGATGGACGCTACGTGGCGTTCAGCTCCGGCGCGACCAACCTGGTGCCCTGGAACACCAGTGGCGCGCCGGAGGCGTTCGTCCATGACCGAGATCCCGAACCGCCTCAGGAGGTGACTGTCGCCCTGAGTCCCGGGTGGTCTCAGCCTTCCTGCGGTCGCCCCTTCTTCGAGCATGCGAGCTTGGAGGATCTGCTGGGGCCGGACGTGCTCAGCTTGTGGCTATGGCATGCCTCCGAATTCCGCTACGGACCTCCTGAGAGCCTCCACGTGGGACCTGCTTACTACGCCGGCCAGGGCATGTGGGCACTGAGTGCGACCCACGCCTCGCGGACCGTCGCGGTTCGCGACCCGACGGCGCTGGACGTATCAGTGTCTCCAGGCTGGAACCTGCTGGCGAACCCCTTTGCGAAAGCGGTCGATCTGCAGACCGGTCTGCTGCCCGAGGGCGATGGACAGATCTACGTTCCGGGCTACCACTGGAACCCGGAACGCTTTGCGTACGATCAGGCGAGTGTGATGTCTGCCGGCTGGAGCTTTTGGGTGCTCGCCGACTATGAGGGAGTCGCAACTTTCGACCCGGCCGGGGTGACCACGCCCGCGGAGTGCGCTGAGGTCGCCAGCCTGGCGGCGGCTGCAGAGATTCCGGACAACAGCAGGTGCATCCAACTGGTGGCGGAGGCCGGTGACAGCCGCGATCGGTCCGTCTGGCTTGGGACAACTTCGGGGGACGTGTTGCTGACGCCGAAGCCGCCAGTGGCGCCAAATGCCGTCGGCGCCCACATTGATGTGTCCGACGGGATCGGATATGCACGGTCGATCGTGCCCGAGGGGCAGGAGCACGTCTGGACACTGACGGTGAACTCGCCGATCGACGAGGCAACCTCCCTTCGCGTCGTGGACACCTCTCAGTTGCCGGGCGACATGGCCGTGTGGCTGACGGACCGGGCGACCGGAACGCGCATCGACCTGCGCCATGCGCCAGGCTACAGTCACACCGCCCGCGAGGGGCAGCGTCGCTTTGACATCGAGCTCGGGGAGCGTGACCGTCTGCTGCAGGTGACCAGCGTAAGCGTGCGGCCAGCCGGAGGAGGCAGTCAGATCACCCTCACGCTGTCGGCGGCTGGCTCAGTGACAGTCGATGTGCTCAACATCGCGGGCCGTGTCGTGAGGCGCATCGTGGCCGACCGCGAGTGCGACGCAGGCCTGCAGACGGTCAGTTGGAACGGCCGGTCGGACTCCGGGACACAGGTTCCGGACGGCATCTATCTCATCCGAGTGAAGGCTGCCGCCCGCACCGGCGAACAGTGCCAGGCGCTGAGCACATTGCGGATACGCTGACAGGCGATGACTTCGTCTCATAGTGCACTTGGCACCGCGAACAGGGCTCGCACAACACGTTCGTTCAACGCGCGATTGATGGCAAGTCAGGAAGAGCGGACAACGCCGTGGGCGAGATGCAGGCCTTTCGAACGAGGCGGCTCGATACTTGAGTCTCTCGAACGCCTCGACCGTCGCTCACAGGTGATCGCGTCCGCAGTCGGGGGCAGTACGCAGCATCGCGGGATGGTGTCACATGCCGGGCGGTAATCAAGCTTGGCGAATGTCAATAGCGATGTCCGGGCAGACGGGCGACGTCCTGGCTCAGTAAACGAACCGTGATCATGGCGACTGAAACCCCGAAGTGCCATCGGCGGTGCCCTCGATGGTCTTGCCGGCCTTGATCTGCAAGCTGCTCGGCGCCCAAAGCCACAGCGCAGCCTGTGCGACGCGCAAACGTGCTCCTGTCGCCTTGTCCAGCGACGGCCGATGCCTGCAAGGACCCGGAATGGAGGCTATGCCTCCGCAGCCCCCGCTCATGGCTCCGGCCAACGGACCCACGTTCCGTCGAGGGAAATCGGGGGCCCTACCGTCGCCAGAGATGCGCCGTTCGGCCTGGTCAACGGCCGCCGCCGGCGGGCATGCTGCCTCTGACGGAGCCGGTGCACACCGCAATCGGCCACGGGACTACGCTGACCGGCCTTGCAGTGCAGTCTGCGACACGAGCCGGGTGATCGGAGGGTCCCCAACATGATGGCTCTGGTTCTGCTCTTCTGGCTTATCGTGACGGTGGCTCTGCTTGTCACGTGGCTCGTCCGGAGGCGCCGCTCCCGGGCCCCCCTCCGCCGGACGGGCCCGACGCTGGCCTACCTCTCGCTGGGGATGGGACCCACAGGCACGGCCTACATCGCGATCGTGATGTCGCTGTACGGGGGGATGCTCTCACCCAGTGCTTGACCTGCCGCACCGAGGCCGGGGGGCCTCGCTCACCCGGGGCTACAGGTAGGAGATACTGCCGCTGCGGCGGTGGTCCTATGGAACCGAACCGAGCTTCCGCCCTCGTGGACATGACCCGAACGCCGAGGGAGCCGGTGGCTTCAGGCCTCTGCACAGGGCTGCTCGCAGCGGCTCCCCCTCCCATTCACCCACGATCAGGCGGGGCTTCTGAGCGCCGACGTCAACGCTCGTGCACGCAATGGCCAGACGCAGCCCCACGCCCACCAGCGCGGTGATCGCCTCCTCGTTGGTCTCGACCTCGAGGCGCTGGCGGAGGTTGCTCATGTGTCGGCGGATGGTGGAAGCGGCGAGGCCGTCAAGACGCTCCGCGATCTCGTCGAGGTCGTCCATCCCCGTCCGCTTGCGGATGCGGTGGGCCTGCGAGGCGGCGACGTTCTTCTTCAACCCCCGCGCCTGCTCGATCTCGCGGTAGGACTTGCCCTCAGCCCACAGCGCCAGGAAGCCCAGGTCCGTCGGCGTCAGCTTCGCGAGCCGCGGCTCGTCGCCGCCGATGGCCTCACGCAGGTGCGGGATGCGCGCCGTCATCTCGGGCATGTAGTAACACTTGAGGCGCACCGTGACCGATGCATCCCGGCCCGGCTCGATGGTCAGCTCCTCGACCATCGACAGCAGCAGTTGCCGGATGGCGGGCGCCTCGAGCCGCTCCCAGGTGTCTGTGAAGTTATCGAGCGCATCCATCACCTGCC
>JAYENL010000150.1:0-34689 GCA_034722055.1 Armatimonadota bacterium
GCACCGGCGGCGGACGAGCCGGAGGCCGAAGAGTAACGCGCCGCGCGGCCCGCCCGGGCGGCCGGCGGCGATCAGATACCCGGTACCGAACCAGCGGAGGGCTCCGGAGCCCTCCGCTGTGCCTTAATCGGACACAGGGTGCGGCAGAAGGGTGGGGGCCCGTGGGAGCGAGCCGGAGCTGGGTGGCTATCGCTTCGGCCTCTGCCGGCCCCGCCGGTGGGCGGGCCGCCGGCAGGTGTACATTGGCAGCCGGAGTCGCTGAGAACGTTGCAGGGCGCAGGGGGGAAAGGCACGAAGTGGCAGGTGCGAGCTGGAGCGACCGGGCGGTCTGCCCGCGGCAGCTTCGGGCAGCAGGCGCCGCCGCTAATGTAAGCCATGTCGTCAGGGAGGCGCGAGGCAAGTGATCAACAACGTGGTGCTGGTTGGCAGACTCGGGAACGACCCGGAGCTGACCTACACGCAATCGGGGACGGCCATCGCCAAGTTCCGCCTGGCGGTCGACCGCCCCCCGCGGCGGGACTCCGACCAGGAGGAGACCGACTGGCTGAACATCGTGACCTTCGGGCGGCAGGCCGAGACCTGCGCCCAGTACCTGGACACGGGGGCGCTGGTGGGCGTCGAGGGCCGCGTCCAGTCCAGGACCTGGGAGCGCCAGGACGGCACGCGGGCCTACGCGGTGGAGATTAACGCCTTTCGCGTGGCATTCCTGGAGAGCCGTCAGAGGGCGGAGGAGCGCCGACAGCAGGTGGGCGCCGGCGCCCCAGCAGGCCAGCAAGGGCCACCACAGGGGCAGCCGCAGGCCCAGCAGGCCCCGCCGCCGCCGCAGCGCCAGCAGCAGCCGCAGCCCTCGCAGCCGCAGCCGGGCCCTGAGGGCGACTGGGCCATGGACGAGGACGAGGACCCCTTCGGCGATCAGTAGCCCTCAGGACGGGAGGCGTGGCTCCAGATGGCCGGCGACAGCACGGTGGCGGCGGGAGTTGACCTTGGCGGAACAACCTTCAGCGTGGGGCTGGTGAACCCCGACGGCGACCTCCTCGCCGAGCAGTCCTACGACACGCCGCGGTCGGAGGATGAGCCGCTGGCGCTGGCGGCGGTCGCCTCGGCGGTCGGCGGGCTCATGGAGCAGGCCACCGTCACGCCCGACCAGGTGGTGGGGGTGGGCGTGGGCATCCCCGGCCCCGTGGACCCGGAGGCCGGGCTCATCAAGCAGGCGCCAAACCTCCACGAGCTCGATGGCACCAACGCCGTACAGACCATCGCCGGGGAGCTGTCCTTCGAGGCCCCGGTCTTCATCGGCAACGACGCCTTCTGCGCCACCCTGGCCGAGCTGCGCTGGGGAGCGGGGCGGGATGCCGACAACCTGGTGATGTTCACGCTGGGCACCGGCGTGGGCGGCGGCATCGCCCTGGACAATCAGGTGCGGCGCGGCCCGCGGCAGATCATGGGCGAGGTGGGCCACATCATCGTGGAGCCGGGCGGGCGGCGCTGCGGGTGCGGCAACCACGGCTGCCTGGAGGCCATGGTGGGGCGTGACGGCATGGTGGATCAGGCGGTGCGGCTTCTGGAGCAGGGCCTCTTCAGCCTCCTCGGCGAGCGGGGCGGCCCCAGGCACGAGAAGCTGACCCCGAAGATGATCGCTGAGGCCGCGCAGGAGGGCGATGGCGTGGCCGTACAGGTCATGAACACCACCGGCCACTACCTGGGAATCGCGCTGTGCAACTGCATCGTCACCACCGACCCGGATCTTATCGTGCTGGGAGGGGGCATCGCGGCGGCCGGGGATGTGCTCTTCGAACCCATCCGCCGCACAGTGCGCCACCGAAGCATGATCAGCGGCTTTGACGTGAGTAAGATCGTCCCGGCGGAGCTTGGCAACCAGGCGGGGATGTACGGCGCGGCGGCGCTGGTGCTGGACGCCCTGGACTGGAGCGCGTAGGGGTTGTATTTCGCACCCGATGTGGGTATAATTGTACCCGATATGAGTGCGAGGGCGGAAGAGGTCACGACGAGGATCGGCTCCGCGCTGTTCGGCGCGACCCGCAGGCGGGTGCTGGGGCTGCTGTTCCGCGAGTCCGAGCGCGACTTCTACCAGCGCGAGATTGTGGAGGCAGTCGGCTGTGGGTCCGGAGCGGTGCAGCGCGAGCTGAAGCAGCTCGCCGGGGCCGGGCTGATTACGCGCGAGGCGCGCGGTCGAATGGTCTTCTACCAGGCCAACCGCCAGTGCCCGGTCTTCGAGGAGCTGCGCGGGCTGGTGATGAAGACCAGCGGCCTGGCCGACGTCCTGCGGCAGGCGCTGCAACCCGATGCCGATCGGATCCGTGTGGCCTTCATCTTCGGCTCGATGGCCGACGGGACGGATGATGCGCTCAGCGACGTGGACGTGATGATCATCGGGGAGCTGACGCGATGGGATCGTGCTGGATCTTGGGTGGATGCGCAGTCGGCGTTGAACCGTGAGATCAACTCGGTGATCTGGTCGGAACAACAGTTCCGCCAGAAACTGGCGGCTGGGGAGCACTTCGTCACCGCGGTCATGCGGGGGCCGAAGGTCTTCCTGATCGGGGATGAGCATGAGCTTCGACGAGTTGCTGCGAGCGAGGCGCCTGCGCCCACATGAGACCACACCCGAAGAGATCGCGGCCCTGTTTGCCAGAGCCCGCCGGGATCACCGCCACGCACGGGTAAGTACCGACTCGGAGGATTGGCGCTTCATCGCGGGATACAGCGCGGCTTTGTCTCTGGCGACGATTCCAATGGTTGCTTCGGGGTACCGCGCATCTGGCCCCGGGCATCACGTCACAGTGATCACGGCACTGCCCGCAAGTCTGGGGTCTGAGGCACAGGAATTGACCAGATACCTCAATGAGTGCCGCGAGGTACGGAATCAGGCCCTTTACGAGAAGCCTGGCCTTGCGACGAAGGACCAGGTTGAGAATCTCCTGTCGGCCGTTGAGGAACTGCGCGCGCGAGTTCTGGCGTGGCTGGAGGAGAATCGTCCAGAGCTCCTGCCAGACGTGGCGGACGACGCGTAGCTGCGCACAAAGCGGCCAGGGCGAGCGTCAGCAGAGACGATGGTACTCAAGTGCTGGGGCTGCCAGGCTTCCAAGGCAGCGGCAGCGGTAATCCTCGTACGCACAGTTGTGATGATCATTAGGAGTGCAGTAGTTCCGACGTTTTGGTGCCACATTGACATCCTGCTTCTTGGGTTATTCGACATCTTCGGGCGGCCGTGGCAAACGTTCCGCTGGCTGCCTTACTCGTACGCTGGCCAGCAGGCGCTTGGAAAGGCCGGGCTGGCTACGAGGCGCGGACCATGATCAGAGAGATATCAGCCGGACTACATGAGAGGCTTGAGGCGTCGGAGGAGTTCGCGAGTCTGGCCGAGCACGTCGGTGCCGGGATGCCGGTGGCGGCGAGCGGAGTCAGCGGCGCGGGCTCGGCGCTGCTGATCGCCGGGCTCTCGGCCGGTGGTGGCACCACGCTGGTGGTGACCTACAGCGACGAACGGGCCCGGCGCATGGCTGATGACCTCCGGGAGCTGCTGGGCGACGACGCCGACAGCCCGGCGGAGGCCGAGGTGCTGGTCTACCCCTCCATCGCCTCCGCGCTCTACGACGGTGTGACCCCCGACCGTGGCGAGGTCGCCGACCGGCTGACGGTGCTGGAGCGCCTCAGCGCCGGTCACGAGATCATCGTTGTGTCCTCCGTCCAGGCGCTGATGCTGCAGACCATCCCCAGGGAGGCCATGGACGAGGCCCGCCGGGAGGTGGCCGTGGGGGACAGCATCGACCGCGACGGCCTGGCCCGGGCGCTCATGGACCTGGGCTACGAGCGGGTTGACCTGGTCGATGACGTGGGCCAGTTCTCGGTGCGTGGCGGGATCATCGACGTCTCCCCTCCCACCATGCCGGCGCCGGTGCGCATCGAGCTGTTCGGCGACGAGGTGGACTCCATCCGTCTCTTCAGCGCCGAGACCCAGGTGTCGCTGCGGGAGATCGAGCGGGCCGGCATCGGGCCGGCGGGCGAGATCCTGCTGACCGAGGACGCCGCGGCGCGGGCCCTGCCGCTGGTCAAGCGGGCCTTCCGGCGAGAGCTGGACCGGCTGGGAGAGGCGGGGAAGAAGCGAGAGGTCGAGCGCCTCCGCGAGCGCCGCGATGAGGACCTGAAGCTGCTGGAGGATCTGCGACCCGCGGAGTCGCTGGTGCACTACCTGCCCTACGTCTACGCCGAGCGGGCCACGCTCGGCGACTACCTGCCTGATGAGTGCCTGGTGGTCGTGGATGAGCCGGTGCGCGTCGCCTCCCACGGCGAGGGCTTCTACTCCGACGTGCAGGACAGCTATCGGTCAGGCGTGAAGCTGGGCCGACACCTCCGCCTGCCCGAGACGGCCTGCATCCCCTTCGAGCAGCTCGCCGCCCAGCACCTGTCAGTGCACCCGCAGCTTGAGGGCAGGCGGCGGGTGGTGTACCTGGGCATGCTGCACCGGGAGGTACCCTGGAACGCGGAGGCCGAGACACTACCGTTCTCTACCCCACCCGTGGACAGCTTCGGGGGCAAGTTCGACCTGCTGGTGGAGGGCATCCAGCAGTGGCAGCGCGACGGTCAGCATCTGCTGATCTGCTCCGGGGAGCCGGACCGGGCCGCCGATGCCCTCAAGGGCCGGGGCGTGGATGACGTGGCGGTCGGCAACGGGCAGGTGGAGCTGGAGCGGGGAGCGGTGAAGGTGGCGCCGCTGGAGCTCTCGGGCGGCTTCAAGCTGCCCTCCGCGGACCTGGTGGTGATGACCGGCGCCGAGATCTACGGGTGGCGGAAGGTCCGCCAGCCCAAGGAGAGCCGCTACCGCCGGGGCTTCTCGCTGACGTCCCTGCAGGAGCTGGACGAGGGCGACCTGGTGGTGCATATCAACCACGGAATCGGTCGATACACCGGGCTGTCGCAGCAGACCATCGGGGAGATGGAGCGCGACTACCTGGTGATCGAGTACTCCGGCGGCGACCGCATCTACGTCCCGGTCACCCAGCTCGATCGGGTGCAGCGCTACGTGGGGCCCGACGGCGGCCAGGCCCCCATCGACACCCTCAACGGCAAGCGATGGGAGAAGGCCAAGAAGAGGGCGCGGACGTCCACGCGCCGGCTGGCGCGGGAGCTCATGAAGCTGTACCGGGGGCGGGAGCGAGCGACGGGCTACGCCTTCGAGGAGGACTCTCCGTGGCTGAAGGAGCTGGAGGCCTCCTTCCGCTATGAGGAGACGCCCGGGCAGTGGCAGGCGATCAAGGACGTCAAGCGGGACATGCAGCAGCCCCGCCCGGCGGACCGCCTGGTCTGCGGGGACGTGGGCTTCGGCAAGACGGAGGTGGCCATCCGCGCGGCCTTCAAGGCCGTCCTGGACGGCAAGCAGGTGGCGGTGCTGTGCCCCACCACGGTCCTGGCCCACCAGCACCTCAACAGCTTTCGGGAGCGGCTGGGGCGCTATCCGGTGGAGCTCCGCATGCTCAGCCGCTTCCGCAGCAGCGCCGAGCAGCGCAAGATCATCCAGGCGCTGAAGGCGGGGAGGGCTGACATCGTCATCGGCACCCACCGGCTGCTGAGCTCGGACGTGGGCTTCAAGGACCTGGGGCTGCTGATTGTGGATGAGGAGCAGCGCTTCGGGGTGGAGCAGAAGGAGCGGCTGAAGAAGCTGCGAACCACCGTGGACGTGATGACGCTGACGGCCACGCCCATCCCGCGCACGCTGAACATGGCGCTGTCGGGGATCCGCGACATCTCGGTCATCAACGACCCGCCGGCCGGGCGGCTGCCCATCCGCACCTTCGTGCGGGAGCGCGACGAGGACCTGATTCGCGAGGCCATCCTCCGCGAGGCCGAGCGCGACGGCCAGGTCTACTTCGTGCACAATCGGGTGCACTCTATCTCCCACGTGGCGGCGGCCGTGCAGCGGCTGGTGCCGGAGGTGGACGTGGCCGTGGCGCACGGGCAGATGGACGAGGACGAGCTGGAGCAGGTGATGATGGCCTTCTACGGCGAGGAGTTCGACGTGCTGGTGTGCACCACCATCATCGAGAACGGCCTGGACGTGCCCAACGCCAACACCATCATCGTCGATGACGCCGACAGGCTGGGCCTGGCGCAGCTCTACCAGCTCCGCGGTCGCGTGGGCCGCTCCAACCGGCAGGCCTACGCCTATCTGCTCTACACCTATCCCGAGCGCATGACCGAGGAGGCCGAGGAGCGGCTGAAGGCCATCGAGGAGTTCAGCGAGCTGGGCAGCGGCTTCAAGGTGGCACTGCGGGATCTGGAGATCCGGGGCGCGGGCGACATCCTGGGCGCGGAGCAGAGCGGGCACGTCTCCGCCGTGGGACTGGACCTCTACGCCCAGATGCTGGCGGACTCGGTGAGAGCCCTCAAGGGCGAGATGGTGGGCGACGAGGAGGAGAGCCACCCCTCGCTGGACCTGCCGCTGGAGGCGGTGATCCCGGCCGACTACGTGCCCGGCGAGAGGCAGCGGATATCCCTCTACCGGCGCCTCTCGTCGCTGTGGGACGTCGAGGAGATCGACGCTCTCGCGGGGGAGATCGTGGACCGCTACGGGCCCATGCCGCAGCCGGTGGAGAATCTCATCGAGATCGCGCGCCTCCGCGTGGCCTGCCGCGAGGTGGGGATCGTGGACGCCCGCGCCAGGACCGGCAGGATCCACGTGCGTCTGAGCAAGCAGGTGGCGCTGAGCCGCCGCGAGCGGCTGATCCTCACGGAGCTGTACCGCGAGACCGTCAAGGGCAAGCGCCGCAGCGAGACGCCGGCCCTGCGCAGGCCCACCTTCGAGGCCACCACCATCACCTTCGCCTACAGCGCGAAGCGACCGCAGGCGGTGCTGGCGGGGCTGAGGGAGATCATCTCGCGGCTGCGAGACCGCATGCAGCAGGGACAGCAGCGAGGGCGCCAGCCCGTAGGTGATACGGTATGAGTGATGATGACAGCACGCGCGACCAGGAGGTCGATCTGGAGGTCGGGGTCAGCTTCAGGCACAACCCCAAGGTCTACTCGTTCGCATCCTCCGGCTATCGATTGAGCATCGGCGACAAGGTCTTGGTGCACACCGAGAAGGGTGTGGACATCGGTGAGGTGCGGGAGATCAGGGGGCGGATTCCCCCCGAGCGCGCCGAGGAGCTGATGCCGGTGGTGCGCAAGGCCACGCCCGATGACCTGGAGCATGTGACCGAACAGGAGCGGCGCGAGGAGCAGGCGCTGAAGATCTGCGCCGAGAAGATCGAGGAGCACGGCCTGCCCATGAAGCTTATCGAGGCCTCGCTGAGCTTCGACAACACCCGGCTGGTGTTCTTCTTCAGCGCCGACGGGCGGGTGGACTTCCGGGAGCTGGTGCGCGATCTGGCGAAGACCTTCCGGATGCGCATCGAGCTGCGGCAGATCGGGGTGCGCGATGAGGCCAAGCTGCTGGGGGGGCTGGGGCCGTGCGGCCGGCGCCTGTGCTGCAAGACCTTCATGCGCGACTTCGAGCCGGTGGGCATTCGGGTCGCCAAGGACCAGGACCTGGCCCTCAATCCCAACAAGATCAGCGGCCTGTGCGATCGGCTGATGTGCTGCCTGCTGTTCGAGCGTGACACCTACCTTGAGCTGACGGAGAAGCTGCCTGAGAAGGGCGACCGGGTGAGGACCGCGCAAGGCGCGGGCACCGTCAGGGACGTGGCGGTGCTGAAAGAGCAGTTGACGGTGGAGCTGGAGGGCGGCAGCGAGGTGACGGTGCCGGCCAGTGAGGTGGAGCCGTGTGAGGGGGACTCGCCCGGCGGTGACGCCGATAGCGGCGCCCGGAGGCAGTCTGATGCCAAGGGCCGGCAGTCTGGCGAGGAGAAGGGTGGCCGGAGCGGCAGCCGCGAGGCCCGCACCGGCGGGGATGGGGGAGGCGGAGGGGCGAGGAGAGGGCGGTCGTCGCGCGGGGGCGGCAGGCGCCGGTCGGGGTCCAATGGCGGCCGCCATGACGGAGGCAGGAGCTGATATGCCCATATACGAGTACCAGTGCGGGTCGTGCGGCACGCAGTTCGAGCTGCTGGTGAGCCGGGCGCGCAAGAGCGCCAGCCCCCCGTGCGAGGAGTGCGGCAGCGAGGACACCGAGCGCGTGATGTCAGGGTTCTTCGGCCGCGGCGCGTCGGAGGACGGGGAGCGCTCCGCGGTGGGCTCGGCGTGCACGAGCTGCACCGCCTCGAGCTGTGCCGGATGCAGGCTGTAGCGCGTATCCCAGGTGAAGAGAGGAAGCCATGGCACCCGAACGCCCGCGGGAGAAGGTCTATTACGTCACCACTCCTATCTACTATGTGAACGACAGTCCGCACATCGGCCACACCTACACCACCACAGCGGCGGACGCCGTGGCGCGCTATCAGCGGCTGCGGGGTGAGGAGGTGGTCTTCGCCACCGGCACCGACGAGCACGCCCAGAAGGTGGTCCGGGCCGCCCAGGACGCCGGGATGGCCCCCGTCGCCTTCTCCGACCGCGTGGTGACCGCCTACATCGACGCCTGGGACCGGATGAAGATCTCCTACGACCGCTTCATCCGCACTAGCGAACCCGAGCACGCCAGGGTGGTCGGCCACGTCTTTGCCCGCCTCCTCGAATCCGGCGACATCTACAAGGACCATTACGAGGGCTGGTACTGCGTGCCGTGTGAGACCTACCTGCGGGAGGAGGAGCTCGCCGCGGACGGCCGCTGTCCGGACTGCGGGCGGGAGGTGGAGCGGCTCACCGAGGAGGCCTACTTCTTCCGGGCCTCGGCCTACAGCAACGACCTGCTGCGGGAGATCGAGGCCAATCCCGAGCGCATCCAGCCCGACAGCCGCCGCAACGAGGTGCTGTCATTCATCCGCGGCGGCCTCAACGACACCTGCGTCAGCCGCAGCAATCAGGGCTGGGGGGTGCCGGTCCCCGGCGACGAGGAGCACGTGGTCTACGTGTGGTTCGACGCGCTGATCAACTACCTGACTGTGGCGGGCTACTCGGTGGACGATGAGCGGTTCGGCCGCGTCTGGCCGCCGAACCTGCAGCTCATGGGCAAGGATATCATCACCCGCTTCCACGGCAGCATGTGGCTTGCCATGCTCATGGCGCTGGAGGTGGAGCTGCCCGACGTGCTGTTCGCGCACGGCTGGTGGGTGTCCGCCGAGGGCGACAAGATCAGCAAGTCCCGGGGCAACGTCATCGACCCCTGGGCGGAGGCGGAGCTGCTGGTGGAGGAGTCCGGGTGCACCACCGACGTGGCCGTGGATGCCGTCCGCTACCATATGTTCCGCGAGGTGACCTTCGGGCTGGACGGGACGTTCTCATCCGAGGGGCTGCTGTCGCGCTTCAACGCCGACCTGGCCAACGATCTGGGGAACCTGCTCAACCGCACGCTGCCGCTGGTGGAGCGCTACCTGGACGGGAGGCTGGAGCAGCCCGGGCCCGGTGCCGGTGAGCTGGCCGACCGGGCGGGCACGGCGGTGGCGCGGGCGGAGGAGGGCTACCGGACGCTGGACCTGCGTGGGATGCTGGAGGGCGTCTGGGAGCTGCTGGGCGCCGCCAACAAGTTCGTGGACGAGCGCGCCCCGTGGGACCTGCACCGGCAGGGCAAGAAGGTGGAGCTGGCCGCGGTGCTGTATGATGTCATCGACACCATCCGCATCGCGGCCCTCATGATCGCTCCGGTCATGCCCACGGTGGCTGAGGAGATCTGGCGCCAGATTGGGCTGGAGGAGGCCGGGGTTGAGATGAGCTGGGCCGATGCGGAGGCGGGGAAGATGCCCGCGGGGGTGGAGGTGCACCGCGGCCGGCCGATCTTCCCGCGCATCGACCTGGAGCGCGTCCGCCAGCGGGCCGCCGGCGAGCCGGAGGAGACCGAGGAGATGGTCGAGGAGCAGAAGGGCGAGGCCATGATCAGCTTCGACGAGTTCCAGAGGATGGACCTGCGCATCGCCAAGGTGCTCGACGCCGACCCGGTGGAGGGCACCGACACGCTGCTGAAGCTGGTGCTCGACGCCGGGGAGGAGGAGCCGCGGCAGGTGGTGGCGGGCCTCGCCGAGCACTTCTCGCCACGGGAGCTGATCGGGGAGCACGTGGTGCTGGTCGCCAACCTGGAGCCGGCGACCATCCGGGGCATTCAGTCCCAGGGCATGATCCTGGCGGCGGGCGAGGACGAGCCGCTGGCGCTGATCGTGCCCGATCGCGAGGTCGAGCCGGGCGAGAAGGTGCGCTAGGCCGTGGCAATCCAGCAGCAACGGGGTCCGTCCGTGCGCAAGAGCAAGCGCAAGGTGACGCTGCAGGTGGTGGGCATCGCGCTGGCCATGGGGGCCATAGCGGTGCTGGTGGCGCTGCGCGGGACCGATAGCGTGGCCGTGCACCTGTTCTACCTGCCGATCATCTACGCCGGCTTCGTCTTCGGGGATACCGGCGCCGTGGCGGCGGCGGTGGCGGGGGCAGCGCTCTGCGGGCCCTGGATGGCCGCCGACTACGTGGTTCACGGGGACTCCACGCGAGCGGTGCCCCAGACGTGGTGGGACATCGGCCTGCGCACCGCCGTCTTCTACGTCGTGGGCGTGTTCGCATCGCGGGTGTCGCGGACCATCGAGAAGCGCGCCAATGAGATGCAGACCCTCTACGAGGTGGCGCGCACGATATCGTCATCGCTGCGCCTGCGGGAGGTGCTCGACGCCATCGCCCAGCAGGCGGTCTCGGCCATGGACGCCCGGGCCTGTTCCATCCGGCTGCTCGACCTCGAGACGGGGGAGCTGCAGCGGGCCGCCTCGGCGGGGCTGAGTGAGAAGTACTGGGGGAAGGGGCCGGTGACGGTGGAGGAGAGCGGCCTCGACCGGCGGGTGCTGGAGGGCGAGACCGTCGCCATCCTCGACGCCCAGACCGATCCGCGGTGGCAGTACTCTGAGGCCGCCCGCGAGGAGGGCCTCACCTCCGTGCTGAGCCTGCCCCTGCGCGCCCGAGACAGCATCCTGGGGGTCATGCGCATCTACGCCCACCGCAAGCGCGACTTCAGCGCTGAGGAGGTGGAGGTGCTCAGCGCCTTCGCCCACGGGGCTGCAGTGGCCATCGAGAACGCGGAGCTTTATGAGGAGAGCCGCCGGGGCTACTTCGAGACCGTGCGGGCGCTGACCATCGCCATCGAGGCCCGGGACTCCGCCACCTACTCCCACTCCGAGCGGGTGACCGAGCTGGCCGACGACCTGGCCGAGGAGCTGGGGATGCCGGAGGAGGACCGGGAGGTGCTGCGCTTCGGCTGCATCCTCCATGATATCGGCAAGATCGGCATCGAGGAGCGGATGCTCGACGCCCGCGACACCGACGACGCCGAGCACATCTTCTACCGAATGCACCCCCTCATCGGCCGCTCAATCCTCCACCCGGTCAGCTTTGCCCAGGAGTTCATGCCCATTGTGATCCACCACCACGAGCGGTGGGACGGGCGGGGCTTCCCCGAGGGCCTGGAGGGCGAGGAGATTCCCTACATGGCGCGGCTGGTGGCGGTCGTGGATTCCTATGAGCGCGCCGTCAACCCCACGGAGTCTCCGATGCCAGCCGGCCCTGAGGAGGCGCTGCGCAGCATCGTCCGCGGCTCCGGCACGGCCTACGATCCGGAGATCGTCACCGCCTTCGCGCGCATGATGCGCCGCAAGATCGAGGAGGGGGAGGAGGCCGGCAAGGCCCCCGGAGACATGCTCGAGGACGAGGACCGGGACATCGACTCCTACATCGAGGAGGCCATCAACGACGTCTCGTCGCTGAAGGCCGATCATGGCGGGGCGGAGCCCGAGGAAGCGGGGGAGGAGTGATTGCATGCGCACCGCCGTGAAGCTGTCGATGGTCGCCGCACTGGTGGCGGCGGCCCTGGGGCTGGCCTCCTGCTCGCAGATGGTTCAGCCCCCTCCGACTCCCGAGGAGCTTGAGCAGTTGGTCGGCACCGAGTGGTACAGCGTCCTCATCTTCGGGCAGCCCTCCGGCTACGCCCGCATCGAGGCCGAGGTCATCGAGGGGCCCGACGGCTCCCACATGCGCACCAGCGAGGACGTGAAGGTCCTCGTCAACCTCCTGGGGCAGAGCCGGGAGGTCTCCAAGTCCCAGATCACCGAGTACGATCAGCAGTTCCGGCCCGTCAGCATCAAGCTGGTCAAGAACGAGCTGGGCCGGCCGGTGCGGGCCGAGGCGCGGCTCGCGCACGGCGAGCTGGTGGTGCGGACGAGCACGGAGGGGGACTCCGGCGCCCCCGCCAGGGTGGACACCTTCGAGGTCCCTGACGACCTGGCCTCAGACCTCATCCTCGGCGTCAAGCTCCTCCGCGGCAAGCTGGACGTGGGCGACACGGTGGAGTACTCCGTCTATGACCCGGAGATCAACGTCATCGATCGCCACATCGTCACCGTGGACCGCCGTGAGAGCGTGGACGACACCGAGGCCCTGGTGGTGAAGGCCGCCAGCGAGGAGCTGGGCATCGAGGTGGTGAGCTGGATCGCCGGGGACGGAACCATGCTGCGCCAGAGGGCGCCGGGGCTCATGGACCTGACCCTCGAGCGCGTCACTGAGGAGGAGGCCCTGGCGAGCCTGGCGCCCTTCGAGCTGAGCAATGTCATCGAGGTGGAGCATCACCTGCCGCTGGTCCGCAGCGTCAAGGAGGTCCGCCTGCGCGTGATCCGCAACCTGGGCGAGGCGGCGGAGCTGATCCCTCAGACGCGCCGGCAGACGGTGACCCCGGACGGCCAGCAGGCCAGCGTCACCATCAGCCGGGAGCGGCCCCCCGAGGACTCCCTGCCGCTGCCCATCACCGAGGAGTCTATGGCGGAGTACCTGCAGCCGAACAAGTACCTGCAGTGCGATGATGCCGGGCTGGTGGAGACCGCGCAGGAGATTGTCGGGGACGAGACCGACGCCTGGGGCGCGGCTCAGAAGCTGTGCTCGTGGGTGCACCGGGAGGTGGAGAAGGTGCAGAGCGAGCCGCGGCCCGTCACCGCGCTGGAGGTGCTGGACGAGATGCGCGGCGACTGCACCGAGCACGCCATCCTGCTGGCGGCCCTGGGCCGGGCGGTGGGCCTGCCCACGCGGATGGTCACGGGTCTGGCCTACGTCGGCGGGAAGTTCGGCTACCACGCCTGGACCGAGGTCTACGTGGGGCGCTGGGTGGAGATGGACCCGGCGTGGGGCGAGATGACCGCGGATGCGGGGCATGTGCTGATCTACTCCAGCTCCCTGGAGCAGGCTGAGTGGGCGCGGGCGTCGCTGGCCACCGGCCGGACCATCGGCGCCATCGAGATGGAGCTGCTGGGGTACACGAAGGCCGACGGTGAGAGCGTGGGGTTCGACGAGTGGTGACGTGCGCGATTCCACGTATGTTGACGACGAGCACGCTCAGCGCCTGGACGCCCGGAAGGTGCGCGTTGGGCCTGGTGGAGGGGCCGCCGGGCGCGTAGCGCCCGGTGAGGCCTGTGAGCCTAGCGAACAGGCCGAAGGTTCCGCCCCGGCCCACAACTCAGCACGAGCCCGCCGTTGAAGCCGCGGCGTGTGGGCCTCCTCGCTCGTCGCTTGTAGCTCGTGGCTGGTACAAGATGGCAGTCGGGTTGGAAGCCCGACCTACGCGGAAGAGGGAGCTGTCGCGGTCATTCGTCGTTAGCTCGTTGCTCGTAGCTTGTCGCTCGTCGCTTGCAGCTCCCGCTAAGCGGGACACGGAATGCAGGCGAGGGCGCCTGCATTACTGAACGTGGGGGGCCGAGTCGGAGTTGAGGAGACACACCGCCGTGCCGTCGGATAGTACGCGAGATTCCGCCACTCAGCACAGGAGGAGTGAGATGAGGGGGCTGGCAGCGGTTCTCATGACGATGCTGCTCGCCTGCCCGGCGCTGTGCCAGGAGCAGGCCGAGGAGCCGCCGGCGCCTCAGGGCGAGGGCGAGCTGGTCATCGCGCGGGCCGTCTGGCCCGACCATGATCTGAGCAACACCGTTTACCGGGTCTTCTCCGACCAGGCCATGAAGCAGCTTGTCGATGCCTTCCCCGCCGGCGGCGCCGGGGGCGCGGCCGGCATGGTCCTGGACCCCGGCGACTACTACCTCATGGCCGTGGTCGATGCCAACGGCAACGGCGTGCCGGACGCCGGCGACGGCCTGGGCTTCTACGGCGTGGAGACCCTCTCCAGCCAGGCCCGCCCTCAGCCGCTTCAGGTCCGCGAGGGCTTCGTCGGCACCGCCACAGTGCCCATCCTGGTGCGAATGACCGAGGGCAATCAGCTCGAGGCGCTGCCCTGGGCCGTGGCCATGACGCGGGGGACGCTCAGCGGCACTGTGACGGGAAGCGAGTTGCCCGTGGTGGTGGCGCTTCTGCCGGTGGCCGAGGACGGGCGCGCGTTCGCCGCGCTGGCGGCCGAGGACGGCAGCTTCTCCGTCACCGCCGCGCCCGGTGTATACCGCGTCATCGCCGTCGCCGACGGGGACGAGGATCAGCACGCCTCCGACGGCGACCTCGTGGCCCTTCGGGGCTGGGGTGAGGAGGATCCCGCGGAGGTCGTCGCCGATGAGGACCTGCCGGTCGGCGAGCTGGCGCTCGCGGCGGGCGCTCCGCCCGAGGAGCTGCCCCCACTGGTGGCCGGCCGCGTGCTGCACGCCGGGCTTGACGAGGGCGGCAGCATCACCGTGGCGTTCTGCGCCGAGCAGGCCATGCAGAGGGAGGTAGCGACGCTACGCGCCACGGCCGACGGCCGCTTCGCGGGGACGGTCGAGCCGGCGACCTACTACCTGCGCGCCACCGTCGATCAGAGGAGCGATGACGCCCTCGGGCCCGGGGACATGTTGGGCTTCTACGGCGTGTCGGACCTGATGACCGAGAGGCGGCCGCAGGCCCTGAGCTTGACCACGAACGCCCTGATCACCGGCATCACCATTCCCATCACCGCCCGGATCAGCGAGGAGGGCAGCCTCACCGCCTACCAGTCTGAGGAGGCCGCCGACACCGCGCCTGCCGACGATGCTGGAGATCAATGATGCCGCTGCAGCAGCTTCGAGGCATGCGACTGGCAGTCCTGATGGGCGGGCGGTCCGGGGAGCGGGAGGTGTCGCTGCGTTCGGGGGCGGGAGTGCTGGCCGCCCTGCGCCGCCAGGGCTTTGACGCCGTGGAGATCGACCCGGGACCGGACCTGGTGACACAGCTCCGGCAGGCCGGGGCGGAGGTGGTCTTCAACGTCCTGCATGGGGGCGCCGGAGAGAATGGGGCCATCCAGGGCGTGCTGGAGGTCGCGGGCATCCCCTACACCGGCTGCGGCGTGCTCGCCAGCGCCCTGACCATGGACAAGGTGCAGAGCAAGCGCATCTTCGGGGCCGTGGGCGTGCCCACCCCGCCGCACGTGCACTTCGACGGCCGGCGCTCCGCCGAGGAGTTCGCGCAGCAGGCCATCGAGAGCTTCGGACTCCCGGCGGTCACCAAGCCCCGGGCGGAGGGCTCGTCGCTGGGCGTGTCCATCCCCAAGAGTCGGGAGCAGCTCATCGAGGCCGTGGCCTCGATCCGGGCGCGCTACGGCGAGGGGATTATCGACAGGTTCATTCCGGGCACGGAGATCACCGTGGGCATCGTAGGGGTGGGAGAGAGGACGCGGGCCCTGCCGGTGCTGGAGCTGGTACCCAAGCGGGAGTTCTACGACTACAAGGCCAAGTACACCAAGGGCCTCACCGAGCTGATCGCGCCCGCGCGCATCTCCGACGCTTTGACCGCCCGGAGCCAGGAGCTGGCGCTGAGGGCACATCAGGCGCTGGGCTGCACGGGCGTCAGTCGGGTGGACATGCACATCGAGACGGACGGGACCTGCTGGGTGCATGAGATCAACTCCGTGCCGGGAATGACGGAGACCTCGGACCTGCCCCACGCCGCGGCGGCGGAGGGCGTGGGCTATGATGAGCTGGTGCTGCAGATACTGGAGTCCGCCACCATCAGGATGTGACAGTACGGCACCGCCATCCGCTCAGGATTCGTCGCTGTGCCCGTTGCCTGCCGCACCGGGAGTGTCTGTCAATGACCATCGCGCGCGTCACGCTGATTGCCGCGGCGACTCTGTGCCTTGTGGGTGTGAGCGGCGCCATGACCCTGACGAGAGACGGCCGGCCCGTCGCGAGGATCGTCCTCCCCGATGACGCCACCGCCACGGAGCAGTTCGCGGCCGAGGAGCTGCGCGACTACCTGGAGGCGATCTCGGGCGCGCAGCTTGCGATCGGCTCCGAGGGCGACGGCGCGGAGGGTCCGCGGCTGCTGGTGGGGCGGACCGACGCCGCCTCGGCGGGCCTCGCGGAGCTTGGCGATGACGAGCCCGAGGCCTTCGCGGTGCGCACGGACGGCGACGCCCTCATCCTGGCCGGCGCGAGCGACCGCGGGACCCTCTACGCAGTCTACGACTTCCTGGAGCAGGAGCTGGGCTGCCGCTGGCTGGGGCCGGGGCCGGACTGGGAGGAGATCCCCAGGCGGGCCACGATCGAGGTCGGCGAGATCGACCGCGTGGAGCGGCCGGCCATGAAGTACCGCTTCCTGCGCATGACCGTCCCCGCCGAGCGCGGCGAGTTCTACGCGCAGTGCCTGAGCTGGGCGGTCAAGAGCCGGATCAACATCGGCGCCGGCTGGCCGCAGAGGGAGCTGCCGGAGTCCTTCGCCAGGCGCGGCGGCTTCCGGGCCTGGATGAACCCCCACGTGCTGCACAACATCCTCGACCCCGAGGAGCACTTCGACGAGCATCCGGAGTGGTACGCTCTGCGCGGCGGCCGGCGGCAGAGGGCCAGCCGCGGCGGCTTCCAGCAGGTCTGCACCACCAACCCGGAAGTTGTGGAGGGCATGGCGCAGGGCCTGGGCGAGATGTTCGACGCGCGCGCCGACGTGGACTTCATGGGGCTGGGCCAGGGTGATGGCACCGCGTTCTGCCAGTGCGAGCAGTGCCTGGCCCTCGACAGCGGGGAGATCTGGCCCGGCTCCAGCGGGACCGGGGAGCGGGGGCTGCCCGTCATCACCGAGCGCTGGCTGGGCTTTGTGAACGCGGTGGCCCGGAGGCTGCAGAGCACACATCCGGGCAAGAAGGTCTACACCCTCGCCTACCATCAGACCTTCCGGCCGCCCGACCCGGAGGTCATGCGGCCTGAGCCGAACGTGATGGTGCAGGTGGTGAACTCCCGGCCCAACTACGTGTGCTTCGTGCATCGCTTTGAGGCCGAGGACTGCCCGCACCACCAGAAGTTCCGGGAGGGAATCGAGAGGTGGGTGGAGGTCACGCCCGGCGGCGTGATGGTCTACGAGTACAATCCGCACTCCACCTTCTGCTCCATGCCCTACCCGGCTGCCTACAAGTTCGCGGATGACATCAGCTACCTGCATCGCATCGGCGTGGTGGGCTACGAGGGCCAGTCCAGCCCCAACATCTGGGGCACCTACGGGATCAACCACTACGTCATCGCCAAGGCCACCTGGAGGGGGAGCGTGGACGGAGACGAGCTGGTGCGGGACTACTGCGACCACGCCTTCGGGGCCGCCTCCGAGCCCATGCAGCGCTTCTACGAGGCCGCCGACCGGGCGCTGGTGGCGGCCGAGCACATCACCAGGGGCGTCTGGAGCTGGATGACGCCCGAGGCCATGGCCGAGTGCCGCCGCCACCTGGATGCCGCCCACGCCGCGGCCGTCCGCGACGTGGTGAGGAGGCGACTGCGGGAGATCGAGGTCGGCTTTCACTACGGAGAGCTGGGCGCGGAGGCCTATCGGACGGCGGAGCGCGCGGAGCGAGAGAACGACGCCGAGCTGATGGCGCGGGCCGTCGAGACCGCGGAGGCCGCGGCGCAGTACCTGGCCGATGAGGACGAGAAGCAGCCCCACCACGCGGCCGTGGTGGGCAAGCTCAGCCGCGTGTGGCTGAGGCGCTGGCGGCGGGAGCTGGAGCGAATGCGCGCCCAGGCCCTGCCGGATGCGGGCGAGACCCTCCGCACCCTTCCCGAGACCTGGCGGTTCGCGCTTGACTCGGAGGAGGTCGGCGTGGACCAGGGCTGGTTCGCGGCGGACTTCGACGACAGCGACTGGGCAGAGATCAGCGTCACCACGCACTGGGAGGACCAGGGGTACGAGGGTTACGACGGCTACGCGTGGTACCGCCTGCCGGTGACCTTCACCGCCGAGGAGCTGTCACAGCCCCTGCTGCTGGCCTTCGAGGGCGTGGACGCCGAGGCTTGGGTCTACGTGGGCGGGGAGATGATCGGGCACCACGTGGGCTGGGATGTCCCCTTCGCGCTGGAGCTGCCGGTGGACTCGCTGGTGGCCGGCGAGCAGACGATCATCGCGGTGCGGGTCTTTGACACATCGAACAAGGGCGGGATGTACGGGCCGGTCTCGCTGGCCCGCCCCAAGTGACGTGCCGCAAACGCAGAGAAGGGAGCGCGGCCCCCACCGGCGCCGTTCTCGCGTGATTCGCATGGTTGAGATCATCGACGCACACACGCACATCTTCCCCGACCGCGTGGCCGACCGGGCCGTGGCGCACCTCGGCGAGCTCTACGCCGCCGAGCCTGTGCGCCGGCCTGTCCTCGATGAGCTGATCGCCGAGATGGACGAGGCCGGGGTCGGCAGGTCCGTCCTTGCGCCGGTCTCCACCAGGCCGGACCAGGTGCCGTCGATCAATGACTTCATGGCAGGGCTGGTGGAGCATCCGCGGGTGATCCCCTTTGGCACGCTGCATCCGGACCGCGAGGACGTGGGTGGCGAGATCGACCGCCTGGTGGATGCCGGCGTCCGGGGGGTGAAGCTGCAGCCGTACTTCCAGGGCTTTGACTTCGCGGAGCCTGGCGCGCGGCGGATGTTCGAGCTCATTGGCGACCGGCTGGTGGTGCTGATGCACGGCGGGCAGGAGATCGTGCCCATCGAGAATGTGATCCCGAACCCCGAGGCGCTGGCGAGGCTGGTGGCGGACTTCCCGCGCCTGCGGATGATCGTGGCGCACCTGGGGAGCTACGAGATGTGGGATGAGGTGCAGCAGCACCTGGTGGGCCAGGACGTGCACTTCGACCTGTCCTACACCTTCAACCGGGCCCCCGATGAGCTGATCCGCGACATCTGCGCCGGGCACGGCTGGCACCGGATCATCTTCGGCAGCGACTTCCCGTGGCAGTCACAGACCGAGGCCCTTGACGGCCTCCGGCGGCTGAATCTGGACGACGCGACCTTCGCCGCCGTGGCCTCGGGGAACCTGCTGCGGCTGCTGGGATGCGCCGCCTGACCGCGGCGCTGGTTCACGCACACTTCGCCTGGGGGCGTCACTGCAGGGCCCAACCGACACAGCATGGCCGAGCGCTTCAACCCACCTGAGAGAGTAGCGTGATCCGCGTGGACTGGAAGCCTTTCCTGGTGGCGTTTGCGACCATCTTCGTTGCTGAGCTTGGCGACAAGAGGCAGCTCGCAGCATGCTTCATCGCCGCTGAGCAGCAGTGTCCGTGGATGGTGCTGCTGGGAGCGAGTATCGCGCTCACCGTGGTCAGCGCCATCGGTGTGCTGGTGGGACACTTCGCCGGCGCGTGCCTGCCCCGCGACCCCATCCGCTACGTGGCGGCGGGGCTGTTCGTCATTATCGGCGTGCTCATTGCCCTGAACGTGATCTGAATGCGGTCAGCGGCACTCTCGTACCTGCCCCCGCTGCGCCAACGTCCGCTGGGAGGGCGATTGCTGCTCTCAGTCCAGGTGATCCTCGATGAAGCCTATTAACTGGTCGGGGCTCTGGGAGCCGACCACTCGTCCACGCTCCTGACCGGCCTGAAAGAGGATGAAGGTTGGCACCCCCAGGATGTGATACCGGGCTCGCAATCGAGGATTGCGATTGACGTTGACCTGAAAGACCTCCAGATCAAAGCCACTGTCTTCCAGCTTCCTCAGCGTCGGCTCCATCTGCTTGCAGGGGATGCACCATGAGCCCCAGAAGTCGACCAGCACTGGCTTGTCTGCCTGAAGCACCTCTTGATCGAAGTTTCTGGCGGATATCTCCATTGGTATGTGCCCTCGTGTGTTCAGCGGTTTGGGGACGATGCTCACTGCGCCGAGAGGCGCATCGTCGGTTGGGCTTCGCCAGTGACCAGCCTTCCTTGATACCCCTCTTGCTCCCTGGTACCCGGCTCATAGACCTCCAGCACCTCGGAGTCGCGCTTCTCTCCTGACCAGCGGGTCTTTGGCATGACGGTGTGCTTCTTCATTTCGATTCGAGACTGAATCTCGGGCCGGGTGAGGAGCTTGAGCATCTCCGTGACCTCCTCTTCCAGTGTGATCTTTGGCCGGAAGCCGAAGGCGTTGGGCAGCTTCTGAGAGACGACCTCAAGGGGGTGCTGCTCGGCCTCCACGCGAGGGTTCTCGAGGCGCTGGATTTCCACGTTGAGGCCGAAGTCCTTTCCGACTTCGGCGACCACTTCGGCCAGGTCAGCGATCTTGTGCAGCCCGGAGACCTGGTTGACAACATCGTATTGCCCCGGCTCGGGCGGCGACACCAGGAGCCGCGTCATGCACTCCATCGCATCGGCGAGGGCGATGAAGCCCCGGATCTGCTCACCCTTGCCATAGATCGTGAGCGGGATGCCCAGGACGGCCTGCGCGACGAACCGGTTGATGACAGTGCCGAACCACTCGTCGATGTCGAGGCGAGTGCGAAGCCGGTAGTCCTTGCACACCTCCGGGGTGTGCACCCCGTAGATGATCCCCTGCATGATGTCATAGGAGCGAAGCCACCAGTACTTGCAGGCCTCGTAAATATTGAAGGTGTCTTGGACCTTGGAGCAGTGATAGAAGCTGACCGGATCGCGGGGGGTGATCTCGCCGCCCATACTCCACTCACGTTCATCCCATTGTAGCACTGCGTCGCTGGAAAACATCCCCTCAAAGAGGGGCCGCCCGGTCAGCGGTGCGCCGTACTCCCCCATGGTGCCAAGCTTGATAAGAGCGCTCTCTGGAACGACATCCTTCATCACCCACAACAGGCCCAGCGTGCCCAGAGTGTTGTTGTTTTGCGTCTCGATGGCGTGCTCGGCATCAACCATTGAGTAGGGAGCGCTGGGGATTTCGGCGTAGTGGACGATCGCCTCGGGGCGGACCTCTTGCATGAACTCATTGAGCTTGTCCATGTCCCGAATGTCCATCCGTCGGAAGTTGATGGTCAGCCCCAGGACTTCCTGAGCCGCTTCCAGGCGCTGGGTCATTCGAGCAATCGGCACGACGGTGTGGGCGCCCTTCTCCATGACACAATCGCGCCGGGTATAGTTGTCAATCCCGCTGACCTGACAGCCGAGCCGCGCCAGCTTCAGCGCCAGCGTCCAGCCCAAGTAGCCGTCGATCCCCAGGATCATCACTCTCATGTTCTTGAGCATGTACCCGTAATCGGTCGGCTCCCATTCCGGGCATTGCTCGAAGGTGATAGAGGGGTCGAAGGTGCCCAGTTCCGGGCGCCGGCGGCACTCTATGAGTATCTGGCCGTCGTGCTCCTCCTCGGGTCTCTCCCGCGACTGGCCACAGGCGGTGAAATCAATGCTCCCGACGATGTCGGCTGCCGGGCAGTTCCAGCACGTCTTGTTGGCATTATGCAGGTGCTTGCCGTGGCCGCTCATTGCTCATCTCCTGTCAATCCCTGATGATCGAGACGACATCCTCAACGGTCGGAGTCTCGGGCACGATCTCGTCGGCTCGGGGATCTCTGACCATTAGGAACGCCTGGTCATTGTGCATCCCCGGCAGTCTGCTCGGCTGATGGAGATCAGCAGTCAGTCGTCCGACCAGCCTGAATGAGGGATTGGGTACAGCCACAAGGTGGGGCGCCTTGTGCAGATTATCTCCGTAGTAGATCTCCTCGCGGCGGTGGACCTGCCTGATCGCCTTCCCGCCGTTGACCTGCAACTGCGCGAGGAACTCGGTCAAGCGGTCAAGGAGCGCCTCCTGTTGGCTTGCCTCAACCGAGCCCTTGGGGAAGCGCTCTCTCTCGTTCACGTAGACACGGCCGTTCTCCAGAGCAAACGCGGCTGACCCTTCCTGGATGCGGTTATACTTCCTGGCCTCCCCCTGGTCGAGCTTCAAGAAGCCTCCGTCCATCAGGCAGGCGTTCAAGTTCACCTCGTGGACCGAGCCTTCCATGCCATGATCGGAGAGGACCAGAAGCCTATCCTCCGGGTTCAGCCGTTCCGCAATGCGCTCGATGGTCTGATCGACCCGCCGGAAGTACTCCAGGAACTTGTCGTGGCTCGGGTGATCCTGATCTTGCCAATGATGCCAGCCGAAGTGGCCGATGCGGTCGCTACCGGTGACTACCAACATGAAGACCGCAGGGTGATATTCCTCCCAGAGGTAGTCCGCCAACTCCTCTCGTTTCGCATGTGTTTCGTAGAGCTGCTTATACAGCACCAGCTCCGACTGCTTGGCCTTCTCGACGTCCAGATCAACTCTGTAGCCCAGAGTCTCCAGGGTCTCCAGCTCGCTGCTGGGATAGACTGCCTTTTCCAGGCGTGGTGAGACGAAACCCGAGATATGGCAGCCTTGCAGTGGTTGCGCTGGATAGGTGGAGGGGACATTGATGATAACGCAGTTACCTGTCTCGTGGTGCCAGAAGGGCGGCCGCTTCAGGTCCAGGAAGTTGGGGTAGCGGATGCTATAGGTGCCCGGCACCATGTCGGAGAAGCCATAGATACCATGCTCACCAGGATTGCGTCCGGTAACGATTGAGCTCCAGGACACCGAGGAGACTGCCGGGACGGACGAACGCATCGGCCGGAATACCCCGTCCCTCGCCAGCGAGCGCAGAAACGGGATCACTCCTTGATCGGCAAGCTCCTCCATCAGGGAGAAAGGAGCTCCATCAATTCCGATGATGACCTTACGCTTGCTCATACTGCTGTGCCACCTATCGCATGATGCTGTGAGGCGCTGACTTTCAGTGTATCCTCGTCTATCCCGGTTGTTCGCGTCGGTCCGCAGGTGAGAGCGCGGCGCGCTGCGTTAACGGGCGAGCTCGCCCTCATCGCGAGAACGCCGGCCAATGGTCCGGGCTGGAGCCTGCGGCACGGAGCCCTGATGCTGATACCACACGCGAAGCTCCCCTGGTGTTCGCCTCGTGATCATCCGGGCGACTGCGGCTATGCGTTGTGGTTCCCCGCACGCAACTATCCTCAGAGAGGGCCGGGGGGCCAGCTATCCATAGGTTTCCGCGCGTGCAGCAGCACATACCGCCAAGTCAGGAACCCTCATATAGGAGCCCCTCTGAGCGGAGGACTGACCAGGGCACGACGGACCGCGAAACACTTCGCTTCAGACCCTGGCAGAGGCTCCTGCCATTCCTCGTGCCCCACACGGAGTCCCCTCGCTGACGTCCCCCGCATCGGAGACACACGCACACTATCATGTCCTCTAGCCAGCCGTCAAGACCGTCAGCATGCGGGGCAGCGTTGGGCCCTCCCGCCGGCACTACTGGTGCTCAATCCAACGACCAGCTCCGACATACGCTGCGACGAGTATTCGCCATGTGCCACGCCTGTCCTTCCCTGCGACGTGTGCCTGTGAAGAGAAACGCTAGCGCTGGTAGGAGCCGATCACGTTCACAGGCGCGTCGGGCCCGCCCCGAGTGACCAGCACCGGCGGTCTCACTCACGCCTCCGTGAGGGTGAGCCTCAGGCGCGGTCGCTGGACGCGGCCCGGATGCGGCAGGGGCAGGAGGTCGGCACCTATCGACCGCAGAAGACTGTGACGCGCAGGGATTCGTGGAGTGGAGTCTGGGATGGAGAGGCATCATGGCTGCCACGCGCCGACGCTGTCGCCCCTGTCACGCCGCGCACCTTGCGATCGCCATCTCGCTGGCGGCCCTCTGCAGTGCCGCCGCGCTCGCCGACGACTGGCCCACGGTTCGCCACGATAACGCCCGCAGCGGCTGGACAACGGAGACGGTTGAGCCGCCGCTGCGGCTCCGCTGGGCCTTCCGGCAGAAGTACCCTCCGCAGCAGGCCTGGAGCGGGCCACGCGATGAGGCGGTCGAGGGCAACTGGGAGAAGGACCGCATCGCCTTCGATGTCGTGAACCACGTGGCCGTCGCGGATGGCTCGGTCTTCATGGGGTCCTCAGGCGACGGCACGGTCTACTGCCTCGACGCAGAGACAGGCCGCATCCGGTGGTCCTTCATCACCGGCGGGCCGGTGCGACTGGCGCCTGCGGTCGCCAACGGCCGGGTCTACTTCGGCTCCGATGATGGCCACGCCTACTGTGTCAGCGCCGATGACGGCAGCCTCGTGTGGCGGCTGCAGGCCGGCCCGGAGGATGACCGGCTGATCGGCAACGGGTGGATGGTGTCGCGGTGGCCGGTCCGAAGCGGGGTGCTGGTCGATGATGGCACCGCCTACTTCGGCGCAGGCGTCTTCCCGCACGAGGGCGTCTACGTCTGGGCCGCGGATGCCGATGACGGCCGGCTGATCTGGCGCAATGACACCACGTCAACGGCGGCGGAGCGGGGGCTATTGGGCGGCCCGGGCAGCAACGAGCTGTCTCCGCACGGCTACCTGCTGGCGTCGCAGAGCCGCCTGTTCGTCGCCTCCGGCCGCGCCCTGCCCGCCGCCTTCGACCGCGAGGATGGTCGGAAGCTCTATCAGTCCCATGACAGTTGGCGAAGCAGCGGCATCGTTGGCGGCACCTTCGCCGTGCTGGCGGATGATCACATTCTGGTCGGCGCCAACCAGGCGGTGGGCTACGACCAGGAGTCGGGCAGGGGCGGCTTCGCCTGGTTCCCCTGCCGGCGGCTTGTGGTCGCCGATGAGCTGGCGTACATGACCACCGACGCGGTACCGACCGAGACCAGCGGGTCCCCGCTGACCGAGGAGGTCACCTGCGTCAGCTTCGAGCCATACGCGGAGGCCACGCGCGAAAGGAAAACCACTCAGCGGCAGATCACATCCCTGGAGAGGCAGCACTCCGACACGCAGGGCCGGCTTCGCGCCGAGAGGGCCAAGCCTGAGGGCGAGCAGGACGCGGAGCGCATCGCGGAGCTTGCCGAGCAGGTTGAGGAGACCGAGGCGAAGCTGGAGGCTGCGAGGGAGCGCCTGGAGGAGATCGAGGGCCGGACTCTGCAGGCGCAGGTCAGGTGGCGGACGCCCACGAGCTGCGCCTCCAGCCTGATCCTCGCCGGGGACGTGCTCTACGCAGGTGGGGAGGGGCTGGTGGTGGGCTATGATGCCGGTAGCGGCGATGAGGTGTGGCGCGCTGAGGTGGATGGCGACGCGCGGGGGCTGGCTGCGGCCGACGGCGCGCTCTACGTCAGCACCGACGCGGGCCTGCTGTACTGCTTCGCGCCCGGCGACGGCGAGCCCGGCCCTATGCTCGAGCAGACTGCCGACGGGGGAGTCTACGGCGAGGACGAGCCGATGTCCGCGGTCTACCGGGCGGCGGCGGAGGCCATCGTCAGCTCTTCGGGCGTGCGCCGCGGCTTCTGCCTGGTCCTGGGCGTTGAGACCGGCCGGCTGGCGTACGAGCTTGCGCGCCGGACCGATCTGAAGATCTACTGCCTGGAGGCGGATGCGGAGAGGGTGCAGACCGCGCGGGCGGCGCTGAGTGCCGCCGGGGTCCACGGCGGCCGCGTCTTCGTCGATCAGGGCGACACCAGCGACATCCCCTACCCGGACTACTTCGCGAATCTCATCGTCTCCGAGAGCGCCCTTCATGGCAGGGCGCTCCCGGAGGTCACTGAGGAGATCATCCGCACTCTCAAGCCGTGCGGCGGCGTCGTCTGCGTGGGGCGGCCGGAGAACGCGCCCGCGGCCCTCACCGCCGAGAGGCTGACCGGGTGGCTGCGCTCGTTCAACTGTGGGGAGCCGAGCGTCAGCCGGGATGCCGGGTTGTGGGGGACCATCGTGCGCGGGGCGCTCCCCGGAGCGGGAAGCTGGACCCACCAGTACGCCGAGCCGGGCAACACCGCCGGCGGCGACGATGACATCAGGTGCCCGCTGGGCCTGCTGTGGTACGGCGATCCGGGCCCGGACAAGATGCTCAGCCGACACGCCCGGAGCGTGGCGCCGCTGACAGTGGACGGACGGCTGCTGATGCAGGGCAATAACGTGGTGATGTGCTACGACGCCTACAACGGCGTGCGCTACTGGGAGCGGCAGATCGAGGGCGCAGTGCGCTCCGGCATGACCCACCGGGCGAGCAACACCTGCTGCAACTCCAGACACATGTTCGTGGCCGTGGGCCCGCAGTGCCTGCGGCTGGACGTGAGCACTGGCGAGACCACGGCCACCTTCGAGCAGCCCGACGCTGCTGCGGACGAGCCCCCCGCGTGGGGCTGGATCGCCACCGTCGGCGACCTCCTCTACGGGAGCACCAGCCTGGACGGGCAGTTCAGCGCGGGCGTCTTCGCGCTCGACGCCGAGAGCGGCGACCCGCGCTGGGTGTACGAGGGCACCCGGATCAAGGACAATACCATCGCCATCGGCGACGGCCGGATGTTCTTCGCCGACAGCGTCGAGCTTACCGACCAGCAGCGCCGGGAGGCGGTTGCGGAGAGCGGCGGCGATCCCGACAGCGCCGACGTGCGAATGGTGGTGTGTCTGGACGCGGCCACCGGCGACACGCTGTGGGAGCGGCCGGTTGACCTCACCGACTGCGGCGGCGCCAGCAACGTGCTCATGGCCATGTACCGCGACGGCGTCGTGGTGTTCAGCGCGGCCCACTGGAACGGCCACTACTGGGGACAGTTCCTGGGGGGCGACTACGGCGAGCGCCGCGCGGTGGCCCTCGCCGCCCAGGACGGCGAGCTGCTGTGGCACAAGCGGATCGGGTATCGCATCCGACCGCTGATCGTGGGCGAGCAGTTCGTGGCGGAGCCCTGGGCCTTCGATCTGCATACCGGAGAGCAGCGAATGCGCGCGCACCCGATCACCGGGGAGCAGGTCCCCTGGCAGTTCGAGCGCCCCGGCCATCACTGCGGCTGCATCTCGGGGGCCGACAACCTGCTGCTGTTCCGATCCAGCTTCATGGGCTACTACGACCTGGTGGAGGACTACGGCACCTGCCACTTCGGCGCCCTCCGCCCCGGCTGCTGGATCAACGCCATCCCGGCCAGCGGGCTGGTGGTCATGCCCGAGGCCAGCTCCGGCTGCCAGTGCCTCTACGCCATCCAGTGCACCGTGGTCTTCCAGCCGGTGGATAAGCCGCGGACCTGGGGCCTCTTCAGCACCCCCGGCCCGCACAGGCCCGTGACGCATCTGGCAGTGAACCTGGGCGCGCCCGGCGACCGCCGGGCCGCCGACGGTAAGCTGTGGCTCTCCTACCCCCGGCCGTGGTCGCGCATGCAGACTCAGTTCGAGCTGAAGCCGACCCTGCATGAGGGTGGCGGATACGTCTCGGACGATCCCCGGCTGGCGGCGATCGAGGGAGCCGCCACGCCCTGGCTCCACACGTCCGGCCTCCGGGGTCTGAGGCGGCTGGAGGTGCCTCTGGTCCAGCGAGGCGATGCTCCCGCGGCGTACAGGGTGCGCCTGCACCTCTTGGCACCGCCGGAGGGCGAGGGTCAGCCGCCGGTGGATATCAGGCTGCAGGGCGAGACTGTGGCCGAGGGCCTGGACGTGCGCCAGGCGGCCGGCGGGCCGAGCCGGCCGCTGGTGCGCGAGTTCGACCCGGTGCCGGTGCGCGGCGAGCTGCAGATCGAATTCGCTCCGCGGGTCGAGGAGCCGGCCGCCGACAGCGTTCCGCTGCTCAGCGCGGTAGAGCTGGAGCGCGTGTCGCTGCCGGGCATGGACGCCCAGGTGCAGACGCTCCGGAGACCGTTGGCGCGCCACAACCTCGGCTACTGGCTGGCCGAGGTGCTGCGTCAGGCGGCCGACGCCGACATGGCGCTGATCCCCTGCGACAGCGTGTGGCTGGAGGGCGATCGCGTGGAGGCCGGCACGCTGACGCTGGGCGAGCTGCTGGCCCACGTGACCGACGCCCGCCTGGTGCGCCATCGCGTCACGGGCGCTGAGCTGCTGGAGTACCTGAGCAATCCCCGTGTTGCGGACCGGCTGAATCCGCTGAGCCATGGCCGGGCGTCGCAGGAGCTCAACTCGCTGTATCATGCCGGGCTTGAGGTGACCTACGATGCCGACCGTCGGTCAGTGCGGCTCGACCTCGACCCCGGGCGGCAGTACGCGCTGGTGAGCGTCTGCCCCTTCGCCGGTCTGGGCGGGCGGGCGCAGGCCCTCGACGCGGAGGCGGCAGCGGAACATTCGGCCATCCCGGGCCTGCGGTCCGAGGCGGCCGAGGTGCTCGAACTGACAACCTGGAGCGTCCTGGAGAGCCTGGGCGCGGAGGGCTTGAGCCTCACACGACGCTACCCTGAGGCGCTCGCCATCTGGGAGACGTGGCTGGAGCATGCGGAGGAGCAGATGGGCTACCACCTGACCGAGTGGCCCGAGGACCTGCCCGCGGTCACCATCGAGGCCGCCGCTGACGCCAGCGTCCGACACGCACAGCCGAATGGCACCATGGGCTCGGGCGCCACTGTGACGGTAGACGGTGGCGACAGGGAGCTGGGGGACGGCTCGCACACGCTGATCTACCTGCGCTTCCCGCTGGATGTGCCGGGCCGGCCCGTCATGGCGAAGCTGCGTCTGCGGACGCATGACGGTGGACACTCCAACAGCGCGGAGGCCGGCGACGTTCGAGTGGTGGAGGAGCCCTGGGAGGAGACAACGGTGACCTACAAGGCCCGGCCGAGTCCCGGCGAGAAGGTGGGGGCGCTGGGGGCCGTGGAGCTCGGCCAGGTCAGCGAGCACCTGCTGAAGGTCGATCTGCGGGCCCGCGACGAGCTGTCGCTTGGGATCGTGCCGACATCCTGCGATGCGGCAGTGTTCCTGGCGCGCGAGAGCGGCGACGGGCCGGAGCTGATCGTGGCCTACCAGCCGCAGTGACCGATTGCGCGAGAGGAAGAGACCCCGGATGCATCACGCATGGGTGCGCTGCGCAACTGGCGTGGTGGCGACGCTCTCGCTGGCCGCCGGGCTGTGGGCCTGCGACACCCCCGTGTACCAGTACTCCATGTACGAGTGGCGGGCGGAGCGCTACGAGGTCCGGTACTTCCACCGCGCCGGCACGCAGCCGGAGTCAGACAAGGCGGTCGCCGAGCGCCTGCGCAGGGCCTCGGCGGCTGAGGCCGGGAGCGCGAACCTGACCTTCCAGGTGGTGGAGGTGGGGCCGGAGGGGCAGGTTCCGGACAGGCACCAGCGAGTCTGGCGGCGACATCGGGGCGATGATCTGCCGCTGCACGTGATCACGTCTGCCCGCGGCGAGCTGTATGCCGGCCGCCTGGACGCGGGCATGGCGGCGGGGCTGGTGGACTCGCCGAAGCGGCGGGAGCTGGCGCGGGCGCTGAGCGGAGGGGATGCCGGCGTGCTGGTGGTGCTCGCTGACCGGGCGGCGGGGGACAGAGGGCGCGTCGTGCGCGTGGCCCGGGAGGCCGCCGCTGCGGGATCGGATGAGCAGTGCCACGTGGGGCTGGTGGTCGTGGACCGGGACGACCCCGCAGAGCGCTGGCTTGTGCGGCAGCTCCTGTCAGTCGAGGGCGACCTGGTGGATATACGGGCGTCGATGGTCTTCGGCGCCTTCGGCCGCGCTCATGTGTTGCCGCCCTACGTCGGTGAGGGCGTGACCGCTGCAGGCCTGGCCGAGCTGATTCAGTTCATGCACGGGCCATGCGCGTGCGAGCTAAAGGTCGCGAACCCCGGCATCGACCTGCTGATGAGCTGGGACTGGGCAGCGCATCTGCCGCAGTGGGCCACCGGGCAGGCCACGCAGGCCGGCTTCGTGCTGCTCGACTTCGGTGACCGGGTGGATGAGGGCGCTGCCGACCCTGATGACGTGGAGGCGGATGCATCGGGGGCGGTCGCGACCACTGCGGTGGATCGGCAGCCTGGGGCGGAGGTGCCGGAGCAGGCGATCGACGTGCCGGGCTCCTCGCAGGCGTCCGCCGCTCGACCCTCTGCAGCCGAGCCGCAGCTCTCACGGCCGGCGTCCCCTGCGGGAGAGGCCCGGCTGACGCCGCCGTCCCCGACCGTCGAAGCGCAAGGCGTCGAGGAGCCAGCGGCGACGTCCACCAGCGATGAGGCGTCCGAGGAGCGCGCCGCGGGCGCTGAGTCTTCTGAGCAGGGGAGTCCGGCCACCGACCCGGAGCCCGATGGCGATGAGCCGCGTAGTGATGGGGCTGACGCGACGCCGGGCCGGCGCATCACGCTGGTGGGACGCGCGCCGGAGCTGCCGGCGGTCAGACCGGCTCAGATGGCGCTGCACGCGGAGGCCGAGCTGATCGAGAACCAGGGCCTCGCCACCAGCCTGGCCGCGAGAGTGGGCATCGTCCTGGCGCTGATCGCTGCCGCCGGCGCGGTCGGCACCATCATCATCTGGCGCCGGACACGGGAGACCGAGTGAGAGCGCTGAGCGGCCGGCCGAGGGAGTGTGTCGCGCCAAGGCCGACCAGTTGCAGGGAGGGGTTGCCATGCGCAGAACGGCGAGGTTGCTTGCACTGACGCTCTGCATCGCACTGACCTGGACGTCACAGGCGGCGGAGCAGACGCGTCCCCTCTACGACGAGATCTTCTTCGAGCCGACCGAGGCCGTGCAGACGCCTCACATCGCGTGGGCGAAGCCCTACTACCGGGGCCCGATTCGCGCCCTCTTCATCACGCACCGCGATGCCATGCGGGAGGTGGTGGAGCTGGCGCAGCGGGTGAGCCTGGACTACCGCGTGCTGGCCATGGAGAAGCGCGACGTCTTCGCGCCGGGTGCGGAGGCGAAGCGGTGGCAGCTCGTTCGCGGCAACTCCCATGAGGAGCTGGCCGACCGCCTGCGCGGCTACCTGCAGGAGCGGTGGGATGTGATCGTGCTCGGCAACATCAAGTGGGATGAGATCCCCATCGACTGCCGCTACCTGGTGCTGGCGCAGGTCAGCGAGGGCACAGGGCTGGTCGGCTGCGTGGTGCCGGCGGAGTACGAGTACCTGGATCGCATCATGGCCTCGGCGAAGTTCCACTGGCACTACTACGTGTGGACGGGCGAGGCGCAGGGCATCGAGGATTACTTCGGGGAGGGCGAGTTCGAGGGGACGGTGGTGCGCGAGAATCCGCACTCGGGGGAGGCCTGCGCGCGCATCGTGGGCATCAAGGCCGAGCCGGGCAGCAGGGGCTCACCCTACGCCGCCTACCACCAGAAGATCGCGGTGGAGCCGGACACCGACTACCGATTCTCCGCGTGGTATCGCAGCACGGACTTCGCCCAGGGGCGCGCCTGGATCAGCGTCCTGCCTGTGAAGGCGGCCCGGGACCTGGAGGTCTCGCACCAGTGGGACCACGCCGCCGTGGAGTTCAACTCCGGCGAGCATGGGGAGGTCACCGTCTACCTGTTCACCCGCGGGCTGGGCACGGTGTGGTACGATGACGTAAGGCTCGCGCGGGTCGGCGACGAGACGAATCTGGTGCCCAATCCTGGCTTCGAGCAGCCCGGCGCCGATGCCCAGGTGCTGGCTCGCGGGCTTCCCTTCCGGGCGCTGCCGGCCTTCAGCGCATATGACAGCGCGTCGGCCTTCGCGCGCGGTGTCGTGCAGGCGACGGAGTTCCACGACGGGCGCATCGCCCTGCTGCAGGGCATCCGGCCGCCCGGTCTGCAGATGATGACCCCCTCCCCCGGCGGCGATGTCATGGAGGTGCAGCCGCACTACGACTACTACCTGGCGCTGGCGGCCCGGACCATCCTGTGGGGCGCCGACAAGGAGCCGGAGGCGCGGCTCTCGGTGCCCGGCCCCGAGCCGGCGAGCTTCGAGCGCGCAGCGCTGCCGGCGGACCTGTCCGTCGGCCTCGCGGCTGAGCGCGACTTCGGCGACTGCCGGCTGCGGGTGGAGGTGCGGGACCACGCCGGCGAGCTGTGGCACGAGGCCACGCAGCAGGTCGCGGTGGCGCAGGGGGAGCAGCGCGCGGCCCTTGAGCTGCCCCGCTTGGCCCGCGGGGAGTACCTGGCCAGCGTGTGGCTGACGCGCGGGGAAGAGGTGATTGACTTCGCCACGGCGGCGGTGGCGGTGGAGGCGGAGGCGCGGCTGGAGGAGGTGGCGCTGGACCGGGAGAGCTTCTCGCGGTCGGAGCCGGTAACGGGCAGGGCGAGCGTGGCCGGGGCGCCGGGGGAGGCTGCGCTGGTGCTGACGGTGCGCGATAACTTCGGCCGGCAGCTCGAGCGGGCCGTCATGGAGGTGGAGGGGGCGGAGCCGATGTCCTTCAGCCTCGAGACGCTGGAGCCGCTGAGCATCGTGAGCCACCTGCGGGTGGAGCTGCGGGCCGGCGACGAGCTGCTGGACGTGGCGCGGATCGACTACTCCGTCAGCGATCTGCACCCCGACCCGGAGGACGTCCGCCACGTGATGTGGCAGAGCCTGGGCAACGACTTCATCAGCCGATACATCGCCCGGGAGTTCTACGAGCACGGCATCGACACGCAGTACACCGGCTTCTCGCCCATCGCGCCGCACGAGAACCTGTGGCACCTGCCCTACGCCACGCGCTTCGTTGACCGCAAGACCGACTGGTACCAGCCAAAGAAGACGCGCGCCCAGGACGACCACGTCCGCGATCCCTGCCTCACCGATCCGGAGTACCGGGCTCAGGTGCGCGAGAAGCTCACGACCGTGGCCGAGCGGGCCGGGCCCTACTCGACCTCCGACTTCAGCCTCGGCGACGAGAATCACTTCGTGGCCGGGAACTACGACCTGTGCTTCTCGGAGACCTGCGTGGCGGACTTCCGCGACTGGTGCGAGCGGGAGTATGAGACCATCGGCGCGCTGAACGCGGAGTGGGGGACGGACTACCCCAGCTTCGCGGAGGTGGAGCCGATCACGCTGGAGCAGGCGGAGGAGAGCGGGCGCTACGCGCAGTGGGTGGACCACCGCCGGCACATGGAGAGCGTGTGGGCGGGCATCCACGCCTTCAGCCGGGACGTCATCCGGGAGGTGGTGCCCGAGGCGCGGGTGGGCTACGAGGGCTCGGACGTCTACGTGCGCAGCCTGCGGGCGGCCGACTACTGGAAGCTGTCGCGGGCGATGGACCTCAACAACATCTACTACCGCGACTTCGTCTCGGCGGCCTGGCACGACTTCGCCCAGCCCGGGACGCTGTTGGGTGCGGGCTGGTTCGGGGGCTACACAGGCAACCGCAATGAGGCGCACATGCGGTGGTTCCCCTGGCGCAGCCTGCTGAAGGGCTCGAACTCCTTCTGGGTGTGGATGGGCCACAGCGGCGCCGGCGGCGTCATGGCGCCCGACCTGTCGCTGTACCCGTTCTTCGAGGCCGCCTGCGAGGAGATCAAGGAGTTCAAGCGGGGCATCGGCAAGCTGCTGATCACCGCTGAGCGCCAGCACGACGGCATCGCCCTGCTCTACTCGCCATCCAGCGTGCACGTGGCGCACGTCACGCCCGAGTTCCCGTCGATGCACGATGAGCTCAATGACGCGGTGAAGCTCATCCACGACATCGGGCTGGAGTGCCGGGTGCTCTCCTACGAGCAGGTCGAGGAGGGGGCGCTGAGCACCGACGAGTTCCGGGTGGTGCTGCTGGCCGGCGCGCAGGCCCTCTCCGAACGCGAGGCCGAGGCCATCGAGCGGTTTGCCAGCGATGGTGGGACGGTCATCGCGGACCTGCGCCCCGGCGTCACCGACGAGCACGGGAAGGCCCGCGAGGCCGGTGCGCTGGACGAGCTGCTGGGCGTGCGGCTGAGTCCGGAGCAGTTCGCCCCAGCTCACGGCGATCTGGTCCTGGCTGAGGGAGCGCAGGGCGTGGGGCTGCCGGAGACGCTGACCCCGGCGAGCGTCGTGGGCGACACCGAGGTCGAGGTCGCCGGCGGCCGGCCGCTGGGGAGCGTCGGCGAGGCACCGGCGCTCATCACTCACGAGCATGGCGCTGGCAGGACCATGCTCCTGAACTTCGGGCTGGCGGGCTACAGCAAGCTGGTTGACGCGGCTGGCAGGGAGGGGAACTTCGCCGGCTGGGCCGATGGCGGTGCGTGGCGGACGCTGCTGAGCCAGGCCATGGACTGGGCGGGCGTGGCGCCGCCGGTGCGTATTGAGCCCCCGCAGCCGCACGTGGAGATCTCCCGCTTCCGCGCCGGCGAGATCGAGTACGTGGGGATCCTGCAGGGGCTTCCCCGGCCCGGCATGGAGTACACCAACAGGCAGGCGGAGATCCCGGAGCCCGTGCCGGTGACCGTCCACCTGGGGCGGCGCGCGCACCTGTATGACGTGCGCGCCGGGCGGCACATAGGCGAGAGGGACAGGCTGACGAGCAGGCTGCAGCCCGGTCGCGCCCACCTGTACGCGCTGCTGCCCTACGAGGTGTCTGGCGTGGAGCTGCGGCTGCCAGACACGGCGGCTCAGGGCGAGCAGGTGTCTTACGTGGCGCGCATCGCCGCCGGCGGCGATGTGGGGCGGCACGTCATCCATGTGACCGTCACCGGACCCGATGGGGCCGAGCGGGCCTGGTACGCTCGCAACCTGCGGGCCGACGGCGGCCGGGCGGTCGGAGGGCTGCCTTTCGCGCTCGACGACCAGCCGGGCACCTGGACCATTCGGGCCACGGACGTTGCGACCGGAGCCACCGCGACGCGCGAGCTGGAGCTGTCGGCCGAATAAGCGCGCCGGAGCCGATGGCG
>JAYENL010000151.1:0-9110 GCA_034722055.1 Armatimonadota bacterium
CGCCACAAAGGTCTCCGGGCGGCGAGAGGACACGGTGGTAATGCCGCGCGGCGAGGCACACCCGGTCATCAGCGGTCTGCCGGATCAGTTCGAACACGCCTACTACGACCACCTGCTGCTGGAGCCGGGGCCCGACGGCACCGTGCTGGTGAGCGATCGCTCCGATGCGCCGGTCGTGGTGGTGGGAGAGGCCGGGGCGGGTCGCGTGGTCCTCAACGGCATGATCCCCGGCTACTGGTACGATCCGGCAACCTACGCCCAGGGTGAGAAGAGGCCCAGCGGGGCGGAGCTGCAGCTCGTGGTCAACGCTCTGACCTGGGCCGGCGCGGCGCGGGTGAGCCAGAGGCCGGAGGACGAGATCGCCCAGGCGCGCGAGCAACTGGAGCAGGAGATGGAGGTTGAGGAGATGCGGCGGCTGCTCCCCGATGAGGAGTGGTTCGGCGGGGAGATGCTGCAGGGCAGCTACCTGCCGCGGCCGCCGGTCACCCAGTTGGGCGGGCGGTTCTTCATCACCTACGACTCCATGACCTGGCGGGGGTATGAGATGCGCGGGGCGCAGACGGAGGAGGAGCTGGCATTCTTCCGCAGCCGCCTGCGCATGGATGTGCTGCAGCTCAAGTGGCTGGGCGTCACTGACATCATCTACTGGACGGACGTCTCCGGCGAGCGCGTCTACCACAACACGGACGTGCCGGACTCCAGCGTCAGGTATCCGCACTTCGATCCCCTGGGGATGCTGGTGGAGATCGCGGAGGAGGAGGGCATGAGGGTGTGGGCCGGCTGGCACTCCTGCGCGCGCTCCGAGGAGTTCGCCGAGACGTACTGCGCCAAGGACGCCGAGGGGAACCTGTACAAGTATGGAACGCGCTCCTATGTGGAGGACCTGCTGAGCCCCGCCTGGCGGGAGCGGGTTCACCGGCTGATCGACGAGTACGCGGATCGATACGGGGATTCGGAGAGCTTCCAGGGCATCGGCGCCTACGATGAGCTATGGTTCACCTACGCCGACTTCCACGAGGACGACCTGCCGCGCTTCGGCCAGTTCTGCCGGGAGCAGTTCGGGGAGGCGCCGCCGGAGGACATGGCTCAGCGGCTCGCTCTGCACCGGCAGTGGGATGACACCGATGACGTGTGGCGCCGCCGCTACATCCTCTTCAAGCAGCAGGTCATCACCGACTACGTGCGGGACCTGATCGACTACTGCCACAGCAGGGGGCTGAAGTACGGCCTGGAGGTTCTGGCGACGGCCCACTACTCGTCAGGCTGGTGCTGGGGGATGGACAGCGTGCGGCTGGCACGCCTGGGCGCCGACCTCTTCGTGTGCAGCCCGCGCACCAGCGCGGAGGCCTACTATCCGGGCACCGTGCGGTGGGCGCACGCACACGACGGATGGGGCCTGTACAATACGCACTGCTTCCGGGGCGAGAGCCCCGGCGGCACCTACTTCACCTTCAACCAGCTCTGGCGGCTGATCATGTACGGGAACAACCCGGACCTGCCGCACCAGCTCGCCCGGCACATCACCAACCAGCGGCGCTGGGCGAACGCCCAGTCCCTGGCGCGCGTGGCGCTGCTGCACCACCAGAACGCGCTGCAGATGCTGCTGGCGGACCCGCGGCCAGCGGTCAATGGGGAGCAGGCCATCGTGCGCACCATCTCCCGTCACCAGCCCGTGGAGGTGGTGTTCACCCGCGCCACGGAGCTGCACGATCGCTACCGGGTGCTGGTCGCCGCGCCTTACTCAGTCCGGGGCCTGGCCCCGGAAGTCATGGACAGGCTGCGGGGGTTCGTGCAGGCGGGCGGCACGATCATCTCCCTGGGCGCGCACTGGTCCACCTCCCGGCCGGACCTGACCGGGGAGCAGGACCTGACCTCGGAGATGGTGGGGGTGAGTCACGCCGAGGCGGGCGAGGAGGCGCCGGCGGCGATGGTGGCCGGCGAGAGGCGGGTGCCGCTGGCGCTGGAGGCTCCGCCGCGGCGGGCGGAGGCCGCTGGGGGCACGGAGGTGCTGGCGCGCTTCGAGCCCGGCGGGGCGCCGGCGGTCACGAGGAGGGCGCTGGGGGAGGGGCAGGTCATCGGCGTTCACCTCGACGTGGGCGCGCTGCTGGAGAGGGGCGAGAGCCCGGAGCTTGCACAGTGGCTCTCGGAGCTTGTGCGGGAGAGCTCCTCGCCGGAGGTCTTTGCGGAGGGCGAGGGCTTCCGGGTGATGAGCGCGCTGCGCAAGGGCGACTGGATCGGCGTCGCGCTCTTCCCCGACGAGGTGCCATCGGTGGCCACGCTGCACGTGGACGCGCCGGCGCTGGGCATCGATCGGGGCGGCTTCCGGATGCTGATGTTAGGCAAGGAGATGGAGATCACGCTGCCGGGCGATCGATGGGGCGAGGAGGGCTTCTGGCCGCCGGAGATGCTCGCGGAGGGCTTCCCGGTGACCATCTGCGAGGACAACGACCGCGTCATGCCGCTGCCGGAGGAGTTCGACCTGTCGGCCTTCGATGAGGATGAGGCGTCATACATCGACAGCGTGACCCGGGGGAACTGGAGCAGCGTCAGCGAGGGGCAAGAGAAGCGCACCTACGCGCACGAGATCGTGGTGCTGGCCCCCGGCGATGAGCCGACGATGCCGCGGTAGCATCGGGAGGCACGATCGGCTGCAGCGTTTCGGCGCCACTACGAATGCGAGAAGCGAGGGAGTATCCATGACCCTGAGCGAGTTCTGCGAGCGGTCGGTGCAGATGGGGATCGACGCTGACGTCCGCGGCCGAAGGGCCATCGAGGCTGAGCTGTCCGCGCTGGAGAGGGCCTACCGGCAGATGCCCACCGCGGCGGCGCTGGGGTTCGATGAGGAGCGCCTGCGCAATCCCTTCGGTGACACGCGCCTGGTCTACGGTGACCCGGAGACCGAGCTGACCGGCTTCGTGACGGGCATCGACATCAGCAAGGAGGCCTTCGATCTGGTGGAGCGCCTCCGCTCCGAAGGCGAGCGCGTGGACGCCATCATCTCGCACCACACCAGCGGCTGGGGCCTGCGGGCGATCGAGGACGTGCTTTCCGCGCAGTTCCATCGCATCGTGGACTCGGGGGTGCCTGAGGAGCGGGCGAAGCGGCTGATGGACGAGTTCGCGACCACCAAGTGGCAGGGCTGGTCGCGCGACGACAAGCTGCAGCTCGCGGGGGAACGTGACATCCCGGTGGCGCTGGTGCATACGCCGGCGGACAACTGCCACCTGGCGCACACGCTGCAGGTAATGGAGGCGCGGCGGCCGGAGACACTGGGCCAGGCGGTAGAGGCGCTCAGCGAGACGCCGGAGATGGGGCGGATGGAGGGTCGGGGCGACGGCGTGCGCATCGTGGTCGGCGAGCCGCAGCGCGCCCTGGGGAAGGTCTTCTGCGCCATGGGCTGCGGCTGGAACCCGAGCGGGGAGGTGCTGGCGGCCCTGGGGGAGGCGGGTGTCACCACTGGCCTCATGGTCACCCCCGGCGCGCCGCTGGCAGAGGCCGCCCGGCAGGCCGGGATGGCCATCATCGGGATGCCACACGAGGGGCAGGACAGCCTGGGCATGAGCATCCTCTACAGCCGCGTGATCGGCGACGAGGACATCACCATATACCCCTGCGGCGGCTACCTGATGCGCCAGGAGCACTTCGCGGGGTAGGGGCGGGCGCCAAGTGGTCACTTGCGGGAATCGTGGGACCTTGACGAGGAGTGCAGTCGCCACGCCTCCCTGTCATGAGTGTGGCTACCGTTCAGGTGGAGGGGCCGCCGGGCGCGCAGCGCCCGGTGAGGCCTGTGAGGGGACCGAGCAGGCCGAAGGTTCCACCCCGGCCCAACACGTGTCTCTGGTGAGGGCCCGAAAAGCGTGCAGACGAGGGCGCCTGCACTACTTAACAGGTGGGCCGGGTGGAACTTGAGCGGCGCGTTCACGGCACGTGCCGCTCATCGGAGGCGCCTGGCGGGCCTCTCTCCACCTTCACCTCGCGCCCGCTCGCTTCGCTCACGGCGGCCTCTCCATGGTTGGCGCAGGTGTGTTACGGTAACGCGGGGTAGTACGCGCACCTCTGCCGTTCAACTCTACTCCGCCACGGGCTCGATGACGATGTCGTCGAGGTGGAAGAGGGCGTCGCCATCCGCCACGCTGGCGATCACGAGGCGCTCGAGGCGCGCGAACTCGGGATGCACGTGCGGGACGGTGACCGTCCGAGCCTCCGCGCCGGGCAGCTCCAGGGTCAGCTCAGTGCTGTCGGGCGCGTCGGCGCCCAGGGCCAGCACCATCTCCAGGCGGACCCACTCATCGGCCGGGAGCTGCGCCAGGGGCTCGCCGGCCGCGGTGAGGCTGCCATCCTGCTGGACGTGCAGCATCGGTCCGCTGAAGTACTCCCTGGGGCCGGTGTCGGAGTACTGCCGGGGGTCGATGTAGAGCTGGGGCGGGCGCTCGCCGCTGAGGCGCAGCGACAGGGCTACCCTGACCCGGCCCTCGTGGTGGTCCAGCGGGTAGTAGATGCGCGGGATCCACACCTGGCGCAGGTCCGGGGCATCGACGATCTGCAGGCACTGGTGCCCGCCCGCGGCCAGCTCGTCGGTGACCACGATGCGGGACTCCCCTTCGGCCATGACATCCCCGTGCCGGGGAGGGCGGCCGGCGAGGTCGATCTCGAAGTCCTCGCGCACCGGCAGCACCGGCTGGGTGTAGAGGAGCGGCACCTCGCGCGTCACCTCGGCCTCCAGCGGCCAGGAGGCGCGGTCCGGGCTCTCATAGCAGCCGATCTGCTCGGTGGGGATGGGCTGGAAGGCCAGGTCGAAGGCCGGCGAGTGCTCTTGCAGGCGGAAGTCGGCGGCGGCCGGATCGGCGAACTGCGGCTGAGCCAGACGCGAGCCGTCGTCGAGGCCGAACGCCATCCAGGCCTCCCAGTCCTCGAAGGTCTCCCCGCCGCGGCCAAGGTCCACCCGCCCCGGCTGGCCCCGCGTCCAGACCAGGTTGTGGCTGAAGTCCACGGCGCCCGCCACCCACCTCGTGCAGCGATAGACCCACGCCGCGCCGCCATCGCAGACAATGACGTTGCGCTCCACAAGGTTGCCGGAGACGGGACGATCGCGGATCGGCGCGTGCTCGACCTGGTAGTCGCCGGCGTCCACGATGATGTTGCCCTCGACCAGGTTGTCGCTGCCGCCGTGGATCATGACGCCACCGCGGCCGGTGCGCGCGATGATGTTGCCGATCACTCGCGTGCCGCAGGTGAAGTCGTCCAGGTAGACGCCCCAGGAGTAGTAGGGCGACTGGAAGGTGCGGGCTGTGTAGGGGTAGCCGTAGCCGACGGTGTCCACGATGCGGTTGTGCGCGATGATGTTGCCGCGCAGGGCCAGATTGCGCTGGCACATGCGGATGGCGCCGCCGTCGCAGGTCTCCAGCATGGTGTGGCGGATATCATTGAGCTCCACCGTGTTCTCGACACCCTTGAGGAAGACCGCGTTGCGGGGGACATCATGCAGGTGGTTCCGGCGGGCGACGTTCCCCTCACCCCAGAGGTTGATGCACGCGCAGTCCTTGTCGAAGAGCCCGGAGTTGAAGACATGGTTGTTCTCGGCCTCGTTGCCGTCACCATAGAGGAAGATGCCGTCGGAGCCGACGTCGGAGACGTCGCAACCGATGACGCGGCAGGTGATGCAGGGGTCGTTGAAGAGCAGGTTCTGGCCTCCGCCGCCAACGCCGCCTGAGAAGCCCTCCGCGGGGGTCACGCGGGGGTTGCCGACCTCCTCGTGAGCGTTGGCGACGCCGCCGAGGTTGATGCCGACGTTGCCCACGTTCGTGACGGTGCAGCCCACGATCTCGCAGCGCCGCGCGCCCACCAGCCGGAAGCCGCCCTGCCGCGCCTCCTCGAGCCGCAGGCCACGGAAGGAGAGGTGCTCGACGGGCTCCTCCGGCGGCGCGTCCTCGGGGATGGGGAACTCCTGGCGCGACATGTCGTGCCCCACCTTCAGATAGCCGTGCGGGTAGGGCATGGAGCCGCTGACCTCGACGAGGCTGTCGAGGACCGGCACGCGGACCTCGCCATCCGCCGGCCGGCCGTCGGGCGGCCAGTAGTAGAGCGTGCTGGTCTCGTAGTCCAGGAACCACTCACCCGGCGCGTCGAGCGCGCCCAGCACGTTCTGGATGAAGTAGCGGTTCATGCGCTCGAAGGGCCGGCGGACCCGCCGGGTGGTGATGATCCGGCGCTCTCCATCGACCTCAGTGATCGGCGTGAGGGCGAAGTTCCAGCCGCGGCCGAAGACCGTCCAGACCTCCGCCTGCGAGATGTCCTCCCACCCGCCGAAGGGGATGTCGCCCTGGGCGTAGATGAACTGCTCCGCCGGCCGCGGGCCCCTGTCCTCCACATAGATGAAGCCGCCGGTGCGGGGGCGCTCGGGATCGGCGTTGGGGTGACGCGCCAGCGTCTGCCTGCGCCCGCGATGGAAGAGCTGGTGGCAGCGAAGGCCCTCCAGGCCCTGTGCCGCCAGATCGGCCCGCCAGATCTCGCCCCGCCACGGCTCCCAGCCCACCACGCCGCGCGAGCCGCGCAGCGTGACTTCCTCGCCCTCCGCGGCCTCGTAGCGGACGGGGGCCTCGCCGGTGCCGCCGTCCTCCGCCTCGAAGGCCACCGGCCGGGGCAGCTCGTAGACGCCCTCGTGCATCAGGACGCGCACCGGGCCCTCCGTGCCGGCGGCGCGCAGCTTGCGCACCGCGTCCCTGGCGCCGTCCATCGTCGCCAGCGGCCCGTCCGTGCCCGCCGCGTTCGGCTCAGCCAGCATTCCAGACCAGGCGTCATCGCCCTCCGGCGCCACGTGCAGGATCATGGGGGCGCCGGCGTCCTGCGCATGTGCCGGCCGGCTTGCGCAGAGCAACGCAGCCAGCATCAGCGCGCTCAGGGCCGCGGTCGAGAGCATCCGGCAGACGACGGCATTCATGGCAGCAACCTTCCTTCGCGCGCGGTCTTGCTGGCGTCGCGAGATCGCAGGGACACGAGTCTCCGCAGCCGGATCGCAGAACATGTTCCGCGAACGGGCGGCGGGACCTCGGGCCAGCTATGAGACACGGTCCCCGAGTCGCAGGACAATCACGGGGGCACAGTCAACTTAACGCGGCGGCGTGGCGGCGTGGCTCGAGCGAAAGATGCGGCGAGAGAGGGATTCGGTGGACAGCGCACAGATCGGCTGGAAGGCATCAGGCACGGATGGCGCAGTTGCGGCCGGAGGGGCAGAGGCGGTCGCGGCCAGCATTGAGGTCCTGGCGGACGGAGGAAACGCGGCAGATGCGGCCGTCGCCACCCTCCTGGCGCTGGCGGTGACCGACTACGGCTCCTTCGCCATCGGGGGCGAGATCCCGTTCATCATCCACGAGGCGGAGAGCCGGCGGACAACGGTCCTCGGCGGTGTGGGCGGCGCCCCATTGGACCACAGCGCCATCGACTGGTACTACGCGAGCGGCATTCCCGACGAGGGCGGCTACCGGGCCATGCCCGTGCCCGGCGCCCTGCATCTGTGCCTGACCGCGCTGGCGATGTACGGCACCCGCAGCTTCGAGGCGGTGGTAGCGCCGACGCTGAGACTGCTCGATGCCGGGGACAGCGACTCGCACTCGAAGCTGGCGCGCACGCTGCGGAGGATGGTCCAGGCGGAGCGGCAGACGAGTGGCACCAGGGATCAGAGGCTGTGCGCGGCGCGGGATCGCTTCTACGTCGGCGACATCGCCGATGACCTGGTGGCCTGGTATGAGGAGACGGGCTCATTCCTGCGCAAGCGGGACCTGGCGGCGCACGTGACCACGGTGGAGGAGCCGGTGTCGGTGGGCTACCGCGGCTACGTGGTGCACAAGTGCAACACGTGGACGCAAGGCCCGGTGCTCTGCCAGGCGCTGCGGCTGCTGGAGGGCCATGACCTGCGGGCGATGGGCCACGTCTCGGCGGATTACATCCACGTGCTCACCGAGGCGATAAAGCTGGCCTACGCCGACCGCGACGCCTGGTACGGCGATCCCGCGCTGGTGGGCGTGCCGCTGGCGAGGCTGCTCTCGGGCGAGTACACGCGCATCAGGCGACCGCTGATGGACATGGAGGTGGCCTCCCGCGAGCGGCGTCCGGGCGACCCGCTGCGGATGGAGCCATTGCTTGGCCCCTGTGAGGCGAGCGCGAATGACGTGGCGACGCCCATATCCGACACCACCACCTGCGTGGTCGCGGATCGCTGGGGGAACGTCGTCGCCGCCACGCCGAGCTGCAACCTGGTGGGCAATGAGCCCGACCCCAGGACGGGCGTCACGGGGGGCAACAGGCTCAGGAGCATGAACACCACGCCCGGCCATCCGAACCGCATCCAGCCCGGCAAGCGCCCCCGGGTGACGCTCACGCCGACGCTGGTGAGCCGCAACGGCAGACCCGTCGCAGCCATCAGCGTGGCCGGCGGGGACCTCCAGGACCAGACCAGCCTGAACCTGCTGCTGGACCACATCGAGTTCGGGATGCTGCCTGACGAGGCGGTGACCCGCCCGCGCCTTAGTACCGATCACATGGAGAACTCCTTCGATTCCGATCCCGACCGCGACAGGGCCTTCAAGGCCCCCGGGAGCCTGCAAGTCAACACAGAGGTGCCCCACGACACCCGGCGCGAGCTGGCACGTCGGGGCCACGAGCTGACGATCACCTCCGACGCCATCGCCGCGCCGGTGATGCTCTGCATCGACGACGGCGGGCAGGTGCACGCAGCAGGCGATCCGAAGGCCGGACGGCATGCCGCGGCGGTGGATGATGCCGGTTGAGCCGGCTGTCGGGGATGCCAGGGATGTCAAATCGGCGAGGGGGTCCTTGTATTGCCGGCGGCGAGGGGGCCCCCGCAGTCTTTGCCGTCGGAGGGGCCGCACGACGACGGATGCGAAGCAGCCGGAGGAGGCCGGTCCACCATTGCCGTTGAAGGCCCCGCTCGAACAGCAATCGCGCACCGAGCAATGGCAGGCTGGAACCTACATTATGCGCTTGTTGGTGTGAGGGAGTTTGTATGCGGCTTTGGCTCAGCATCGGAAAAAACATAGGCGATGAGTGGCCTGATGGCTCCCCAGCAGGGCCGCAGCCCCACCCGAATGCCGCTG
>JAYENL010000152.1:0-1661 GCA_034722055.1 Armatimonadota bacterium
GCCCGCGCATCGCACGAGGTTCGCGCCTGACGCGATTCTGCGAGGGGCATAGGGGTTTACCCGCCGGGGGTGCGGGGCCGCCGCGTTTTGGTTGCTCCGGGGCGCCCGCCCCACGAAAGAGTACCGAAAGTTTGCGCTTGGGCTTGACAGGTCTTCGGGTGGCCTATATAATGCCGATAAGATACATTATCGGAATTGTAGGCGGGAGGGACCCGAAATGCGCCGCGAACCGAGGACCATCACGAAAGACGAGGCCAGGGCGCTGCTGGCGCAGCCCAACCCGGCCTGCCCGACGGGGTTGAGAAACCGGGCCATGATGGAAATCATGTATCGGGCAGGGCTGCGGGTCTCGGAGGTCACGAACCTGCGGCCCGGCGACATACGATGGCAGGCTGGCCGGGTCGAAGTGCGCGACGGCAAGGGCGGCGTTGATAGGACGGTGCCGCTCGACCCGGAAACCATGAACTGGCTCCGCCAGTGGGACGAGGAGAGGCCGAAGGGCGGCCACTTCTTCACGACGCTGAAGGGCACTCAGGTGCTGCCCAGGTATGTGCGTCAGATGATAGACCGCGCGGCGGAGAAGGCCGGGCTGAACCCGGCGGACGTGAGCCCACACGTCCTGCGCCACTCATACGCCACGGAGCTGCTCGACGAGGGCTATTCGATCCGAGAGGTTCAGACCCTCCTGGGACACAGTTCGGTGCGCACGACACAGAGATACACACACGTTGACCGGGAGGCCCTGGCGGAGAAGATCGCGGGGCGGGGCCAGGAGGATGAGGGGCCGGAGCGCACGGAGGCCGAGGACCTCGCCGCGCAGGTCCTGGCCGCGCTGCCGCAGGAGGTGCGCGAAGCCCTGGCCCGGATGGCGAGCGAGGGGAACGATAGCACCTGAAGGCGGTCGGACGGCGCGCCGGCGGAGACGCCACGGAGAGAGGCACGACTGAGGATCGGAAGCGAGGGGCGGGCCGCTGGCACCAGGCGGGGGGAGACCTGATGGGCGCCCCACCCCCTCGGAGGTATTCCGCCACGGCGGGCGGCGGACCTTCCCACGAGGAGGACGGTGAAGACAGAGAAAAGCGCACCCTTCGGGAGCCATAGCCGACAGTGTAGTCGGTCCTCCCCTGCCTCGCCCTCGGGGTACGCGGCGGCCAGTTTACTGACGGACGCCACGCGAGTCAAACCGGGCGGACCACGGTGACCCCGGCGGCCCGCCGGTGAGCGATCATCGACAGAGGAGGCCAGGGCAGAGCGTGATCCGCCCGCGCGGGCGGCCGGCGTGTCACGTCTTGCGGGACGTGTCCAGCCGGCAGATCGTGACAGGGGCTGGCCGCCGGAGGCGGCAACCCGCTCCCTCGGGCGTCTTCGCCGCGATGGGCATTGGACCTCTCTGCCGTGGCGGCCAGGTGATCAACGAGGAAGTGGGATAAGGGAGGCCCTGCACCGCCCTTCTCACCGGGATAAGGATCGGCGACACGTCGCACTACACACCAGAAGCTGAGGGGGACCAACGTGGAGCAACTGCAGCTCTGGCCGTTCAGAAACGAGGGCCTGTTTGCTGACCACTACCTGCTCGACGTGCTGCCCGAGCAGGAGACCCTCTGGCAGCTTGAGGGGATGGAGCAGGTCCGGGCCGAGTTCGAAGAGCTCTGGCAAGAGCA
>JAYENL010000153.1:0-1656 GCA_034722055.1 Armatimonadota bacterium
AGCGCGTCGCGGTAGATGCGGTATCCGCCGATGCCGCTGTCGGGGTCGCTGGCGGGGGACCAGGTCAGCCCGACGGCGCCCTCGCCGAGGCGACTCGCCGCCAAATCGGCCGGGGCGGTAGGCGGCGTGTGGTCGAGGACGGTGTTCAGTGCGCCCGGCGTGCCGCCGGAGGTGCTGGGCGGCCAGTTGAGGACGTCGTCGATGTAGGCGTCGGGGTCGATGCGGGCCAGGGCGGAGCCGTCGCCGTCGGCCCGGATGGGCCAGGGGGGTGAATCCTCTTAGCGCTACTTTGTCAACTTGGCCTCGAACAGATACCCTTTGTCTCGTAGATGCTCTTTGACAACGTCGCCGTGCCCGGGCAGCCAGAGGAACAGGAACACCTGGCACAGGTAGTCGCGGAGGGCCGTCAGGGTCTGGCGGATGGTATGGAGTTTTTTTTTGACCACCGCGCCAGCCAACCCTGCCGCTTCAGCAGCACCAGCAGCGTGTAGGCCGTGAACACCAGCATCCAGTGCCGCACGATGCTCGCCAGGTCCCGCACCTGGTACTGGCCGGCCCCGAGGTCGTCCTTGGCCTCGCGGTAGAAGACCTCCACCCAGTTGCGGCGGGCGTAGAGCCGGGCCACCGTGGCGTCGCGCAGTTGGACGACGTTGGTGGTCAACAGCCGCAGGTCCTCGTCGGCCGCCGGATCGTGGGGCCGGGTGGTGACCACCACCACCGGACGCCGGCCCGTCAGGCCCTTGATCTTGATCCGCAGCCGGGCCACCTGCACCTGGCGCTCCGTGCCGTCGGCCATCGGGAGGCCGACGGGGCGGAAGGCGTTCGGCTCCAGGAGGTTCACGGCCTCCACCAGCCGATGCTCGTTTCGGCCCAGGTCGCCCGCCAGGCGGACAAAGACCCGCTGAGAGGGTTTGAGGTCGACCACGTAGGGTCGGCCGCGCTGCTCTAAGGTCTTGATAAACCGTCTGTTACAGCCGAACCAGTTGTCGGCCACCACGGCCCGCACCCCCAGGCCCCGGGCGAAGCCCTGCTCGACCAGGTCCAGGGCCAGGTCGATCTTGGTGCGGAAGGCCGGGTCCGCCTTGCCCTCCGGCAGCCAGGTGTCCGGGACGTAGGGGGCCAGGTCCACCGGCCAGTGGCACCGGGCGTCGGCATAGTGGCTGGTGACGAAGACCTGCCCGCCCGCGGTCTTGCCGAGTTGGCCGATGTACTGGCGTTTGACCCCCTCGGTGGCGTGGCCCTTCTTGGGGACGCCGGAGTCGTCGATGATCAGGACGCCCGCCTCGCGCGGGGCGGTGCGGCGGTCGGCCATCAGGGCCTCGAGCCGAAGGTCGTTCAGCGTGTCGGCATCCCAGGGAGACTCGGTCAGGAAGTGGTGGAGGTTCTGGTACGGCTCGCCGACGGTCTTGGCGCTCATGGCCTGGACGTTCTTGCGATGGACCTCGGACACGAGGCCCAGCACGTAGGCCCGAAAGCCCTCGGCCTGGTTCGGCCGCGACCAGAGCGAAGCGAAGTTGTCAAAGAACGCGTCGAGCAACGGATCCGGATCGGTGACGATGAAGTCCATGGGCTCTCCCTCCCACAGACTTCATCGGCAAACCCGACCCGCTCAGTTGCGAAGTTGACAAAGTAGCGTTAGAAGGTCGTCGATAGTGA
>JAYENL010000154.1:0-24343 GCA_034722055.1 Armatimonadota bacterium
GTAGTAGGGCCGCACCTGGTTGGTGTAGAGGGCCTCGTCGGGGGCACCGGGATACTGCAGCCACTGCGGCTCGCTCCAGTGGATGAAGTCCGGCGAGGTGGCGGTCTTGATGTCCCGGATGCCGTCACGGAAGTCGCGCATGTAGGCCCGGTATTCCCCGCGGAACGAGTCCCAGAACGCCAGGTTCTGGGAGTCGAAGGCGCAGCCGGTCAGCACCGGCTTCTGTTGCATCAGCGACCAGTGGATGCCATCCAGAGAGGCGAAGGCGAAGACGCCCCGGCCGGCCTCAGTCTTTCCGTGGCCGAAGGCCTTATACCGCGCCTCCGAGGGCGCCTCGGGGTTGGGGTCGCGGAAGGGCGAGAAGCCGTGGTCCCCCTGGCCGTGCCATACGATGTTGTTGGCCGTGGAGCCCTCGAACTCAAACAGCCCCAGCTCCGGCCTCCGCCACACGATGCCGTCATCGCTCTCCGCGTAGCCGATATGCAGAGGCGATGTCTTGAGGCGCCCCTCGCTCACGTCCAGATGCCAGGCCTTGTAGTACATGCGGTAGCGGCCCTCGTCCTCGAAGACGGTCACGTAGCCACAGGCGGAGCCCTCCCAGGGCTCGTCGAAGGCGATGACGGTCTCCTTGGGCTGCGGATGATGCAGGCGCAGCTCCGCGCCGGTCATGCGGTCAATGAGGAGCTCGTCCACCATCAGCTCCAGCCTGGAGCCGATGTCGATCGGCTCCTCGGCGCCGGCGGCGGCGAGGACAGTGGCGATGCTGACTCCGGTGAGGATCACGCGCTCAACGCCTCCCATCAGTTCGCGTGCTCGCGGTACTGCAGCGCCCTGTCGATCATGTGGAAGATGTCGTTCTCGGGCCTGTAGCCCAGCATGCAGCGGGCCTTGTTGATGTCGATCTCGAAGGAGTGGTAGCCGGGGATCGGTATGTCGATCGTCGGGGTGCCCGTGGCCTTCGAGAGATACTCCCCGGCCTCCCGGTAGTCGAACGGCGCCGGCCCCGCGATGTTGAAGGACTCCCCGATGGCCGTGGGGTTGCCCAGGACCTTGCCGAAGGCCTGCACCACGTCGTCGATGTGCACGATGTGCCGGTGGTAGGGCCAGCCGGACTCGTCCACCTGCACCGCAACGCGCTCCTCGCCCGCCTCCGCCAGCGCCATGATCTCCTCATCGACCTCGCCGAAGCCGTGGCCCTCCTCCTCGGGATCCAGATTCTCCAGCAGCGAAAAGTGCGTCAGGAGGTCGTCGCGCTCGAACATCCACGACGAGCGCAGAATACAGTAGGGGATGCCGTACTGGATGTTGTACTGCTCCACCATGACCTCCTCGAGGACCTTGGTGAAGGCGTAGTAGCCGGGGTAGGCCATGCGGCGGTGGTTCTCGTCGATGGGCACGGGCTGCTCGTAGAACCAGATGCCGAAGGCGGCGTCGCCGCCCATGAGGATGAGCTGCTTGATGTCCGCGCCGCGGCAGGCCTCCAGGACGTTAAGTGTGCCGCGCACGGAGACGTCGAAGAACGTGTCGGGGTCCTCCTTGGTGGTGGCGAGCTGCACCACCACGTCAGCGCCTGAGACCAGCTCCCGGCAGCACTCGGGGTCGGTCACCGAGCCGGAGAGGGTCTGCACGCCCTCGGCCTTCACCGGCGTGCGGTGCACCAGCGCCCGCACGGTCAGACCTCTCTCGAGCATCAGCGGAACCACGTACCGCCCCACCTTGCCGGATGCGCCGAAGACCGCCACAGTGCTGATGTCCATCTCCGCTCACCCTTACTCCCGAGGCTTCGCCACGGTGAGCGGCAGTTTCCGCGCGCGGCGCAGGAGGACCTCCGCTCGGCCGCAATGGAGGCTCAGCCGTCAGCATCAGTGCATCCCTCTCGAGCAGCTCCAGCAGAGGTGCCGCAGGCGGCTGCGGAGAAACCGGGCAACGCCGCCCGGGTCACGTGTTCCGTCGGGCGGCGCTGTCACGTCCCTGCGGAGCAATCATCATGCGCAGCCGCTCGCCGCTTGCCGGACTCGCCTCCGGCCGACATCAGCCTGAGGATGCGTCGTCAGGCCCGTCGCTGACCCCCCGGGCCGTCATCATCGCGTGCCTGCTGCTGCCCATCAACGCCTACTGGATCACCCAGATGGCGGTGGTCCGCTACGAGGGCCACCCCACCACCGTCTCCCTGTTCTTCAACGCGGTCTTTCTTCTGTTCGTTCTGCGCCTCGGCAACACGGCGCTGCGCCGCCTGTCTCCCCGCCTGGCGCTGCACCGCAACGAGCTGCTGGTCATCTACGCCATGGTCACCGTCGGCTCAGCGCTGTGCGGGCACGACCTGGTGCAGGTGGTCACGCCCCAGATCGTCATGCCCTTCTGGCTCGCCACGCCTGAGAACCAGTGGGAGGAGCTGTTCTTCCAGTACCTCCCGGATCATCTCACCGTCAGCGATCCATCCATCTACGTCCCCGCCTTTGAGGGCGGCGCCACGCTCTACACCCGCGAGCGCCTGCTGGCCTGGCTGCCCCCGGTGGCAAGCTGGGGGCTGTTCCTGGCCGTCCTGACCACCATGATGCTGGCCATCAACGCCCTCCTGCGGCGGCGGTGGATGGACCAGGAAAAGCTCACCTACCCCATAGTGCACATGCCCCTGGAGCTGTCGCGCGATGACGCCGCGCTGCTGCGCAGCAGGATGATGTGGCTGGGATTCGCGCTGGCGGCGGCGGTGGACCTGCTCAACGGCATCCACGAGCTGCGACCGGCGTGGCCGCTGATCAAGGTCAGGGTCGTGCACTTCGATGCCATGATGCGCTCGGCCTTCACCGGCTATCCCTGGGCGGCGCTGCGCGGCTCGCGCATCTCGTTCTATCCCTTCGCCATCGGCCTGGGGATGCTGCTGCCGCTGGACCTGGCCTTCTCGTGCTGGTTCTTCTACCTGTTCTGGCGGGCGCAGACGCTGCTGTCGATGCTCCTGGGGCTCAACCGGATTCCCGGCTTTCCCTACGTCAATGAGCAGTCCTCGGGGGCCTATCTGGGCCTGTGTGCCTTTGCGCTGTACATGGCACGGAGACGGCTCTCTCGTCTGCTGCGCAGGACCCTGCGCGGCAGGGCCGAGGACGAGGGGGAGCCCATGAGCTACTCGCTGGCCATGATGGTGATCTTCGGGGGATTGCTCTTTCTGGCGCTGTTCACCGCCGCCATGGGCATGTGGCTGTGGCTGGCGGCACTATTCTTCCTGCTCTACTTCGGACTGTCCCTGGCGGTCACCCGCATTCGGGCGGAGCTGGGGCCCCCCGCCCACGACCTGCACCGCGGTGGCCCCGACCTGATTCTCACCAACATCTTCGGCACCGACGGCACCATCCTGCCCCCCGGGCAGCTCACCGCCCTGAGCCTGTGCTTCTGGTTCAACCGCGCCTACCGGGCCCATCCCATGCCGGTGCAGCTTGAGTCCTTCAAGATCGCCGACAGCACCGGAATCCGCCAGTCGCACATGGCCATGGCGCTGACCATCGCGGCATTCCTGGGAGCCTTTGCGGCCTTCTGGGCGCAGGTGCACAGCTACTACGCCTACGGGATCAACGCGAAGATGAGCTTCGTGGCCACGACCTTCGGCCGGGAGCCCTTCCAGCGCCTGCGCTCGTGGCTGATGCACACCCATGGCACCGACTGGCCGCGGGTCGGGGCCTACGTGGTGGGCATCGGCTTCACGTGGCTGCTGATGGTGCTGCGCATCAACTTCGTGAACTGGCCCTTCCACCCGGTGGGGTACGCCATCTCCTCGAGCTGGTCGATGAACTGCCTGTGGCTGCCGATTCTGATCGCCTGGGCGGCCAAGTGGGTCATCACCCACTACGGCGGCCACCGCGCCTACCAGCGCGCGATCCCCTTCGCCCTGGGGCTGGTGCTGGGCGAGTTCATCGTGGGGAGCCTGTGGTGCATCATCGGCATCGCGCTGGGGATCGACACCTACAGCTTCTGGGTGTGACGCAAAGCGCAAGGGCCCCAACCGCGGCAGGCAGGATGCCTGCCCCACGGGTAAGCCCAAATCCGTGGCGCAGGCTTCCAGCCTGCGGTCGTTCCGGTTGCGCACGAAAGCGGCGCACGGCAACGGCAGGCGGCGTAGGCACGCCGCCTCTCCGTACGACAAGGCGAACAATCCCGCGGATCGACTCTGCACCACACCGTGGCGCGGGCTTCCAGCCTGCGGTCGTTCTCCGTTGGAGGGGCCGCACGAGCGCCGAAGGCGTGAGGCCGGCCCACCACGGGAAGGCGGACGCATCTGAAGATGCGCCGATCCGGACGACGAGAGCGAGGCGTCCCTCCGGACGAAAAACGACCTGCAAACGCCATCAGGCAGGACCTCTGCCCCACGAGTTCGCTACTCCAGCACCTGCACCATCACCGGCTCCATCAGCCCATGGTCGTTGAGGTAGTACTGGTAGCGCCAGTCCGGGTTGTTGGGGTCGAACTCGCCGGGCCCTGTCCAGGGCTTCCAGGGCGTGTGCAGCGGCCCCAGGATGTTCTTGCGCCCGCCGATTATCTCCACAGCCACCTCGTTCTCGCCCTCGGTCAGAGCATCGGTGATGTCCGCCGCGAACGGCGGCCAGGGCATCACGAAGCTCTCGCCGTTGACATGCAGGGCCGCCGCGGTGCACTCCACCTCAGGCAGCCACACCTGGCAGCGTTGGCCCTCGGCCGGCCGCTGGACCGTCACCATATACCGCACCGCCGCGCCGTAGAAGTCCAGGCCCTGGCCCACCCACGAGCCCAGCTCCAGCGTCTGCGGCGGCGCCACCAGCGTCATGTTCCCGGGGTTGGACGCCTCCTCGTCCAGGCTGGCGACCCCGAACTCGCCCACCAGGTACATGTTCTCCAGCTCCATCGTGGGGCGATAGTCGAAGGTCAGCAGCACCTCGTTCTCGCCCTTCTGGAGCTGCGCGGTGATGTCGATGGTCTCGATATCGTCGTCAACCCACCAGCCGTCCACCTTTGAGACCTCGGCCCCGTTGACGGTCACCGTATAGTCCTCCGGGCTCTCCAGCGCCAGGTGGCAGGTCGTCGGGAGGGCCGTGACGTGGAACGAGTAGCGCAACTGGCAGGTGTCGCGTGGCTCGGTGTCCACCACGCCCGTGGTGTAGAGGTACCATGGCTGGTGCTCCCGGCCCAGCCGGGTTCCCAGCCCGTAGCGGGCGCGGATCTGCTCATCGGCCTTCAGCGTGGGCACCGGCTCGGAGAACTCCTCATCGGCGATCCTGACCTGGCAGTAGTCCAGTGGCATGGTGTTGGGCTCGGTGCGCTCGATGTCGAACGGCCCTGAGAGCTCCGTTCTGTCCGCGACCGTCCGTCTCGGCTCCCGCTCCCCGGCCTCCGGGACCTCGATGCCGATGGTGAACAGCGCCGATCCGGTCGGCCCCAGCTCGACCTCGAAGGCCACCCGCCCGTCCGCCTCCCACGGCGCCACCTCGATCCTGCGCTCGGTCATCGCATCCCACTCCACGATGGGGCCGTCGGCGTCCACGCTGACCGTCACCGCGTGCGAGTTCTCGCGATCGTGCGACTGGATGAAGACCAGGTAGCCGTCATCGATCTCCCGGAGCATCGCCCACACGAAGTCGGCGTGCTGGCCCTCCCGGGTAACTCGCACCCGCCTGTGGAGGACATCCTGCAGCGCCGCGATGACGGACTGCGGCTCGGCCAGCGACGAGAGGGCCTTTCCGCGCAGCATGGCCGGCCGGTCGTCGGGCTCGCCATCGATCAGGCGCGGGGCGTCGCCGGCGAAGATCACGGTGCCGCCGGCCTCCACCAGCTCTTCCAGCAGTTCCAGCGTTGACTGTCGCAGCGTGATGCTCGGGGGCACCAGCACCACCTGGTAGGTCATCCGCTCGACCGTCAGCGTCTCGCCCTCCACCCGGGCGTGCTTAGACAGCAGGGACTCGTCGCCCAGGTCGAAGTCATAGTGCTGGCCCATCAGCTCGTAGATGATCCCGTTGAGCTGCTCGTTGAGGCGCTCGATGGCCTCCGTGCCCTCGGGGCCGGTAGTGAGGCCCCAGCCGCTCTCGATCGGGTGTATCACCAGCACGTCGCGGATGGGCCGCCCGGCGGTGAGCATCACGCTCAGGCGCGCGAAGTAGTCCTCCACGGTGTCGTAGTAGGGCCACCAGGGGCTGTGGTCGCGAATGCTGGCGGGGTAGTCGCGCTTGGCGCCGCCCGCGAGCGAGTAGTGCGTCAGGTGGGGGCAGCGGAAGTTGATTCCGCAGACCCACTGCCAGTCGCCGATGAACTTGTGCCCCTCCAGCCGCCAGTCCCAGCCGGTGCAGCCGTACAGCTCGGTCAGCACGCGCTCGGCGCCGAGCTGGTCGGCCACGGAGGTGCACTGCTTGGCGGTGAGCAGCTCGTCGCACTGATCGCGCAGCAGGTCGATTCCGGGCCACTGCATGAACTCGTAGTGTGGCATGGCCGCGCCGATGGCCTGCCGCTGCGATGCCAGCGTCTGCTCGGCGAGCATATGCCCCGTCAACGCGATGTCGTGCTCGCCGCACCACTGTCCGACCTGCTCCGAGAACGCCTCCACGAACAGCTCGGTGATAGTGCGGAAGTAGTCGTGGCGCACCTTTGAGAACTCCCCGTCCGCGAGCGGGAGCACCACCTCAGGCAGCCGGTCGGGCAGACTATAGCCGCGTCGGCGCTCGAACTCGTCGGCCAGCGCGCAGGTCCAGGGGATGCGGTGGCGGCCATCCACGGTGCCGTGGATCTGCGCGCCGTAGCTGGGCTCATCGGTGAAGACCGCCGGGATGATCTCCCCCATCACGTCGCCGTAGCGGTCGGCGTAGGCCTCATGGGTGACGCGGAGGAACTCGGCCACCGCCTCGAGGTCGAGCGTGTCCAGGTAGCCGCCGTCGTTGGTCCAGCCGCTCGGCTCCTGAAAGCCGGGGCAGAAGAACAGCGCCCGCTCCGCGCTGACCTCATCCGCGCTCATCACCTCCCCAGGGCCCGCGATCTTCTGGTAGGAGACCAGGCGACCGTCATCATCAAGCTGCACGTCGAAGACCGCGTGGACCTTGTCTGTGGCGGGATCGGGCTCATCGAAGCTGGCGCTGAGGTACTTGAGGCGGAACTGGGGATTCTCGCGCGTCACCAGCCCGCCGGCGGGCCCCGACGGCCACCGGTCCTCGTCGTACATGTAGGCCTTCATATCCAGCTCGCGGCACTTCTGAACGCAGGCGGTGACGCACTCGAACCATCGCTCCGACAGGTAGGGCGTCTTCAGCCCGTAGCGGCTGTGCATGAAGGCCCCGCCCATCCCCGCTCCGTGCATGCTCTCGATCTCCCGCTGCAGCCGGTCGGGCTCCAGCTCGCTGTTCCAGGACCAGAACGGCGCCCCCCGATAGATGGCTGATGGGCTGATCCACTGCTCCTCGAGCGCTCCCAGTTCGCTCACCTGAATCTCTCCCTCGCGTGGCAGGCTACGCCGCGGCCCGACCGCCGGCGCCGCTGTATCGCAGTGTGCAATTCTCGCTTCGTCCGCTATCCCCTGCCTGTGAGGGGGTCACCAGGCAGAACCATCCTCGTCCGGAACTGCACGCAGGTGCTGATGCGTTTACCAAGATACACCATGCCACCGGCGTATCTCCCACCGTGTGAACCGCGATCGACGGGGAAGGTGAGACCGCAACGGGAGCACCCAGGACGCTGGCGGAGGTCGTGGACGTCTTCACCTGCTGCCTGTTCACCTGGAAGGTACTGGTGATGGTGGTGCCAGCCTTCCTGCTGGCGGGAGCAGTGAGCGCCTTCGTTCCGCCGCAGCTCGTGCTGCGATACCTGGGCACCGCGGCCCGCAAGCGCGTCTCCTACTCCGTCGCCGCCATCTCCGGCATCATCCTGTCGCTGTGCTCCTGCAACGTGGTCCCCCTGTTCGTGAGCATCTACCGCACAGGCGCCGGGATCGGCCCGGCCAGTACCTTCCTCTACGCCGGGCCGGCCATCAACCTCGTCAGCCTGGTGCTGGTCTTCGAGGCCATCGGCTGGCGAATGGGCCTGTGGCGCGCCATCCTGGTGCCTGTCGTGGGCGTGCTGTGCGGGCTGACCATGGCGGCGCTGTTCGGGCATGAGGACCAGCAGTCTCCCGAGGCCGCCGCAGCCCAGGCCGGCGTCGCCGCCGATACCGCCGATACCGTCCGGCTGGGCGGGCTCTTTGCGCTGCTCACCGGCATGGTCATCTTCGGCGGCTGGGAGACCTCCGTGGCCTGGAAGGCGGCAGGGATGGGCACGATGGCCGTGGCGACGGCGCTTGTGGTGGCCCTCCGCTTCTCAAGTGATGACCTCCGCGACTGGGGCCGTGACACCTGGTACCTGGTGAAGACCGTCATCCCGGTGCTGGTCCCGGCCGTCGTGGTCATCGGCTTGGCCGCGGCCTGGGTGGACATGAAGTGGATCTACCGCCACGTGGGGGACGACTCCCTCCGCTCGGTGGTCTTCGCCGATCTCTTCGGTGAGCTGATGTACTTCCCGATCCTCGCCGAGGTCGTCTTCGCTGGGGCCATGATGCAGCTGGGGATGGCCTCCGGCCCCGCCATGGCCATCCTGCTGACCGGCACCGGCGCAAGCCTGCCCGGCGCGATCATCATCGCCCGCTTCATCGGCTGGCGCAAGGCCGCCGCCTTGGTCGCCTGCGAGCTGGTCTTCACCATCGCCGCGGCGATGCTCTTCACGCTGGTCCCGGGCGTCAGCGTGCCACCTGTGTGACCCCCGCTGTGGCGCTATGCCGCCGCGGCGAGCTCATATCACGCCATCGTCGCCGATGTCATCGTCCTCGAAGAAACTGTCCCGCCGCACCGACGGCATCGAGACCTCCAGCACCAGCGCCGGCCCCAGCCCCGTGAAGCAGTGGCCCGTCCCCGGCGCCATCGCCAGCACGTCACCCTGCTCCATGATGCGCTCCCCATCGTCGAGGCACATCCGGATGCGGCCCTTCAGCACGTAGAAGGTCTCGTGCTTGACCTCGTGGTGGTGCTGCGGGCAGGTCTGGCCGTCGAAGAGGAACAGGAACTTGCCGCAGTAGCCGTGCTCCGTCTCGTTGGCGACCCAGAACTCCGTCTCCCCCACCTCATCGAAGCGCTTCAGGCCGAAGTCCAGCGGCAGCGGCTCCACCTCGGGCATGGTCAGCCCCCATGCCTGCATCTGCTCCTCGATGGCCGCCAGGGCGCGCGCCCGCTGGGGCCCCGCAAGCTCCACGTCGGCGTACTTGCCCATGGATGGCTCTCCTCGCCGAAGGCTCTTCGACGCCGATGAGAGAATACTACCCTGACGCGCGACGTCAAGCACTCACCACTACTCCGCCCGCCGCTGGAGGAGCGTGCAGCATGTCTCTGCCCGCTGACTACTGGTCGAACGTCGATGCCGGCAGCATTCCGAAGCTGGTCACCGACACCATTCCCGGCCCTCGCTCGGAGGAGCTGAATCGCCGGGGCACCGCACACATGATCGGCTACTCCAGCCAGGTGCGGCTCTTCCCGGTGGCCTTCGAGAGAGGACATGGGGTCACGCTCACCGACGTGGACGGCAACACCTACATTGACTTCTCGTCGGGGATCTACGTGACCACGCTCGGCCACTGTCACCCCAAGATATCCGAGGCCGTGGCCTCAGCAGCCAGGCAGCTCATGAACTGCCACGACTTCAACACCCCCGTGAAGGTGGCGCTGCTGGAGAAGCTGGCGGAGGTGCAGCCGTGGGACCTGACGGGCATGCAGCTTTATGACAGCGGCACCACCGCCGTGGAGGCCGGGCTGCGCGTGTGCAGGGCGGCCACCGGCAACCATGAGTTCATCTCCTGCTTCATGGACTTCCACGGCAAGACTGGTCACGCCGTCAGCCTCGGCAGGATGAAGCCCGTCAACGGACCGGGCAGAAGTCAGGGCTTCTACCTGGTGCCCCGCCCGGACCCCTACCGGCCGATGTTCACCACCGCCGAGGGGCAGATCGATACCGACGCCTACCTCGACTTCTACGACGAGTTCATCGAGAAGGCCACCACCGGGCAGGTGGCGGCCTTCGTCCTCGAGCCCGTCCAGGGCTGGGCGGGCTCGATCTTCCCGCCCGATGACTTCTTCCCCAAGCTGCGGCAGTTCTGCGACGAGCGGGGCATCCTGCTGATGGCCGACGAGGTCCTCACCAGCATGGGTCGCACCGGGAAGTACTTCTGCATGGAGCACTGGGAGACGGCGCCCGACGTGATCACCGTGGGCAAGGGCTTCGGCAACGGCTTCCCGGTGACGGGGATGCTGGTCTCCGACAAGTACAAGGAGAGCATCGCCACCATCTCCGCCTCCACCAGCTACGGGGGCAACCCCATGGCCTGCGCGGCGGCGCTGGCGAGCATCGAGGCCATGGAGGAGGAGGGTCTGCTGGAGCACGCTCTGGAGCTGGGCGAGTTCATGCTCCAGCACATGCGCGGCATCCGCGATCGGCACCGGATCGTCGGCGACGTCCGGGGCCTGGGCTGCCTGCTGGGCATCGAGCTGGTGAAGGACCGCGAGACCAAGGAGCCCTTCGAGGAGGCGGGCCGGGCCGTCTACCAGCGGGCCTTCGAGAAGGGCCTGGCCTGGGTGCCGGCCTGGCACATCCTCCGGATGTCCCCGCCCATCGTCATGCAGAAGGAGGTCGCGGCCAAGGGCCTGGAGATCATCGAGGAGGCCATCGACGAGGTCGAGCGCGAGCTGGGATACTGACCGGCTCGACCTCGGCCGACGGATCGGGCCGTGGGCCCGGACGCGGGCGAGGGCGCCCGCGTCCCAGTGTTTACTGCTGGTGACTGGTGGCTGATAGCTGTCAATGACCGTATACCTTACCTTCGACATCGGGACCACCGCTCTCAAGACCGCCCTCGTGGGTGAGGACGGGGCGGTGCTGGCCATCGCTGAGGAGGAGTACTCCCCGCACACGCCCCAGCCGGGGCGCATGGAGATGGAGCCGGAGCGCTACTGGGAGGCGGCGGTGGCGGGCTCGCGCCGGGTCGTCGCGCGCGCCGGTATCGACCCCGGCCGCGTCGCCGCCATCGGCCTCAGCTCCCAGGCACAGAGCTTCCTGGCGCTGGACGCCTCCGGCCGGCCTCTGACGCCGGTGATCGTCTGGCTGGACGGCCGGGCCCGCGAGCTGGCGGAGCGGTGGGCCACTGACTGGCTGTCGGCACAGCGCTACCGGGCGATCTCCGGCTACCCGTGGGTGCCACACGAGCTGACGCTGTTCAAGATCGCCTGGCTGGCCGAGAACCGGCCTCAGATGCATGCCCGCGCTGCGTGGTTCCTCTGCCTCCCGGACTACCTGGTCCTCCGGCTTACGGGAGAGGTCGCAACGGACTACAACATCGCGCAGATGAGCGGCATGCTGGATCTGCGCGCGGGCCGGTGGCACCAGGAGCTGCTGCAGGCGGCACGCATCTCCGAGGATCAGCTTCCGACCGTCCACGGGCCCGGGACGCCGGTGGGCGAGGTCACCGCGGTTGCCGCCGGCGAGCCGGGCATCCCGGCGGGCACCCCCGTCTGCGTGGGCTGCAACGATCAGCTCGCCGGGGCCATCGGCGCCGGCAACGTGCGGCCGGGCGTGGTCACCGAGACCACCGGGACCGCGCTGGCGGTGGTCGCCACCACCGCCGAGCTGCTGGACGATGAGCGCCTCTTCGTCGGCCGCCACGCTGTCGAGGGCGCATCGTACGCCATGCCCTTCGCCCCGGTCTCGGCCGCGGTGCTGACGTGGTTCCGCGACCTCTGCGGCGAAGCCGGCGGCTGGGATGAGTTCCTGGCGGGCGTGGAGGACGTCCCCCCGGGCAGCGACGGGCTCACGGTGGTGCCGCACTTCTCGGGCACCGCCTCGCCCACGTTCAACCCCGACGCCCGGGGCGCCATGGTGGGACTCACACTGGCCCACGGCCGGGCGCACATCGCGCGAGCCATCATGGAATCCTGCGCCTGCGTCCTGCGAGAGCTTCTGGAGCCGGTCACCGACCACGGCATCGACCTGCGCACCGTCTGCTCCCTCGGCGGCGCGGCCCGCAGCGACACCTGGCTGCAGATGAAGGCCGACATGCTGGGGGTGCCCGTCGAGCGCCCGGCCTGCCCGGAGGCGGCCTCGCTGGGCGCGGCCATGCTGGCGGCGACCGGCACCGGGGTGTTCGAGTCCCTGCAGGACGCCGCCGATACCTGGTATCGACCCAGCGCGACTTTCCAGCCTGATCCGAAGCGGGCTGCAGCCTGCGCCGAGATCCACGAGCGCTACCTCGACGCTTACCACCGCCTCTACGGGCGGGAGGAGTGAGCCGATGTCATACCTGTTCCGCGACCAGTCCTCGACCACGCTACGCGAGCACATCGAGCAGCAGTCCCTGCTGCTGCTGCCCGTGGGCACTACCGAGGAGCACGGTCCGCACCTGCCGGTGGACACGGATGTGCGCATCGCGGAGGCCTACGGCCACGCCCTCGCCCGCGAGATCGCCGGCGAGCTGCCGGTGCTGCTGATGGACGCCATCCGCTACGGCTACTCCATGAGCATCATGCGCCAGTGGCCGGGCACCATCGTCGTCGGCACTCGCACCTTCATGGACTACGTCTTCGGCGTCTGCCGCTCGGTGCTGGAGATGGGCTTCAGGCACCTCGCAGTGCTGGACTGCCACGGGCATCACAGCGGCCTGCTCAGCGGGGTGAACCGGGAGCTGTGCGACGCCTGCGACGTGGCCATCGCCATCATCAGCCCGGCCAGGCTCTCTGCCGAGGCCTTCAACGAGGTGCGCCGGTCCGACCGTGGCGGCGCCATCCACGGCGGAGAGTGGGAGACCTCGCTGCTGCTGCACATCAGCCCCGAGGTGGTGGACATGTCGCTGGCCGGCGACGAGGACGCCATGCGCTACCACTCGGAGTTCGTGGCCGGCGACAACTTCACGGGCGGTCAGAAGGTCACATGGTCCACCTGGTATCTGCAGCCGTCTCACACGGGCATCTACGGCGATCCCACGGTCGCCACCGCCCAGACCGGCGAGGCGATCATGCGCGCGGCCGTCGAGACCGGCGCCCGCTTCCTGCGCGAGTTCTACCACCACGCCCCAGCGTGAGGTGACAGTGATGGCCGAGTCGCTGGATGAGATCCGCCGGGAGCTGGATGGCCGGGAGCTGCTGGTGGTGCCCTACTGCCACGCGGACTGGGCCTGGACGCACTCCCGCCGCTGGCACGCAGTGCGCTACACGCTGGCTATCGATGAGGTCCTCGACATCATGGCGGCCCAGGACGAGGCCGGCGTGAGTGGCGATGCGCCGGAGGCCTACCGCTGGTACACCGACTGCTACCGCACGCAGATCGTGCCCTTCCTGCAGGCCCGGCCGGAGCGCGAGGCGGAGCTGCGCCGGCGCATCGCCGAGGGCCGCATCGCCATCTGCGGCGGATACGCCAACGTGCGCATCAACCACGTCCCCGGCGAGCTGTTCGTCCGCGGCATGGTCCTGGGGCGCCGGGAGTGGGAGCGGCTCTTCCCCGAGGCGGAGCTGACCGTGCACTCCGACATCGTGGACGTGGCCGTCGGCCACCCGCAACTGCCGCAACTGCTGCGCCTGGCGGGCTATCGCTCCCTGCAGTTCTGGCGCCCGGAGGAGGCACTGAATGCTAAGGGCATTCCGCACCACTTCGTGTGGGAGGGCCTGGATGGCACGCGCGTGCTGGCCGCACGGGGCTGCTACGGTGGCCTCAACGCGCTCGGCTACGCCCCCGAGAACTTCGCGGAGGGCTGGGACGAGACCGTGCGCTTCTGGTGGGAGAACCTGCTGGAGTACAAGCTCCAGCACTCGCCCGCCGACCTGCTGTGGCTGCAGCGCGGCGCCGACGACGCCCGGCCGCTGCGCACCAACGTGGCGTCCGACGAGCCCATGGACCTGCCGGGGCTGATCCGGGCCTGGAACGACCGGGAAAGCTCCTCCATGCGCTTCGCCACGCCGGTTGAGGCCTTCCGGCTCCTGGAGCAGCGGCGCGAGGAGCTGCCGGTCGTCAGCGGCACGCTCGACCCCTGCGACGTGGCCTACAACGCGGCCTGGGGCGGCTCGCACGGCCTGTGGCGGCTGAGGCAGGAGGCGGCGCGGGAGATCGGCGTCACCGAGATGCTGGAGGCCCTCGGCGCCGCGTCGGGTGCAACGGACGCTGACCCGGATGCCGCACAGGAGCGTCTGGACGACCTGTGGCGCGACGCGCTGCTCTTCTCGGCCCACGCCACCCAGTGGCTCTTCGAGGAGGACTTCGGCGAGCTCTACGCCCTGGCGCAGAGCACTGTGACGCGGGCCCGCCGCGAGCAGCAGCAGGTGCTGCGCTCCCTGTCATCGCGAATCGACTGCCCCGAGGACGCGGCGGAGGTGCTGGTCAATCCGCTGCCTCGCGAGCGGGAGGTCACGGTGCCGCTGCGCGTCACCTTCGTCCGCGGCGAGCGTCCCGGCGCGCCGGAGCCCATGCGGCTGATCGACGGCGCCGGCCGGGAGGTGCCCTGGCAGCTTCTACGAGACCTGCGCCACGCCAACGCCACGTGGGAGTGCGATGTGCTGGCCCGGGTCACGCTGCCGCCGGGCGGCTGGACGGTCCTGCGCTGGGAGGAGGCCCCGCCGGCCGAGGACCCCGGGCCCGCGGGTGAGGCGTCGGCGGAGTGCATCGAGGCCGACCTGCTGAGCCTGCACTTCGACCGCGGCCGACTCATGCGCATCGAGGATCGGGCGGCTGGTCGGGAGTGGCTCGCGCCGCAGCACACGCCCTTCGGCCATCTGCGCATCTACGACGTGGACACCACCGCGCCGCTGCACGTGGGGCCCATCCTGGGGCGCACGGACGCGGTCTGGGAGCGCTGGGGCGTGATCGAGCGCGGTCCGCTCCGCTGGAGCGTGCGCTGTGAGGGCGCCATTGGGGCCTGCCCGGCGGCCATGGAGGTCCGCCTGTACCGCGGCCAGCGACGCGTGGAGTTCGCAGTGGAGGTCGAGTGGGACGGCCGCGGCGGCTTCCTGGCCTCGCACCTGCCCTGGCCCGGCCCTGGCGAGCTCTTCGGCGACATGCCCTTCTGCGTGGAGCCCACGCCGCTTGACGACGAGCCCTATGTGGGCATCGAGCGCGCCCGCGAGGGGATGTTCATCGCCCGCAGCTTCGTGGACCACGTGGGCGACGGTGGCTCGATCGCCTATCTCTCGCACGATGGCGACCGCTACTTCATCCGCGACCGCGAGCGCAGCACGCTGGCGCATATCCTCATCAACTCCGTCCGCGAGCCCTACGCGGAGTGGGAGGAGAGCGTCAACCGCACCATGCGCGGCAAGGGCCTGCATCGCTTCACCTTCAGCCTCGTCCCCCATGAGGGCGACTGGCGCGACGGCGGCCTGTGGCGGCTCTCCGAGGAGCTGCGCACACCGGTGCTGCAGACGCGACCGCTCGGGGCGGGGGACCTGCCGATGCACGGAGAGCTGCTGGCCGTCGAGCCCGGGAACGTGAGCCTTACCGCCTGCTACGCCGACGCCGGCCGGGTGCTGGTGCGGCTGTGCGAGCTGCACGGGACGCACACGGAGGCCATGGTGCGGCTGCCCTTCGAGGCTGCGGAGGCGGCGCTGGTGGACCTGGCCGGCCACAGCCTCGACGCCCGGCCGCCGCGCGTGGACGGCCGCACAGTTGCCCTGCCCATGTCCCCGCATCAGATCGCCACGCTGGCGCTGACTGTGGAGGAGGAATCATCGTGACACGCGGACTGCAGAGCATCACGCTGGGCCTGGTGCCCATCAGTAAGTTCGTGTTCAGCCGCGAGGACGCGCTGCACTACAAGGGGCTCATCGAGCAGCGGCTGCGAGAGCTGGGCGTGCGCTTCGTGAGCATAGACTCGATCACCGAGGACGGGACGCTGTTCCGGCACGAGGATCTCCCGCGGGTCATCGAGCACCTCCGCCGGGAGGGCGTGGACGCTATCTTCTGCCCACACTGCAACTTCGGCACCGAGGACGTGGCCGCGCTCCTCGGCCGCGAGATGAGCCTGCCGTATCTGCTGTGGGGGCCGCGCGATGAGGAGCCGCTGCCCGACGGCACCCGCCTCCGCGACACCCAGTGTGGGCTGTTCGCCACCAGCCAGATCCTGCGGCGGATGGACGTGCCCTTCACCTACATCCCCAACTGCCGCCTCGACGATGCCGCCTTCGACCGCGGCGTGCTCGGCTTCCTGCGCGTGGCGTCGGTGGTGCGGGCCTTTCGGGGCATGCACATCGGGCAGATCGGCCAGCGCAACGACTTCTTCTGGACCGTGATGGTCAATGAGGCCGAGCTGCTGGAGCGGTTCGGCATCGAGGTCTATCAGATCTACCTCACAGATGTCCTGGATGAGGTGGAGCGGCTGGCAGCCTCTCCCAGCGCGGAGCTAAAGGAGCTTGTGGAGCGGATGCGTGAGGAGGTCACCTTCGAGGGCCTCGGCGATGGCCGGGTGCGCGCGGTGGCGGCGCTGAAGCTGGTGCTGACCGCGCTGGCGGAGGAGCATGGCCTGTCGGCCATCGCCCAGCAGTGCTTCCCCGGCTTCCAGCAGCGATTCGGCGTCTACCCCTGCTACGCCAACAGCCTGCTCACCGATGAGGGCGTGCCGGTCATCTGCGAGACGGACGTGCATGGCGCCATCACCGCATGCATCCTCCAGGCCGCCGCGCTGGGCGAGAGCCCGCCATTCTTCGCCGACCTCACCATCCGCCATCCCGGCAACGACAATGCCGAGCTGCTCTGGCACTGCGGGGCCTTCCCGGCCTCGCTGGCCGCCGACGATGAGGACCTGCGCGTCGGGGAGCACTTCATTATGCCCCAGGACGCCACCGGCGTCTGCCACTGGCGCATCCGGGGCGGCGACATGACCATCGCGCGCTTCAGCGATGATCGCGGCGACTATCGGCTCGGGTTCGGAGAGGGCCGGGCCACCGATGGCCCCGAGACGGTCGGCACCTACACCTGGATGGAGGTGGACGACTGGCCTGCCTGGGAGCGCCGCTTCATCCGCGGTCCCTACATCCACCACGTCGCCGGCGTTCACGGCCACTGGGCCACGATCCTCCACGAGGCCTGCCGCTACATCCCCGGCCTGCAGCCCGACCCCATCGGGACCGATGGCAGGGAGCTGGAGGACTACTGGTGGCGGTGAGGGGACTGGCGCTCGCGCCGAGTGGCGGAAGTGCGCGCATTGTCTCGCGTCAGAACAACACGTCTGCCGGCACTACCCACCCGTTAAGTAGCGCAGGCGCCCTCGCCTGCGCGCCGTTTCGTGGGTAGAGATGCGTTCCCGGCCGGGGTGGAACCTTCGGCCGGTTCGCTCCGCTCACGGTCCTCGCCGGGCGCTCCGCGCCCGGCGGCCCCTCCACGAGAATCCTGCCCGTCCCCGGCACGGTCAGAGCCGCCAACTGCCCTCGTCGCGAACATGCGACGACTCCGGCGAGTGGCGCGCTACGGGCCGGCGACCACCAGGCGATTGACGGGCGGGTAGCGGTCCTCGGAGACCAGCTCGCGGCCCTGTGCATCCCGGAGCTCGCGGTAGACCAGCACCCGGTAGCCCGGAGCGCCGCGCACCAGCCGGTGGCACTCGCCGGGCCGCAGATCCGAGTCGATGCGCAGCACCTCCCGCGGCGGCAGGACGCCCCGAACCTTCGTGTGCAGCGTCGCCATCGGACCTGCCTCGCGGCCGAGAATGGCGACGCCCAGCGAGTCCTCGGTTGGCTGGGCCTCGATGCGCACCGGCCACGGATGGGAGTTGCGCAGCCGCAGGTCGATGTCGTACTGGGCGACGGCCGCGTCCCGCCCCAGCGGGCAGTAGTGGGGCGCCCACTGGTGGCGGTGCCGCTCCACGATCTCCAGGCCGGCCACCAGCGCGGCGTTGTAGAGCGTGGTGGAGGTCTGGCAGACCCCGCCGCCCCACGCCGGGTGCATCTCCCCGCCGTAGCTGACGGGGGCCTTCAGGTAGCCGCGGTCAGCCGTCCACGGGCCCACGGTACGGTTGAAGGAGAGGACCTCCCCGGGCTCCAGCACCGTCCCGTGCAGGGCCCTCGCCGCTCGGAGGGCGTTGGCTCGCTGGTTCCGCTCCCGGTCCTGCAGCGGCGTCCGGTAGCTGCCGACGAGCGCCCGGCTTGGAGGAATGGCTGCCGCCGCCACCAGGCCGATGGTCGCCAGCATTCCCGCCGCCCATGCGAACTTGCCGCCCATCGCCGCCTCCCTCCGCCTACGGCTCGATGACGAACTCATCCGCGGCCCCGTAGGACCGCACCGTGGGGTCATACATGTTGTAGGCAACTGTGGGCATGGCTCTGTAACGCCCTGGGACCTCCGCCCGCATCCGGTAGCTGAGCGTCCTGGCGCCGATCGGCAGGAACTTCACGGCGAAGGCCACCATCTCGTCGCGCACGATCTGGTCGCTCCACCACCTGTCCCACTCCCATTGCCGGAGCCGGCCGCGGTCGATGACCTCGCAGCCCGCCGGGATGGGGTCCTCGATCACGAGGAACTCGTGCGCTCGTCCGGCGCGCACCGTCAGCGTCACCTCCACCACATCACCGCTGCGGTAGCGCGTCCGCCGGCCGGGCACGGTCTGATCCAGCAGGGCCAGGCCGCGCCTCGCCGGCGTCTTCACCTGCCGGTAGGTGCGCTCGAGCACCAGCGCCGAGCCGCCGGTCACGGGCGTGGCGAGGTCGGCCCTCACGTGCTGACTCAGCTCCAGCGTGTAGTAGAGCCGCCCCGCGCCCGGAGAGGCGCGCTCGACGGCCACCTCAACGTTCCCCGGCCGCAGCAGCTCTGGCGGCACCTCCACCACCCTCTCGGGTCGGAAGACATCCTCGGCGGTGAAGCGGCCGGAGAAAACCTCGCGCTCGCCAACTGTCACAGTGGCGATGAAGTCCGGCGACAGCTCACCGCTGACCCGCAGGTAGTCCGCCAGCGCATAGAGCACGAAGGCCGTGTCGCGCGTGGAGTACCAGTGGTCGCCTCTGCGATGCACGAGCAGCCACCGGACCACCTTCGACAGGCGGGTGTCGTCGGGCGTCAGCCGACAGCCCGCTGAGAGCGCCAGGGCCGTGGTCTCGGCGTCGGAGAACACGCCGCCGTGCGCCTCCCAGGAGATGAGGCCCCCGGTGGATTCGGCCTCTCGCCACAGCTTCCGGAGCAGGTCGCGGGCCGGCTCCTCCTCGTCCATGGCGTGCAGCGCCAGGCAGGCCAGAGCCCGGGACCGCACCGGGGCCTCCCGCACGCGATCCACCAGCGCCTGGACGCCGTTGCTCTCCGAGGCCGCCCGCACCACGTCGCCCCGGCCGGCCACGGCCAGCGTGTAGGCCACCCACGCCATGTCGGTGGCTTCCAGCGTGCCCTTCTCGTAGAGCTCCGCCAGCCGCCCGATGCCGGCTACAAGCACCGGCGCCGTCACCTCAAAGCCGGCCTCCCGCGCCTGCACCAGCGCGAAGACAACATAGGCCGTCATCCACGGATCCTGATCATCGTAGCCCCACCATCCCCATCCGTCGTGGCCGCGCTGGTAGTCGTAGATCTTCAGCAGGCCGCGCTCCACCATCTTCGGGAGGCGCTGGCGCAGCTCCGGCTCCTCGATCCCGAACTCGTCCAGCATCCTGGCGATGATCACGTCAGGCAGGAAGCTGGAGGTGGTCTGCTCGATGCACCCGTAGGGGTACTGCGCCAGGTAGTCCAGCGATCCCAGCATGGCGGAGGCGATCGACGGCGTGAGGCGAACTGTCAGCGAGGGCGTGCCCTCGATGACGTCCTTGCGCACCGGGAGCACCTCCACCGTGCGGCCTCCGGCGGCGCCTGAGCGCAGCTCCACGCGGCGGCGCCCGAAGGGCAGCACGGGGATGGCCCGCTGCATGGCGTCCTCCAGCTCCCCGGCCTTCGCCCACACCCGCACGGTCTGATCGCCCACCGCCGGCGCCTCGACCTCCCACTCGAACCGCCGCGCCTCTCCGGCCGCCACCGCTCCGGACTGCTGCGGCCGACCGTCGATCGTCAGGTAGTCCCCGTCCAGCCCCACCTCCGCCTGCAGCGAGCCGTCGGTGCGGTTGTGCACCACGCCTCCGACGCGCAGCCGGTCGCCCTGGGTGATGAAGCGCGGCGCCTCCAGCCGCACCAGGAACGGCTTGGTCACCACCGCCTCGTGGGTGCTCTGGCCCACCAGGGTCTGGGCCGTGTGCGCCCGCGCCGTCGCGCGCCAGGTGGTGAGGTTGTCGGGCAGGGCGAACTCGAAGGTGGCCTCCCCGGCCTCGTTGGTCACCGCGGAGGGCGCCCAGAAGGCGGTGTCGCGGAAGCGCCGCCGCGTCTCGATCTGCGCGCCGGCCCCCTTCCAGCCGTCGCTGAGGTAGATCATGGGGAACGAGAAGTCCGTGTACACCCGGTGGCTGCGCCGGGGGTAGAAGGCGTCAACGATCTCCTGCGTCCGGTCGGGGTACAGCGCGAAGAGGGCCTGGTCCACCACCGCCAGCGAGACCTCCGCGCGGGCGGGCCGGCCCTCCGCGTCCGTCGCCCGCACCGTGTAGACAGCCGCGTCGCCGGGACGATACTGTCGCCGATCGCTGCTCACCTCCAGCTCCAGCGTCCGGCTCTGGGGCTCAATGCGCAGCTCCAGCGCCTCCTCCACAAAGCGCTTGTCGTGCACGAAGGCCACGCTCACCCAGCAGTTCGGCGCCCACTCGGGCTTCAGCTCCACCTCGACCACGGTGGAGTTCTCGCGCAGCTTCACCAGGCGGCGGGAGTGGATCCGGCTACTCTCGACGGTCAGCAGCGCCGTGGTCGGCACCAGTTCGGTGTTGATGAGGATGCGCGCCGTCTCGCCCTCGCTGTAGCTGCGCCGGTCGGCGACCAGGTCTAGCTCCCCGTAGGGGTAGTCGTAGGTGAAGCGGGCGCGGCGTGCCACCCACAGCCACGTGCTGCCGGTGATGCGGTTGCCGCGGCTGTCGCGAGTGGTCGCCAGCACCCGGTAGCTGCCCTCCGCGCCCGGCGTGAAGGTCACGGTCGCCGTCCCGTCCGCTCCGGTCTGCCAGTCGGCGACGGCCCGCTCCTCGAAGTGCTCCTCGTCCTCAGACCACTCCGAGAGCTCCAGGCGGACCTCGCCGTTGGCCTGCACCGGATTGTCGTCGTAGTCGATGGTGCGGATGGTGACCGTGGTCTCCCTGCCCACGTGCAGGATCGAGGGCTCCGCCTCCACCTGCACCCGGAAGGCCCCCTGCACCACCAGCACTCTGTGCGAGGCGCTCACCGAGCGCCGGCTGGCATCGGTTACCTGCACCTCGATCCTGTAGGTCCAGTCGGAGGGCCCGCGCCGGCGCTCCTCCTCTTCCTCGAACGTCGTGGGCACCGAGAGCCTGAACCGGCCCGCGCTATCGGTCCTCCCCTCCCCCGTCGTGACCACCTCGCCGCCGCCATAGTCGCCGTAGTAGTCGAAGTAGCCGCCCTCGGCGGCCCAGCCCTCGTCCTCCGGCCACCACCAGGCCTCTGAACGCGTGACGTAATACCGCACCTCCGCGTCCGCCACCGGTGCCCCGTAGAAGTAGCTGGCGGTGGCGGTCACCTCGATGGGATCGCCCCGCACGTAGCGCTCGCGGGATGTGCCGACCTCCACCTCCCACTCCGGCTTGCGATACTCGGCGACGACGAAGCGCGAGTAGTGCGGCTCCCCGGCCACCGCGGTCTTCAGCGCGTAGACGCCCGGCAGCGCGGCATCCGAGAGGCTCAGCGTGCCGTGGAAGGAGCCCATCTCGCTGGTGTGGAGGCTCGCGGTGTGGACGAGGTTGTCCATGTCATCGCGCACCTGCACCTCAACGGGCAGGTCTGCGGGCACGCCGTAGCCGCCCTCTTCGAGCTCCCGCACGATGCCCTTGAAGTGCACATCGTGGCCCGACCGGTAGGCGGGCCGATCCGTGTAGCTGTAGACGCGGTAGCCCTCCTCCTCAGAGCTCCAGGGGCGGTACCACCCCTCCACAGCGGCCGTTGATGGCCCGTCCCCGGCTCTGATCACGATGCGGCCCTCCGCCTCCTCCTCGGCACTCTCCAGGGCGAGCTTCACCAGCCCGTCGGAGTCCGTCACCCCCTCGGCCAGCAGCGTGTCCTCGCGCACCGCCTCCACACTCAGGCCCGGCCGTGGCTCGCCGGTGGCGATATCCACCGTCCACGCCAGCACCGACCCCGGCATGCGCTTGCAGACCAGCGCCAGGTCGGTGACAGTCAGCACCTCCACCCGCTGCAGCTCGCCCACGCGGAGCGCCACCGGGTAGACGCCGGGCTCCAGCCGCGGCAGGTCCATCCGCATGGCGAAGACGCCCTCACCGTCGCGCCCGGTGATCTCCTCGGTGGTGCGCCGCACCCGCTCCAGGCGGTCGCTGGCGTCCAGGTCCAGCTCATCCTCATCGGCCCGGCGATCGCCCAGCAGGGCCGCCAGGTGCGTTTGCCCGGTCACCTCCGTCGCCTCGAGGCTCAGCCGGTAGATCGCCATCTCCATGTCGCCGAAGGGGGCGAAGCCGCGCACGCGAAGCTGTGGCTCCTCATCGGGGGTGAACACGCGCGTGGGCACCGACACCTCCATGAAGGGGTCCACCGGCTGCAGCTCCAGGCGCAGATCGAGCGTCTCGCCCTCCGTCACCGTCACATCCCGGCCGCCCCGGAGCCGGTGGGCCTCGGAGCGAACCTCCAGGTCGTAGCTGGCGGCCGGAATCTCCGCGAACCTGAAGTGCCCGCGCGCGTCCGTGCGCCTCGTGAAGCGCCCCTCGCTCCGGTATCCTTGAGAGAGTGTGACGCGGGCGTCAGCGATGGGGACTCCCAGCTCCTCCGCGATCACCACGCCCTGGACGCTGCCGCGGGGCGTCTCCGACATCAGCGCCCACGCCATCACCGCGCCAGCGGCCAGCAGGGCCGCGCAGAGGACCGCCGCTCGCGAGCGACTCTCACGCATCGCCATCACCGCCCCCCTGCAGAGCCTCAGCCCGGGCAAGCGTGGTGCGCACGGCAATCCACACCGCCGCCACGAGGGCTATCGCCACTACAACGCCGGCCTTGACCGCGCGCGAGATGGGCCCCAGGCCGGCCACGATCGGCCCAAGCTGCAGCGCCACCAGCGCCGCCCCCACCAGGGCCGCATGTGGCGCCGCGGCCAGGCAGACGGCCCTGTCGCGATCCGTGGACCACGCCGCCAGCACCATCCACACCAGCTCGCCCACCACCAGGCCCACCAGCAGTCCCTGCAGCGCGCCCTGCCCCCACACCGCCAGCATTGCCGCAGGCAGCAGAGCCACACCCAGCATCGGCAGCGGCGCCCGCGCCATCATCCGCCGCAGGGCATCGAGCGGGTCACCGGCCTCCGCCGCGGCCCGCCAGGACCCGGCGCCCTGCGCCACCAGCCCCAGCACCGCCAGCGCGCCCACGATCAGCCCGAAGTAGACGTAGTGCTCCTCCAGGTCCACCGCCTGGTGGCCACCCGTGGTCTCCAGCACCATCCGGTAGGCCGCAAGCAGGACCACGATGGTGAAGCTGCCGACCAGCAGGGGCGCCGCCAGCCCGCGCCGCTTCCGCGCCGCCGCGCTCCCGATTACCGCCAGCGGCGCCACGCCGGCCGCCAGTGCCAGCGCCTCCCCGTAGCCGTGCAACACCTTGAAGGCCACCGCCACCATCGCCAGCGCCACCAGGCCCAGGGCGAAGGCCTCCAGCGCCGGCCGCCCCTCCTCGGCACCGGTCTCGGCCGCCAGCCACGCCGCCATCCCCATTCCCACGGCGCCGGTCAGCACCACCAGCAGCGGACTCCACTGGCCGAAGAGCTTCCAGGCGAGCATCAGGGCCACCAGCACCGGCAGGAGCGTCGCCACCAGCGCGATCAGCGCCTCTCGCAGGCCGACATCGCCCTCATCGTCCGCCGAGGCCAGCGTCGAGGGGATCATGGCCCCCAGTCCAGCGCTCGCCACCAGCAGCACGGGCAGCGGCCAGTAGGCCTCGGCGGCGTCGCTGCCCCCGAAGTGCTCCAGGCCCAACCGCGCTCCCAGCGCCCCCGCCACGGCCACCAGCGCGAAGATCTCCACACCGAGCACCGCCGGCGAGTCAGTAGCCTCCTCGCGCGCCCCCATCGGGGCCAGGCACAGCCGCCAGAGCAGCGCCGCCAGCACAGCCGAGAGGGCAAAGCCGACGAGGGGTACGGTGGGGGAGGCAGCGAAGAGGATCAGCACCAGCGCCGGCCCGGCGGCCGCGGTACTGATCAGGCCGATGGCGCGCGCCAGCCATCCGCTGCTGGCCCATGAGCGGCTGGCCTCGATGGAAGCGTAGACCCCGGCTACCGCGCCGATCAGCAGTCCCGAGCCCAGGCCCATGCCGG
>JAYENL010000154.1:24443-80841 GCA_034722055.1 Armatimonadota bacterium
GCGGTACTGATCAGGCCGATGGCGCGCGCCAGCCATCCGCTGCTGGCCCATGAGCGGCTGGCCTCGATGGAAGCGTAGACCCCGGCTACCGCGCCGATCAGCAGTCCCGAGCCCAGGCCCATGCCGGGCGCGAACGGGGCGCGGGAGGGGATGGTGGCGACCACGCCGGCGATCACCAGCGCCGCGTACCACAGCACCAGCGAGAGAGGCGGTCCGGGTCCCTCGTCGTGTCCCTGGCGCCTCTCCACCAGCGCCTGAACGTTCGAGTACACCAGTCCCAGGGCCGCCACAACCAGGGACACAGCGGCGAGTATCGTAGCCACGCGGATCCCTCCCCCGTCACGTGCCCGTCATGCTGTCTACTACTTCTGACAGCAACGAAGCCCTATCGGTTCCCTGCGGCGCTTCTGTCCAATGCTCAGGGAGGCTCACCGGTCGGTCACGGGGAACCCGACTCCCGCTCGGCCGCCAGCGTCTGCTGTATTATGCATGCGTTGCGTGGCACATCGGTGGCAGCCCCGGAGTGATGTCGAATGCGAACCGCTCGGAGCCTGCTGCTGGCGGCGGTCGTCGCGGCCGCTGTGCCAGCCCTGCGCACAGAGGCGCAGGAGATGAACACCAACTCGGAGAGCGTCATCGTGACCCCGCAGATGCGCGCCAACGCCATCGCCAACTGCCGGCGCTTCGACTGGGCGCGCAGCTACCGCGACCGCCTCATCGCCCAGGTCGAGCCGTGGATGGACATGTCGGATGAACAGCTGTGGCGCCTGCTGCCCAGCCAACAGATGCCCCGGGACTCGGGCGTCAACCGCGGCGACGGCTGCCCCAACTGCGGCCAGGAGCACTACAAGGCCCCCTACTCCCCCTCCCGCTGGCGCGTGGACTTCTTCGAGCATCCCTGGAAGGTCCGCTGCGCCAACTGCGACCAGTGGTTCCCCGCCAACGACTTCGCCGCCTACTATCGCAGCGCTCTGGACGAGCAGGGCAAGTTCCGCCTGGGCGCCGGCGATCCGCGGTACCTGCAGCCCGCGGAGGGCCTGCCGGCGGAGTGGGTGGATGACGGCACCGGGGTCGAGATCGACGGCAAGAAGTGGTTCTTCGCCGCCAACTACGCCTTCAGGCTGTGGCAGAAGATGCTGGATGTCACGGAGAAGATGGCGGTGGTCTATACCCTCACCGAGGACCCGGTATATGCCCACAAGGCCGGTGTGCTGCTCGACCGCATGGCCGATCTGTACCCGGAGATGGACTACATGCCTCACTACAGGCTGGGCATGGAGGCCTCCACAGGCGGCTCCGGCCGGGGGCGCATCCAGGGCAAGATCTGGGAGACCTGGACGGCCCAGAAGCTCAGCCTGGCCTACGATCATATCCATGACGCTCTGATGAAGGACCAGGCGCTGGTGGAGTTCTCATCGCGCATGGCCGCCGCCCACGGCACTGGCGACAAGTCCTCTCCGGAGGCCATCGAGGCGCACATTGAGGACCACCTGCTGCGGGAGTTCATCGCCGGCGTGCTGGACGGGCGCATCCGCGGCAATCCCGGCATGCACCAGTACGCCATGGCCTGCGCCGCCATCGCGCTGGACGAGCCCCAGGAGACCGAGGACGCGCTGGACTGGCTCTTCGATGCCCGTGGCGGCGCCCTCCCCTATGTGCTGCAGGAGCGCCTCGGCCGCGAGGGGTTCAGCAACGAGGCGGCCCTGGGCTACTCCCGCATCCCCGCCCGGACGCTCTACCGGAGCGCGGAGCTGCTCAACCGCTACGCACGCTACCGCAAGCACGATCTGATCCGGGACTACCCCAAGTTCCGCAACTGCTACACCATGTGCGCCAAGGTCCGGATGATCGACACCTACACTCCCAACTGGGGCGACGGCGACAAGTGCATGAACTTCGGCACCACGGGCATGACCATCCCCGTGGAGATGGCGCTGCAGGGCTACCGCATCTTCGGGACGCCGGAGATCGGCCGCGAGCTGTGGTTCGCCAACGGCAAGGGCCTCGACAACGTCTTCGCCATCAGGCCCTCGCGGGGCAACGTCGCCGAGCACGTGCACTTCCACCTCTACGAGGAGAGCCCCGAGGAGATCCTGGCGGACCTGCGGGAGGACCTGGCGGAGCCGCCCGGGCCGCTGGCCAGCTACAACTCCGGCGGCTACGGGCAGGCCGTGCTGCAGGCGCCGTGGCGGGAGGAGCCGCGGGCGCTCGGCCTCTACTACGGCCGCATGGGCGGCCACGGCCACCATGACCGGCTCAACTACCTGCTGGTGGCGCACAACGTCGTCAACACGCCCGACATGGGCTACCCGCTCTACTGCACCTCCTCGTGGAAGAAGCGGTTCGCCTGGACCGACCACGTCATCAGCCACAACACATGCATGGTCAACGAGACCACCCCGGATGACGAGTCCTACTCCGGCAAGACCCGGCTGTTCGACGAGGCCGGCCCCGTCCGCGTGGCCGACATCGACGGCGGCGAGGTCTACGAGGGCGTCTCCACCTTCCGCCGCTGCATGGTGATGGTGGACGCAGATGAGGCGCGCTCCTACGTCCTGGATCTGTTCTGGGTGCGTGGCGGCACGAACCACCGCCTGATCCAGAACGGGGGCGGCCCGGAGGTCACCCACTCCGGGCTGGAGCTGATCGACCAGCCCACGGGGACCTACGCCGGCCCGGACGTGGAGTTCGGCGAGGAGTACGATGGCCAGCACACCTCGCAGTACGCCGGCACCGGCTTCTCCTACCTCAGGGACGTGCAGCGGGCGCAGCCTGAGGGCGACTTCTGGGTGGACTGGCGCCTCGTCGAGCCCAGGCGGGAGATGCCCGAGGGCTGGGAGGCGCATCTGCGGGTGCACAGCCTCTCGCCGGTCGATGAGGTGGCGCTGTGCACTGGCGTTCCGCCGCGCTTCAAGGGGAATCCCGAGAGCCTCCGCTACCTGCTCCGCTCCCGCTTCGGCGAGGGCCTCAGCACCCAGTTCATCTCTATCCTGGAGCCATATGCGCACGAGCCTTTCATCACCGGCGCCCGCGTGCTGCGCGATGATGAGACTCCGGAGGGCTTCGTGGCTGCAGTGGAGGTGGAGCTGACCAGCGGGGCGCGCGACGTCCTCCTGGTGGCTGAACGCGAGGCCCAGATGGCCGCCGGCGGGGCCACCATGCACGGCCGCGTGGGGCTGTGCCGCTTCCGCGACGGGGAGCCGGAGACCCTCGCGCTCATCCAGGGGACTCGCCTCGCCGCGGGCGGCGAGGCGCTGACACTGCCCTCGCCGGCCATCCGCGGGAGGCTGGCCGGCTGGGATGACTCCGACCCGGCCCGCGTCCTGCTTCACCTCGATCCGGATGCGGAGCTGCCGGATGAGGTGGTCGGGAAGTACATCATCATCGACAACGAGGAGCGCTCCGATGCCAGCTTCCGCATCGAGGAGGTCCTGGACGCCGACACCATCAGCATCGGCCAGAACTCCCTGGTGGAGCGCTTCGTTGACCGCACCGACTACAGCAAGGGGCTGATCTACCTGGTGCAGGAGGGCAATGCGATCCTGGTGCCGCTCTCAGCGTTCGCCGCAGACGATGGGGGTGCGCGCGGATGACCCTCATCGGCTCGCGCACGAGCATCGCCGCCGCCTGGCTCCTGGCCCTGCTGCTGAGCGTGGGGCAGGCCGGCTGCCAGCAGCCTGTGGACCACGCCTCCATCGACGCCGGCGCCACCATCAGCGGACCCCGCAACGCCTCCGGCAGCGCCGACCAGCCGAGGTGCGCCATCGACGGCGAGATCGCCGACGTGGGTCCCTCCCGCGGCTACTCCTGGGCGTGGCTCGATACCCCCACCGTGGTCACCTTCGCCGAGCCGGCGGTCATTGACACCGTGGAGGTGGTCCTGTCCGAGAGCTACGGACAGGCCTACAGCTACCGGCTGAGCGTCTCCGCGGACGGTGCCGACTGGCAGGTCGTCGCCGACCTCTCCGATACCCCGGTGCGCGGGCTGCAGATGCACCAGTTTCAGCCGGTGGAGGCAGAGCGTCTGCGCCTGGAGTTCACCGACACCACGCTGCACGTGCGCAGCTATCACATCGTGGAGATCGCCGCCTGGCACCTGGGGGAGGAGGTCGCCGTCGGGCCTCTTGGTCGCCGCTTCGCCGATGTCCGGCGGAGGCGCACCATGGAGGCCGTGGGGCTGCTCGGCGCCCAGCCGGCGCAGGAGGCCCTCAGCGATGACGACCTGCAGCAACGCATGCACCGCATGGAGGACGGGCAGACCTTCCCGCATCAGCTCGCCGATGGGACGAGGGCGCTGATCGCCCGCGACGGCCATAATACCATCATCGTCATCGACGATGACGGAGACATGGCCGAGGACGCCACCAGCGCCGACTGGGACAGCGACTGCCTGGCGGTGGACACCGACGGCGACGGCCTGCTGGAGCGGACCATCGACTACGATGACCTCGACGGCGACGCCGTCGCCGACCGCATGGTCCAGACCTACACCCAGCGCCACACCTGGGGGCGAGACCCGTTCATGGTCCTCATACGCGACTTCGACCACGGACCGCTGAGCCTCTGGGCGCTGCACGATTACGGCTACATCCAGGGCCTGTGCCAGTGGGACTGCGACTTTGCCGGCGACGGGTACTTCGTCATGTTCCGCCGCTCCCGCGAGGGCGATCGCTGGATCGCTGCACTGGAGGCGCCCTTCTGCTTCTACGATCCCGACGACGATGGCCTTCCCGAGGAGACCATCCGCATCACCGCCACCGACACTCATTTGCGCTCGCTGCGCTACGGCATCAACGCCGACAACGATAGCACCGAGGGCCAGCTCTACGACTACGATCTGTCCGTCACCTGCCTCGGTTCGCCAGAGCTGCCGGGTGACGCGGCTGAGACCTTCGTGCATCGCAGCGGCGACAGCGCCGGGCCCTTCCTCGCCTGGGAGACGGGCCGGGAGACCGCCCGCGGGCTCGACTGGGAGCGCGCCCTGCTCATCTGGGACGAGAACGACCACAACGTCGCCGCCCGGAGGGCCGACCGCGAGCGCTGGGAGGGCATTATCAACGCCCGCTACCGCGACTTCCCGCAGGTGGGCGGCCCGCCCACGATGCGCCAGAACAAGCGCTTCGAGCTGGACGCAGACTTCTCGGGCCACATGCACCTCTACTTCTGGCCTGCCGACGGGCGGCTGCACCTGCATGGGGCCGAGGTCGGCACGCTCCAGGCCGACTACGATTACAACGGGCGTCCGGAGCTGGTCATCGAGTACGCGGATACCGACGAGGACGGCTACTTCGACCAACGCACCTTCTCGTACCCAGGGACCGGTCTCCCCGACCGGCGCATGAAGGGCCCGCGCAGCTACGGGCTGGCCGGCGATGACTCCGCGACGTACCCCTATGCCTGGGAGGCCATCTGCGGCTTCTGGCCGGAGGAGCTGCAGCGCTGGGCCGATGACTGCGCGGATCTCCTGGACGCACTTGACGGGGCGGCGGAGGCTCTCGGCGTCGAGCCCTTCACCGGGCCCATGGACTTCTACCTGGGCGCCACGGAGCGCGACTTCAAGCACATCGAGCGCCTCCGCGCCAGCCGCGAGTCCCGCCGCTACTACCAGGACCTGGCGGTGGAGCTGGGCCTGGCGCACCTGTGCCACGACGCCGAGCAGGCGGGCGCCGGAACGGCTCAGCGCGAGCGAATCTCGTGGGCCATCCGGCAGTGGCACACCGGGATGCCGGCCACAGCCGCCAGTACGCTGCGGAGCATCGCGGAGATGTCGCAAGCCGGCGGGCCGTAGACGCTCTCGCTCCGAACACCTGACGCACACGGGGGCTTCGCTATGAGGCGCGTCACGGTTGCACTCATGCTCCTGCTGCTCCCGACGATGGCGGTCGCACAGGAGCCGCGACTGCTGTTCTACCTCTCGCTCGACGAGACCGCTCGAGCGGCGTGGGCCGCCGGCGAGACTCCCGTCGGCGGCGCCTCAGCCGCCGATGTCATCCTCTATGAGCTGGCCGGGCGCTTCGAGGACGGCCGCGTCGGACGGGGCCGGCTGTTTGAGAGGGGTGGGGTGGAGTATCTCGCCGAGGGCAACCTCAACCGCGAGCGAGGCACGCTCGCATTGTGGGCGAAGATCGGCTGGGACGGCACCCGTGAGGACCTTTACTGCACGTTCTTTGGCATGGACGAGTGGGGGCTGCTCTACAAGTACACCGACCAGACCCTCCTCACCTTCGGCTGGATCAAGTCCGACGGGCAGTTCGACTACGGCTGCACCGCCGACATCGCCCGCTGGCGCGCCGGGCAGTGGCACCACATCGCCATCACCTGGGACGCGCCGGCCGGCGTGCGCCACATCTACCTCGACGGCGCGCTCGCCGCGGAAGGCGGTATCCCCTCGATGGGCGAGGGCGATCCCCGCATGTCCGTGGGCATCAGCTACACCAACAGCCACCCCGCCCGCTCAGTGATCGATGAGCTCTACATCTGGGACCGGCCGCTGACGGCGGAGCAGATCGCGCAGGTGCGAGCCGCCGGCCTGGCCGGTGAGCGGGCGTGGGAGCTGCCTCCCGGCGCCGGAGCCGCCGAGGATCAGTTGCAGCCGCCCGCCGGCGAGAGGCCGCCGCTGCCGGGGCAGGTGGACTGGAGCCTCGATGACGCCGAGCGCCTCTCGAGCGTCACCCGCCTGCGCGTCTGCCTCAACGGCCTCTGGCGCTTCCACCCGGATGCTGACAGCGATGACGGCTGGTGCCTGCTGCGCGTTCCCGGCGTGTGGACTTCGCCAAGCTACGTGGTGCGCGATGCCGACTTCCAGCCCGTCAGCCGCTGGGGCGGCAAGCCTCTCCGCGAGTGGCATCGCGCCTGGTACGAGCGCACCTTCGAGCTCCCGGATGACTGGCCCGACGGCCGGCAGTACGTGCTGGGGCTGGACTCGGTGCGCAGCGTTGGCGAGGTCTTCCTCAACGGCCGGCGCATCGGCCGCGCGCGGGAGTACGAGCGCGCTCGGTTCGACGTCAGCGAGATGCTCGAGCCCGATGGTGAGAACCTGCTGCAGGTCCACGTGCTGGGGCTGGGCGGAGGCTGGAGCGCCATGCGCGGCATCGACGCCGACGTCTGGCTGGAGGCGCGCCCGCCCGGCGGTGTGCCGAAGCTCTCACACGTCGCCCTCCGCCCGCGCGTGAGCCAGGGCCTGCTGGAGGCGGGAGCCTACTTCGACCGTGGCGCCGGGCGGGCGGCGGTCCAGGTCGAGATCGCCGACGCTGGCGGCGAGGTCGTCCGATCGCTGACCGGCCCGGTGCAGCCGGTGGCAGGGGACTCCATCATCCTGGCGATCGAGTGGCCCGATGCGCACCTGTGGACGCCGGCCGACCCCTACCTGTACTCGGCGACGGTCCGCCTGGTCGATGGCGATGGCCGTGTCCTGGATGAGCTGCCCCCGGAACGCTTCGGCATGAGGGAGCTCACGATTCGCGACGGGGACTTCTACCTCAACGGTGTGAAGATCCACCTCGTCGGCCAGGCCTCCCCACCCTTCGGCCAGATCAGCTTCTGCGCGGCGGAGGAGTACATCCGGGAGTGGTATCGGCGCCTCAGAGCGGTGGGCTGCTTTGCGGTCCGTGAGTACACCGGCGCCTGGCGGGCCGGCTACCGGTGCGTGTGGCGCGAGCTCTACTACGATATCGCCGACGAGATGGGCATGATCATCTTCTCGCACGTGCCGGGCGCGGGCAACCTCTGGCAGCAGATCGATGATGAGCGCGTGCGCGAGGGCCTGCACCGCCGCATCGCCGACTACGTGGCGCGATACGGCAACCACGCCTGCTGCGCCATGTGGTTCCAGCACTTCAACACTGGCGCCTACACCGGGGACATCCGCCCGGACTGGATGGATGGCTCTCATCCGCCGGACGAGCATCCGGAGATGCGCCATGCCCTTTTCGCCCGCCATGCCGCCATGCGATGGTGCGAGGAGCAGCTTCGGGAGATCGACCGCGACGCGAGGCCCATCTTTCACCACGCCGCCGGCGACTTCGGCGAGGTCTACACCTGCAACGCCTACCTCAACTTCGACATCCCGCTGCAGGAGCGCGAGGAGTGGCCGTCAGCCTGGGCGCAGGTGCGCCACAAGCCGCTGATGCCCGTCGAGACCGGCTTCCCCTGCATCCTGAGCTGGTACCAGGAGCGCCACGGTTCGCTCGCCGACGTCTACGCCTCGGAGCCGCTGTTCGAGGAGTACGCGGCGGCGACGCTCGGCGACCGCCCGTATGAGGCGCTGCCCGACGACGCAATGGATATCATCAAGCCCGGCGAGTGGCACTGCAACCTGGATCGGCTGAAGTACGGGCTGCCCAGCTACCAGCAGCTCAAGGAGGTGTGGGGCGAGCGGACGGTGCGCTCCTGGCGCACCTGGGGGATCTCGCACTGCCAGCACGTGGAGTACCGCGACTGCTGGGAGTACGAGCGGGTGCCGGTGGAACTGTCCCTGCCCGGGCCGAAGCAGTTCGGCCTGTCCTTCGACGCCGATGAGCCGACGATCCAGCGCGCCACCAGACTCACGCCGCTGGGCGAGGCCATGCAGCGGGCGAACATGCCGGTGCTGGCCTACATCGCCGGGCCCCCGGACAACTGGCCGGCCAAGGACCACGCCTTCTTCGCCGGCGAGCGCTTCGAGCGGACGCTGGTGGCCATCAATGACCGCTTCGAGCCGCTGCCCTGCAGGCTGCACTGGGCGCTGCGCGACGCGGACGGGGCGCGGCTGGACGGCGGCTCCCTCCACCTCACGCTGCAGCCAGGGGAGATCAGCCGCACGCCTATCTCACTGGTCGCGCCGGAGGTGGCGAGGCGGACAGAGCTGACGATGACCCTGGACCTCAGAGCAAACGGGCGTAGGCTTTCCGAGGACGAGCTGCCAGTGCAGGTGTGGCCGAGGCCGCCGCGGCCGGAGGTCGCGGAGGCGCGCGTGGGACTTATCGACGCCGGCCACGGCACCGCCGGGGCGCTGCGGGAGGCGGGCGTGGCGGCCGAGCCGGTCGGGCCCGCGACCGACCTGCAGCGGCTGGACGTGCTGATCGTGGGCGCGAGGTCCTTCGACGCGCACCTGCTCGGCGAGCTGCACGCTCAGGAGGCAATGCAGGGCGGCCTGCGCGTGATCGTCTTCGAACAGACACAGCCCTACGGCGGGCTGCTGCTGGATGACCCCAACGCCCGGCACGTCTTCATCCGCGCGCCCGAGCACCCCCTGCTGGCCGGCCTGACCGACGCCGATCTGGCCGACTGGCGCGGCCAGAGCACGCTGACCGAGCCCTACCCTGTGGCCGAGGACCTGGAGGGGCGCTACCCCGAGGAGTTCTGGCGGTGGAGCAACAACGGCACCGTGGCCAGCTTCGCCTTCGAAAAGCCCCAGCGGGGCGGGTTCGAGGTGCTGGCCGATTGCAGCTTCGACAGCATGTACACCCCGCTGCTGGCGTGGCGCATCGGCCGCGGCCGGGCGCTGCTCTGCCAGCTTGATGTCACCAGCCGCTACGGGCGCGACCCCGTCGCCACACTGCTCGTGCATCGGATGCTGGAGTGGGCCGCTGGCGCCGGCCTGGCGCCCGAGCCGGGAGGCGTGGCCTACCTGGGCGGCGAGCAGGGCCGCGCGCTGCTGTGGGAGCTGGGCTGCGAGGTGGAGCGTGTACCGTCCTCGGCCGGGGCGGCGAATGCGGCGCTGTTGGTCATCGGCGAGGTCGAGGACGCGACAACGCTCTCCACCGCGCCCCGGCCGCCAGCCCTGATGCTGCTCCCCCAGGCCCTGCCGGACGTCGCCGAGGCGCTGGGGCTGGCGACTGAGCCGGCGCACTTCTTCCGCCTGCAGCGGCCCCCGACGCCGAATCCTGCCTTCCGCGGGCTCTGTGCGGCGGACCTGTATCTGAAGCAGTGGGTGGAGGCGCCGGCGCTGGTCGGCGAGGACTTGGCCGTGACTGCACCGGCGGTCGCGGGCCGAACCACGGTCGGCGGCTCGACGGTCTACATCTGCGGCATCGACCCCGGCGTGATCCAGGGCCAGCGCCAGCGCGCCAAGGCCCTCCGGCTGGTCGCCACGATCCTCAGCAACGCCGCCGCCGAGGCCAACGTATCGCTGCCAGCACTGGATATCGCCGCCGGTTCCGTGGAGGTCGCCTCGGAGGGCTCGCCGTACGCTCTGGAGGCCCTCACCTACAATCCCTACGAGTACCGCCGGTGGTAGGGAGCCCCGATAGCCTTGGGAGGCGGGCGCCCCCGCCCGTTTCTCCTGGCGACAACATTCGCGTAGGCCGGGCTTCCAGCCCGGACAGACGGCGCACGCACAGGAGTGTGCGTGCCACGGAACGACACGGCATCCGCCAGCCGTTGACCGTTCGCCGTCGAGCGTCACGCACGCAAGGGGCCTTTCGGTGGGACGGACACTCCTGTCCGTCCGCCGTCCTGCGCAGGCCCGAAAGCCACCCGAAGAAGCGCACGCGCCCGCCCGCTTCTCTCGCACATCCTCCGCGTAGGCCGGGCTTCCAGCCCGCCAGCGACAGAAGAAGCACCCCAGCGGAGGGGCCGCCTGAGGGCGATTGCGCCGCAATCGCGCAAAGTCGGCCCGGCGGGTGATTGCCAGGCCTGGGCCGGCTTCGTCGGGCCTGACGGCCCTCCTCAGGACGGCCCCTCCGACGGCCTCTCGTCGTGCCATCCAAGCCGATGACCCACCCCGACGCGCGCGACGGGCGGAGCCGGTGCAAGGCTCACCTCTCCGCTCGCTTCTCCTCGCACATCCTCCGCGTAGGCCGGGCTTCCAGCCCGGCAGCGACAGACGAGGCATGGATAGAGACTAGATGTCTCCGGTACGCGTGCCACGCAATGACGCCTTGGGGCGCCTGCGCAAAGAAGGTAACCGCGCGCCGCAGCCGAATACCTCACCAGCGCAGACACGGACGGCGGGAGCCGATCCCGCAGGAGTTGAGACACACAATGGCTGAGACACTCGCGATCAAGGGCGGACCAAAGGCGGTTCAGACCGACACGGGCGATATCTTCTCATGGCCGATCATCACCGAGGAGGACGAGCAGGCCGTCCTGGAGGTCCTGCGGCGGGGAGGCATGTCGGGCACGGACGTCACCACCAAGTTCGAGCGGGAGTACGCCGAGTGGCATGACATGGAGTACGCCCTCGGCTGCAGCAGCGGCACGGCCACGCTGCAGTCGGCGATGTGGGCCTGCGGAGTGCGGGCGGGCGACGAGATCATCGCCCCCAGCCTCACCTACTGGGCGACCTGCCTGCCGGTCTTCAGCCTCCAGGGGACCATCGTCTTCGCCGAGGTCGATCCCGACTCCATGTGCCTGGACCCGGACGACATCGAGCATCGCATCACCGACCGCACCAAGGCCATCATCCCCGTGCACTACTGCGGGCACCCGGCCGACATGGACCCCATCATGGAGATCGCCGAAAGGCACGACCTCTACGTGATCGAAGATGTCTCCCATGCTCATGGCGGGCTCTACAAGGGCCGGCTGGTGGGCACCATCGGCCACGTGGGCTGCTTCTCGGTGATGAGCGGGAAGTCGCTGGCCGTCGGCGAGGGTGGCATGATCGTCACCAACCACCGCGACATCTGGGAGCGGTGCATCGCCTGGGGCCACTACGGCCGCACGAGAGGCACGCAGTGGACCGGCGACGTGGAGGTGGAGAACATCACGCTGGACGAGCTGAAGCCCTTCGTGGGGCTGCCCTGGGGTGGCTACAAGTACCGCATGCACCAGCTCTCCTCCGCGTGCGGCCGGGTGCAGCTCAAACACTACCGGGAGCGGATGGAGGAGATCCAGAAGGCCATGAACTACTTCTGGGACCTGCTGGAGGACGTTCCCGGGGTGAAGGCCCACCGCCCGCCCAAGGGCTCCGGCTCCACCATGGGCGGCTGGTACGCCGCACATGGGCTCTACGTCGAGGAGGAGCTGGACGGGCTGCCCATCGAGACCTTCTGCGAGGCGGTGCGGGAGGAGGGCGTCTCCACCAGCCCTGGCGCCAACTTCCCGCTGCACCTGCACCCGCTGCTGAACGAGGCGGACATCTACGGCCACGGGGAGCCGACGCGCATCGCCAACTCCGACCGCGACCTGCGCCAGCTCGAGGGGAGTCTCCCGGTCACGGAGAGCATGCCCCGGCGCTGTTACAGTATCCCGTGGTTCAAGCACTACCGCCCGGAGATCATCGAGGAGCACGCCCTGGGGTTCCGCAAGGTCGCCGAGAACGCCGACCAGCTCATGGAATGAGGGGAGGCCCTCAGACAGCCGACGACAGCTCGCTCAGGCAGGGGTATCGAATGCCGGCGCATTGCCCGGCGGTCGCGGCCCCGTGCCGAGCCATTGCCGCGCCGTATGGAGGGGCCGGACCACCGTCCGGCCCGCCGTTTCTTGGCATTACCCGATGTCGATGTGCAGCTTGCGGTAGAGCTCGCCGGGCAGCAGCGCGCCGAAGGCGCCCCACAGCAGGCCCGCCACGAACAGGTGCCCGAAGGCGATGCCCAGAAACAGCGGCACCAGCCGCCGGTAGGTCCCGGCCCCGCCCAGCTTCACCACCAGTGACTTCACCACCCACACGGCCAGGAACGGCCCCCACAGCAGGTAGCCGTAGCTGGTGGCCAGTGCGTACCCCAGCGGGTGCACGGGCAGCCGCAGGAACTGATGCCGCAGCGCGGAGAGGGCGGTCACCACCGCCGCCCCACCTGCCGCGAAGCCCGTCGCCAGCCGCTGCGGCGGCGCCGGGCTGTCGTACATCCCCGACAGCAGGTCGAACTCCTGCCGAGCCAGCGTCGTCCGGTATCCCCCGGCGATCGTCCCGCCCTCCAGCACGTTGGCACCGTACTGGTAGAACGCCTGCAGGTGCATGGCGTAGGCCAGCGGGAGGCCCACCACGAAGGCGATCACCAGCGCGGCCACGATCTCCCGGCGGCGGGCCCGCATCCTATCGCCCAGCTCCAGGCTCTCCACCTGGAAGGCCATCAGCCCCGGGAAGTAGCCGCGGCAGAGGAAGTTCATGATGGACATGATGGTCAGCGACTGAAAGCCGCCACGCGCCCATGGCGCCGAGCCGGTGGCCTCCAGAATGAGCTTCTTGGCCTCGCCAAAGGGAAACGCCCAGTTCGTGGGCACGCCGGTCTCCGCCCGCACGCGGGTGAAGGTGATGGCGACAGCCAGCATCACGCCGAAGAACAGCGCCGCCAGGCCAAGGTGCATGCCCGCCGCTCGCGCCCACACGAGCATCCCCGCCAGCCCGGCCGCCCCAAGGACGTATGCCCAGCCACGACGCGCGTCGCCCGCCTCCGCGCGCCCCATCAGCCCCTGCAGCGCCTCCCCCAGCGAGCGCCGCGCCGACCACACCAGCAAAACGGCCATCGCCACGTAGGCGCCGACGCTCTGCCGCATGGTGAACGGGAAGCCCGGCGGCTCGTAGCCCACCGCCGTTCCGCCCACCGACAGCAGTTGCACCAGCAGAAAGAAGGCCCACGTCGATCCCAGGATCTCCAGCGGCACAAGGTAGCCGAAGCCCAGGAACTCCGGGCGGTGGTAGAAGCGAACGGCACCCATTGCGCTCCAGGGGCGCTCGGTGAAGAGGCTCCCGACCGGGTAGGTCAGACCCAGCGCCGGGAGTGCGGGGTTGAGCGCCTGCGCGATGTTGGTGCCGTCGAAGAGCGCCGCCAGGCCGAAGCCGATCCACATCAGCGGGTCCCGAAGCATCGGCAGGCGCGAGACGGCGCCCTCCCGGCCTACAAGCTCCACCGCGAATGTGGCCACCGGGTAGGTCAGCCGGTCGTGCTCCGTCCACGGCCGGCGCAGCAGCACCGCCACCGCCAGCAGCAGCGCGAAGAAACAGCCCAGCAGCAGCGCCCAGGAGGCCAGCGGCTGCAGCCAGGCGTCCCAGGGCACGCGCTCGTTCGCGGCCCCCTCGAAGTAGGCCTGGATCGCGGCGTCATCGCTCGGCGCCACCCAGCCAGGCACCAGCTTGGCAAGCTCCGCGTAGTTGTTGGGCGGCTCCGCGAAGTAGGGCAGGGCCGTCAGCGACGGCAGCAGCGGCCGGACGATCCCGAGGCTCGTCAGCGGGATGCCCACCAAGACGATGATGTAGGCCACCGCGATCTCCGATGCCGCCAGCACGCGCCGACGCCGCAGCCACGCCAGCAGCCGGTCCAGGGCAATCAGCGCCAGCAGCGCCGCCAGGGCTGGCCCGGAGGGCACGCTGTTGTCGATGTTCGCCCCGAAGGTGATCAGCGAGGCGTAGCGAATCCACGCCACGCCGACCACCAGCAGCGCGACCCCCAGTGTCGTGGCGCGCAGACTCATGGTGCGGGTGATCGTCTCCCTGCCGCCGACGCCCGCAGGCGCCGGAAGTTCGGAGGCATGAGGGCATTTCAGGCGCCTCCCACGTCCACCTCTCATTCGACAGGCCGGGCCGCGTTCCTCCGCCCACGCACCACCCGCAGCATCAGACTCGGCGGCACAGCGCGGGCGCCTACTCCTCCGGCACGTCGATCACGTAGACGCTCCGGCGGTCCGGGATGTACTCCCCATCCTCTGTGCGACGCCCGTAGTCGATGCGGTAGAGGATCACGTAGAGGCGGCCGTCCTCATCCTGACGGACCTCGAAGTTCGAGAGCTGCACGATCTCGCTGTCGATCTCCGGGTTGCGAGTGTCAATGACCGTCACCGTGTCGCGGATCAGCCCCAGCGTCTCCTCGTCGATCTCCCCGATGACGAGGGGATAGCGCGGATGGTTGCCGCCCGGGTTCTCATCGCAGGTGTTCCCGAGCCAGTAAAGCCGCTCGTTGGCGAGTGAGCGCACCAGTACCGAGTGGGCCGACGGCGAGTAAAGTGGGGTGCCGTCCGAGTAGGTCCACGCCTGGGGCTGGGTCCAGGTGCGGCACCAGTCGCGCGAGGTGCAGATCCACTTGCGCCCGGGCAGCTCCGGGCGCTTGTCGTTGGAGCCGCGGCTGATCATCAGGAACTCGCCGGGACGCGTCGTCTCGATGATCGAGGGCTCGTCCAGGCCGCGGGTTGAGAGCTCGTGGTCAATGCGCACCACCTCGCCGAGTTCCCAGATGACGTCCGTGGCGTCATCCACCCACTGCCCGATGAGCACTGCAGCGTCGGAGAACGTGAACGCCCCCGCCGGGTTGTAGTACTCCCCGTTCTCGTCCAGCGGCGGGATCATGATGGGCAGCATGATCTCGCCGTTGCTGGCCTCGATCATGAGCATGCCCGACGAGATCATGGCGCAGTTCTTGCCCACGCGAACCGGCTCCAGCGGGTGCATGAGGTCGTACTGGTCGCCCTGCTGGATGAGGGGCTTGACGGGCCCGAAGCTCCGCCCATCGTCGGCTGAGACCTGGTAGGCGAGCTTGTAGCGCAGGTAGGCCTCCAGGTTGTCCGTGCCATGCCGGGTGAGCATGAGCACTCGCAGCACCGAGTCGCCACCCGTCTGCCGCACCACGCGCTGCGAGCAGACGTCGTAGGGATCGTCGGGGTATCCCGCCGAGACCTGCCTGGGAGCGGCCTCGATGCCGGCGCCGGGTGGCGGCGGCAGCTCCGGCAGTTCCACGTCAGGGATCTCGCCCTGCGGGTCGAAGTAGTTCACGTAGCGGCCCACCACACGCAGCCCCTCGCCCCCGCCCCCGTCATCCGCGGTCACCGAATGGGCCACCATCAGCAGAGCGGCAACGGCCATCGAGAGCATCAGTGCTCGTGCCATCGGAGTCTCCTGTTCGCGCGTATGATCCACAGGATACCGGCGCCGCGCGCCGGGACGGGATGACGGCAACGGCGGCAATCTGCATTGCCGTCCCTGTCCTTACCGTTGGCGTGAGTCGTTCTCCTGAATATCTTGTCCATCCTGTTCCCCCGTCGTTGCCCGAGCAGGTCGCCACGTTGCTCCCATACACCGCGCAACGCGATGTTGCGGGGGGCTGGCTTGGCGTGGTATACTTCCCCCACACAGCAGCTTAAGCCTTCAGGGATGTGTTGAGCTGAGCATGGCGAACACCCATCCCGACAATCTGCAGGGCATCCTCAGCCGCGTGGAGGGCTACTGGTCCGAGGAGGACATGGCGCGGCTGGAATCCGCGTGCCGGTTTGCCAGGGAGGCCCACGCCGACAGCCCGCCCCGCAAGACGGGCCATCCCTTCATCACACACCCTCTGGCGGTGGCCGAGATCCTCAGCGAGATCGAGGCCGATCCCACCACCGTCATTGCCGGCCTGCTGCACGACACCGTGGAGGACACCCACACCGACCTCGAGGAGATCGAGGCTCAGTTCGGCGAGACCATCAGCAAGCTCGTGGACGGGGTGACCAAGCTGACGCGCCTGGACTTCCACACCCGCCAGGAGCAACAGGCCGAGAACCTGCGCAAGATGTTCCTGGCCATGGCCCAGGACATCCGCGTGATCCTCATCAAGTTCGCCGATCGTCTCCACAACATGCGCACGCTCTTCGCCCTCCCCCAGGAGAAGCAGCGGGGCACCGCCACCGAGACGCTGCACATCTTCGCGCCCCTGGCCCACCGCCTGGGGATCTGGCGATTCAAGTGGGAGCTGGAGGACCTGTCGTTCCGCTACGTGGAGCCGGAGGTCTACTACGAGGTGGCGCAGCTCCTCGGCCAGGGCCGCGCGGAGCGGGAGCAGAAGATCGAGGCCGTGCGCACCGCGGTGCAGGGCCGACTGCAGGCGGAGGGCGTCACCGCCACGGTCCACGGCCGCGCCAAGCACATCTACTCCATCGCCCAGAAGATGCAGAGCCAGGACGTCAGCTTCGACCAGATCGCCGATCTCGCCGCCATCCGCATCATTACGGGCAGCGTCGCGGACTGCTACGCCGCCCTGGGCCTCGTTCACGAGCTGTGGATGCCCATACAAGGCATGTTCACCGACTACATCGCCAAGCCCAAGGCGAACAAGTACCAGTCCCTGCACACCAAGGTCATCGGCCCCGATAAGCAGCCACTGGAGGTGCAGATCCGAACCTGGGAGATGCACCGCGTCGCTGAGTACGGCGTGGCCGCGCACTGGCGCTACAAGGAGGGCAGGAGGGGCACGCCCTCCGACGACCAGATCTCCCTGCTGCGCCAGGTCCTGGAGCTGGAGACCGATCTGACGGAGAGTCACGAGTTCCTGGAGCTGCTGCAGACCGACCTGTTCAACGATCAGGTCTTCGTCTTCACCCCCGATGGCGACGTCATCGACCTCCCGGCCGGCGCGGGGCCCATCGACTTCGCCTACCGCATCCACACCGAGATCGGGCACCATTGCGTCGGCGCCCGCGTCAACGGCCGCCAGGTGTCGCTCAGCTACCAGTTCCGCAACGGCGACATCGCCGAGATCCTCACCTCCGCCTCCGCCGAGCCCAGCCGGGACTGGCTGGAGCTGATCAAGTCCTCCAGGGCCAAGGCCAAGGTGCGCCGCCACCTCCGGGCCAAGGTGCACGCTGAGAACGTGGAGGCCGGCACGAACGCCCTTCGGGAGGCGCTGTCGGAGTACCCCCGGGCCGTGCAGGAGGCCGTGGACCTCGAGGACCTCAGCGACGTGCTGGGAAACTTCGGCTTCAAGGACACCGACGATCTCCTGGCGGCCGTCGGGTACGGCGACGTGGAGGCGGACACGGTAATCCGCGACCTGGTGGCCGACGAGGTGCGGCCGGAGAGCCTTGCAGAGGAGGTGGAGCAGGTCCTGGCCGAGAGCGGCTCGGGCGGACCGTCCCCGCGCGGCGAGGCCCCGGCCGTCTCGGTTGACGGCATGGACGGCTTCCAGTGCCGTCTCAGCAAGTGCTGCTCCCCGCTGCCGGGCGACGACATCACCGGCTACATCACCCGCGGGAAGGGCCTCACCATCCACCGCAGCGACTGCAAGAACCTCCGCTACCACGCCGAGAATGAGCCCGACCGCGTGGTCCCCCTGAACTGGTCGCGCAACGGCGACGGCGCGATCTTCCAGCACGAGATCGAGATCGTGGCCGTGGACCGGGTGGGCCTGTTCTCGCACATCGCGGCCGTCATTGCCGAGTGCGGCATCAACATCGCCAGCGCCAACGCCAACACCACCGACTCCGGCGTGGCGCGGCTGCACCTCAGCCTTGACATCCGGCGCCGCCAGGACCTCGACCACGTCCTGGAGCGCCTCCGCTCCCTCATCGACGTCATCAGCGTGCGGCACATGTCGCTGAGCAGGTAATCGCCTCCCCCCGGCTGCAACCTTTGCCCGCCTCCCCCCTCTAACATTCAGAGCAGCCGGCGCGGCCTGCGCCGTGAGATGACGCGAGGTATGCCATCAGTGGAAATCCCCCTGGTTGATCTCCAGACCCAGTACCAGCACATCCGCGAGGAGGTCCTGGAGGCGTTCGACGAGGCCCTCACCGGCATGCAGCTCGTCCTGGGTCCCAATGTGCAGGCGTTCGAGAGGGAGTGGGCCGAGTTCTGCGATGTCGAGCACGCCGTCGGCGTGGGCAGCGGCACGGAGGCGCTGCACCTGCTGCTCCGTGCCGCCGGAGTCGGTCCCGGCGATGAGGTCATCACAGTCTCCTTCACATTCATCGGCACCATCGAGGCCATTCTGCACGTGGACGCCACGCCCGTGCTGGTGGACATCGACCCCGAGACGTTCTGCATCGATCCCGAGCAGGTGGCCCGGCGGATCACGCCCAACACCCGCGCCGTCATCCCCGTGCACCTCTACGGCCATCCCGCGGACATGGACGGGCTGCGCGAGGCCGTGGGCGATCGCGACGTGATGCTGCTGGAGGATGCCGCCCAGGCCCATGGGGCCCAGTACCGGGGCCGCCGGGTGGGCGGGATCGGTCGCGGGGCCATCTTCAGCTTCTACCTCAGCAAGAACCTGGCCGCGTACGGCGAGGCCGGCGCCGTCACCACCGACGGCGCCGACCTGGAGGACCGCGTCCGCTACCTGCGGGTGCATGGCAGTCGGGAGAAGTACGTCCACCGCTACGTGGGCTACAACAGCCGCATGGACGAGCTGCAGGCGGCGGTGCTGCGCATCAAGCTCCGGCGCCTGGCGGACTGGAATGAGGCCCGCCGCCGCCACGCCACGCGCTACAACCAGAACCTGGCCGACCTCGACGTGCAGCTCCCGGTCGAGAGGCCCTGGGCGCGGCACGTCTATCACGTCTACACCATCCGCACCCCGCGCCGGGACGAGCTGGCGGCTGCCCTGAAGGAGGCGGGCATCGGCCACGCCATCCACTACCGCGTCCCCTCTCACCTGCAGGAGGCCATGGCGCACCTCGGCTACGGCCCCGGCTCCCTCCCGGAGACGGAGCGCGCCGCCGACCAGGTACTCTCCCTCCCCATGTACCCCGAGCTCACCAACGAGCAGATCGACCGCGTCTGCGAGGTCGTCCACGGCGTGCTGGGCTGATCGTACTCACACCCCATATCGAGCCGAGGACCATGCGCTGCTCCAGTTCGCTGTGCATTACCCGCATCTTGCGCACTTGAGGAGGTCCGATGCCCGCAGTGCCGGGGGGAAGTGATATCCGGTCATGGAGGGGCCGCTCCGAGCGCCGCCGCCGGCGCGAGGAGTGAGGCCCGCCAGGGCCGAAGGTTCCACCCCGGCCCATGTCGTTCTGCGAACGCCAAGACGGCCGGGCCGGGATGGAACCTGGCGCCTGCGCTCCACGATCGCGCAGGCGCCACCCTCGCTCCGCTCGGGCGGCCCCTCCACGAGACAACAAGACACGGCCCCGCCCTTGCCTCAACTCCATCGCAGCCCTCCCGTAAGATGTGGGTAATGTACAGCCACGGCCCAGACAAATGCCTTTCCTACAGCTCGTAGACCTCCTGCCCGGGGATGACCGTGATTCCGGCCTCCTCGAGCAGCCCAAGTGTCGTGTCCAGCACCGAATCAGCCACCTTGAACAGCACCACCGCATCGCCCGCGATGGTGATGAAGAAGGCGTACATGTACTCCACGTTGATCTCCTCGGCCTGCAGATGCTCCAGCACCTCGCCCAGCCCGCCGGGACGGTCCGGGATGCGCAGCGCCAGCACCCCGGTGCTGCCCACCGAGAAGCCCTCGCTCTGCAGCACGTCCACGGCCGCGTCCGGGTCATCCACGATCAGCCGCAGGATGCCGAAGTCCGAGGTGTCGGCAATGCACAGCGCCCGGATGTTGATGTCATGCGCCCCCAGCGTCTGACACACCTCCGCGAGCCTGCCCGACTTGTTCTCGAGAAAGACCGAGACCTGCTTGGCCAGGATGTCGCCGCTGGTCATCGCTCACGCCTCCTCACGCTTGTCAACGACTCGCTTGGCCTTGCCGGCGAAGCGCTCGATCGTCTTCGGCTCGACAAGCTTCACGTCCATCCGGATACCGATCGCCGAGCTCAGCCGCTCCCGGATCTTCTCCTCGATGGCCTCCAGCTTGCGCACCTCGTCCGAGAACATGCTCGGGGAGACCTCCACCTGCACCTCCAGGTTGTCCAGCCGCCCCTCCCGGGTGAGCACAAGCTGGTAGTGCGGCTCCACCTCCTCGATCTTCAGCAGGACCTCCTCGATCTGCGACGGGAAGACGTTCATGCCGCGGATGATGAGCATGTCATCGGTGCGCCCGGTGATGCGCTCCATCCGCGGCTGGGTGCGCCCGCACTCGCAGAGCTCGTAGTCCAGGCGGGAGATGTCCCTGGTGCGGAAGCGGATGAGGGGGAAGGCCCGCTTGGTGATGCAGGTGAAGACCAGCTCGCCCCTCTCTCCGGGCGGGAGCTGCTGGCCGGTGTCGGGGTCGATGATCTCGGGGATGAAGTGGTCGTCGAAGACGTGCAGGCCTCCCTTGGCCTCACACTCGGCCGAGACGCCGGGGCCGATGATCTCCGTCAGCCCGTAGATGTCGTGGGCCGACAGCCCCAGGCGCTCCTCGATGCTCTCCCGCGCGCCCTCGCTCCACGGCTCGGCGCCGAAGAGCCCGGACTTGAGGTCGATCCGGCTCAGATCGAAGCCCATCTCCTCCGCCTGGTCCACGATGGTGAGGGCGTAGGAGGGCGTGCAACAGAGGATGGAGCTGCCCAGGTCCTCCATGAGCATGAGCTGGCGCTCGGTGTTGCCGCCGGAGACGGGCACCACCAGGCAGCCCATCCGCTCGCCGCCGTAGTGCAGCCCCAGGCCGCCGGTGAACAGCCCGTAGCCGTAGGCGTTGTGCAGCACGTCGTGGCTGGTGCCGCCGCCGCAGGCGATGGTGCGGGCGATGGTCTCCGCCCAGATGCTGATATCCTCCGGCGTGTACCCCGCGATCACCGGCTTGCCCGTGGTGCCCGAGGAGGCGTGGATGCGCACGCACTCCTCCGGCGGCACCGCGAACAGGCCGAAGGGGTAGGTGTCGCGCAGATCGTCCTTGGTGGTGAAGGGCAGGTGCTGCAGGTCATCCAGGGACCGGATGTCCTCCGGCGCGATGCCCTTCTCCGCGAACCTGTCGCGGTACCATGGGACGTTAACGTTGAGCCGAGCCACTGTCTCCCGAAGCCGCCGTACCTGCAGCTCGGCGCGCTGCTCGGGATCCATGCACTCATAGAACGGGTCCCAGATCATCTCCGACGCCTCCTTGTGACTGAGTGACGGCCCGTCGTCGAATGGCCATCGACCGCCCACCGCGCACCTGCCCGGCGCGGTCAGTCGGACTTCATCAGCTCCTGCCCCGCCCTGAAGGCCTCGAGGTTTACGTCTACCGCTTCGGGTTTGAGCACCAGCCGCAGCGCCCGCTCCCACGCATCCCCCGGAAGCTCCACCAGCGTCGAGAGCGCCCCCAGCATGATGGTGTTGGCCGCCCGCGGCTCGCCCAGCTCCGTCGCCGCCTGTGCGGCCGCGATAACCGTCACCTCCCGGCCGCTGCCCAGCACACGCTCCAGGACGTCCTCGGGGTAGCTGAAGCCCTCCAGGTTCACGGTGACCGGCACGATGCGGCGCTCCTCGATCAGCACTGTGGCGTCCGGCGCGGTCTGCCCTATCTGCCGCAGACCCTCCAGCGGCTCGAAGGCCAGCATGATGCCGGCCGCCCCCTCGGGGATCAGCGGGGAGGCCACCTGCCCGTCGGGGCTGAACCGCACGTAGCTGTTGACGCTCCCCCCGCGCTGGCTCATGCCGTGGACCTCGCTCTTCTTGACCTCCCAGCCGGCCAGCCGGCAGGCCTGCGAGAGCACCGTGCTGGCGGTGATGATGCCCTGCCCCCCGACCCCGGTCAGAAGCACATTCGTTACCATCACGCATTGCCCTCCCCGGAGCCCTCAGGCGCCTTCAGGGCATCCACTGGACACACCTGCGCGCACATCAGGCAGCCGGTGCACAGCGCCGGGTCGATCTGCGGCAGCGGCCTCTCGCCACCATCGTCCACGCCTGACAGCGCCGGACAGCCGATGCGGATGCACTGCCCGCAGCGGATGCACGTCTCCACGTCCAGCTCCGGCACCGGAGCCCGCTCCCGCACCGTGAGCACGCACTCACGCCTGGCGATCACCACCGAGGGCTCAGGGGAGGCCATCGCCTCCCGCAGCGCCCCCTCGGTGGCGGCCATGTCGTAGGGATCGACCACCCGCACATCCTCGATGCCGATGGCCCGCGCCAGCCTCGCGAAGTCCAGCTCCCGGCCTGGCATTCCCGAGAGCGTCTCACCAACTCCGGGATGCACCTGCCCGCCGGTCATGGCCGTGGTGCGGTTGTCCAGGATCACCGCCGTGCTCACGCCGGCGTTGTAGGCGATGTTCACCAGCCCGGTGATCCCCGAATGCGTGAAGGTGGAGTCCCCGATGACCGCCACCACCGGCGCCTCGTGGCCGCGGATCTTCTGGATGCCGTGGGCCTCCCCGATCCCGGCGCCCATGCACAGGCAGGTGTGCACCGCCTCCAGCGGCGGGAGCGTCCCCAGCGTGTAGCAGCCGATGTCGCCGGTCACGTATGCCCCCAGCTTCCGCAGCGCCACGAAGACGCTCCGGTGCGGGCAGCCGGGGCACAGCGTCGGCGGCCGCGGCGGCAGGTCCTCATCCGGCTCCCCCTCCGGCGGCCGCTCCCCCGTGATCATCTCCCGCACTCTGCCGGGGGTCAGCTCACCGATGCGGAAGCGATCATCGACCGGCTCCACCTCCACGCCCAGCGCCATGACCTGCTCGGTGAGGTAGGGGTCAAGCTCCTCCACCACGCAGAGCCGCTCCAGCTCCTCGGCGAAGGCCCGAATGCGGTCGGCCGGCAGCGGCCACACCAGCCCCAGCTTCAGGAATGACGCCGTCGGGAAGGCCTCCTTGGCGTACTGATGGGCCACGCCGGCGGCGATGATGCCCAGCGAGCTGTCGCCCATCTCCTCCCGGTTCAGCTCTGTCTCCTCGGCGAAGGCCAGCAGCTTCCGCGTCCGCTCCGCCATCGCCACGCGTCGCCGCCGGGCGTGCGCGGGGATCATGACGTACTTCTCGGGGCACGGCTCCAGCTCGCCGGCCGGCTCCACGTCCTGCCGCTCGCCGACCTCCACGAGGCCGTCGGAGTGCGAGATGCGCGTCACGGGCCGCACCAGCACGGGGACGTCGAATCGCTCGCTGAGCTCGAAGGCCTGCATCGTCAGGTCCCGCGCCTCCTGGCTGTCGGCGGGCTGGAGCATGGGGACCTTCGCCGCGCGGGCGTAGTTGCGATTGTCCTGCTCGTTCTGCGAGCTGTGCATGGACGGGTCGTCGGCGGTGACGATCACCAGCCCGCCCCCCACGCCGGTATACGAGAGCGTGAACAGCGGGTCGGCCGCCACGTTCAGCCCCACGTGCTTCATGGTCACCAGCGCGCGGGCGCCGGCGATGGAGGCCCCGGCCGCCACCTCCAGCGCTACCTTCTCGTTCACCGACCACTCCACGTAAACCCCGCCCAGCTCCTTCAGCGCCGGCAGAATCTCCGACGACGGCGTCCCCGGATAGCCGCTGCCCAGACGGACCCCAGCCTCCCAGGCCCCGCGGGCGATGGCCTCGTTCCCCGACAGCAACAGGACGTCAGAGGCGCGCTTCGCGGTCTCTGCCATCAGATCTGGGTCTCCTGCTCTCGTCTGTCGATGACGCGCACGGCCTTCCCGTCGGTGACCGGCAGCTCCCCCGGCTCGTGCAGCTCAACCTCCACGCTGATGTCCAGCTCCGAGTGCAGCCTCCGCGCGATGCGATCCCGCAGCGCGTTGAGCTGCCGCATCTGGTCCGTGAAGGCCTCCTGGGCCAGCTCCACGGCCACCGTCATGCGGTCCAGGTCCTCCGGGCGGTCGATGGTGATGACGTAGTTGTCGCCCACTTGCTCGACGCCCAGCAGCGCCCGCTCCACCTGCATGGGATACACGTTCACGCCCTTGACCACCAGCATGTCGTCGGTGCGCCCCTCGATCCGCGAGATACGCCCGTGCCGGCTGCCGCAGGGGCACTCGCCGGGGATCAGGTGCACGATGTCCCGGGTGCGGTAGCGGATCAGCGGCATGGCCTCCCGCCGCAGCGTGGTCAGCACCAGCTCCCCCGGCTGGCCCGGCTCCACCGGCTGGAGCGTCTCGGGGTCGAGCACCTCCGCGACGTAGTGGTCCTCGCACACGTGCAGCCCGCTCTGCTGGGCGCACTCCATGGCGACGCCCGGCCCGCACATCTCCGAGAGCCCGTAGCAGTTGTAGACCCTGGCTCCGAAGCCCTCCTCGATGCGCCGGCGGAGCTGCTCGGAGTGCGGCTCGCCGCCCACGAAGATGACTCGCACCGAGAGGTCCTCCCGCGGGTCGATCCCCTGCTCACGACACATGTGCAGCACCCGCAGGGCGTAGCTGGGGATGATGTGCAGCACCGTGGAGGCGAAGCTCTCCATCAGGTGGATCTGCCGCTCGGTGTTTCCGGAGCTGGCCGGGATGGTCATGCAGCCGATCAGCTCCCCGGCGTAGTGGAAGCCCAGCCCGCCGGTGAACAGCCCGTAGCCCATCATGTTCTGGAAGACGTCCTCGTCGGTGACGCCCGCCGCCAGCATCCCCCGAGCCACGCACTCCGACCAGCGATCCACGTCGTCCCTGGTGTGGTAGACGGCGGTGGCCAGGCCCGTGGTGCCGGAGGAGTAGTGCATGCGGATGACCTCGCGCGGCTCCACGGCCAGGAAGCCGTGCGGCATGCCATCACGAAGCTGCTCCTTGGTGGTCAGCGGCAGCTTTCGCACGTCTTCGGGGCTGGCGATCTCCTCGCCGGCGATGCCCTCCAGCCGCTCGGCGTAGGCCGGCGTCGTCCGGGCGCGCTCCACCGTCTCGCGCAGCAGGCGCACCTGCATGCGCTCGATCTCGTCGCCGCTGAGGCCCACGGCATCGTCACGGTAGGGCATCGTACGCGCGCCTTCCGTCGGGGATGTGCGCGTCCATCCGCTGGTCGCTTCGACTCGCTGCAGCGTGCGCCCTCGCCGTGTAGGTGACTGAGCGACGGCAGTGTTCCCGAAGCAGCCGGAGGTTGGCACTTCGCCCTCCGCACCTCCGCCACCTTCCCCACGATGCATGTGAGGAGGGAGGTGCGCCGCCAGATGCCTGGAAATGCCAATCAGGGCGATAGAGCGGCGTCCGGGAGGGGGTCGGCATGACACACCGGCAGCGGATCCTCGGCGCCATCCGCGGCGAGCCGGTGGACCGCGTGCCCTGGGTGCCCCGGCTCGACCTGTGGTACAAGGCCAACCGGACGCGCGGCACGCTGCCGGCCGAGTGGCGGGACCTGTCCCTGCCGGAGATCGCGGCCGATCTCGGCGTCGGCCGCCACGAGGTCATCCCGGACTTCCTCGACGTCGAGGAGCCCGATCAGATCGCCGACCAGTCGCTCGGCCTCGTTCACGTCCGCAATCAGCCCTACCGCCTGCGCTTCCGCCGCACCGAGCGCATCGTCGAGCGCGACACCTCCCCCGACGGCGATACCTACCGGGTCACCTACCGCACGCCGGTCGGGTCGGTGACCACCATCCTCCACTACACCCGGCAGATGCGCCGCGACGGCGTCACGCTCCTGCACACGTCCAAGCGGGCCATAGAGTCGCTGGAGGACTACGAGGTCATCGCCTTCCTGTTCGAGGACCTTGAGGTGGACCCGGGCGGGAGGTACGATGCCTTTCGCGAGGAGGTGGGCGATGAGGGCGTGGCGGTGGCCTTCGCCAACGTCGCCGGCTCGCCGATGCATCACCTCCTCAAGGAGTTGGTGCCCTACGATCAGTTCTACTACGACCTGCATGACCATCCGGACCTGATGGCGGAGACCGCCGTCCGCATGCAGGGGCTGCTCCGGGATGTGGTGGAGGCCTGCGCGGCCAGCAGCGCGGAGGTCGTGATGCTGGGGGCCAATTACGACGTGATGCTCACGCCCCCGCCGCTGTTCGCCGAGCACGTCGCGCCCTTCCTGACCGAGGCCACGGCGCGCCTGCACGAGGCGGGGAAGCTGGTGGCAACACACACCGATGGCGAGAACCAGGGCCTCCTGGAGTTGTATGTACAGTGTGGGGTGGATGTGGCGGACTCGGTCTGCCCCGCGCCGATGACGAGGCTGCCGCTGGCCGAGTACCGGCGCGTCTTCGGGACCCGTCCGGCCATCTGGGGCGGGATATGCTCGGCCAGCGTGTTGCCCGACAGCTTCACCGACGAGGAGTTCGAGGCGCATGTGGATGCGGCCGTCGAGGCCGGCGGTGACATGCGGGGCATCATCTACTCCATCGCCGACACCACCCCTCCGGATGCCTCGCTCGATCGCATTCGGCGAATCGGCGACCGGCTGGCGGCGGTGCCATGCACGGGGTGAAGCGGATTTCGTTTGGCCCTCCGCCCCGGGGGTATATTACTCATAGGGGACGAATAAGAGGGTGTACAGGAGAATATGGGCATAATCAGTTGGCTGCGGCGCATTGTGGCTGACTTTTTTTGTGTCGGCGAGGACACGACTCGCGAGGCGGAGCAGGTGCGCGCCGAGCTCGAGGAGCTGCGAACCCTCGTGCTCCTCGCCGTCGCCCAGGCCCGCCGCACCGAGCTTGACCTCAGGGAGCTGCTGGATGAGGCTGAGCCCGACGTGCGGAAGCTGACCCTCGCCATGTCTCGGCTGGAGGTGGAGCGGGGCCGCGCGCGGGAGCTGGTGGACCGCTTCCGCCGCCGGGAGAGGGAGGCGGCGGACCGCCTCGCCAGGCTGGGCGACGTGCGTATGGCCGAGGAGATCAACCAGCGGCGAGATGAGCTGCGCAGGTCCATCGGGGAGACCGGGGAAGCTCTCGACAGGCAGGAGCTCACCCGCCTGGAGGACGAGGCGCGCGCCGAGGCGTATCGGCTGGATGTGCTGGAGCGGCTGGAGGCCGACAGCGAGACACCGGAGGCTGCGCCGTATACACCGCCGCCGAGTGAGGAGAATGTCATCTCCCGAGCGCGGGCGCTGCTGGAGGAGCCGAACATCGAGGAGCCCCTGTCCGAGGACTGAGTGCCCGGCTCGGGCCTGCAGTGGCGAGGTTGAGAGGAGGTTAGACCGATGGCGTTGCTCGAATGGTACAACTTGATCTTCGTGGCTCCCGTTGGTCTGGCCGGCGTCTACCTGGTCCTGAGCGCCACGAGCATTGGCGACCTGACCGGGGAGACGGATGTGGACACTGACGTGGATGCCGACCTCGACCACGACGTGGACCTGGGAATGGACCATGATGTGGACACGGACATGGACCATGACCTGGACCTGGACATGGATCATGACGTCGATCTGGACATGGATCACGACGTTGATCTCGACATGGACCATGATGTCGATGTGGACATGGACCATGATGTTGATGTGGGGATGGACCACGACCTCGACGTCGATCATGACATCGACATGGATCACGATGTGGATGTCGATCACGACGTTGAGCTCGGCCACGACGTAGACATGGACCATGACGTAGACATGGACCATGACGTGGACATGGACCACGATGTGGACGTCGGCCACGACGCCGATGTCGGTCACGACGCGGACCTCGGTCACGACGTGGAGGCCGAGCACGATCTGGAGGCCCACCACGAGGCGACCGTGCACGCCCATGAGCCGTCCCTCTTCCTCCGAGCCCTGTCGGTGCTTGGGTTCGGGAAGGTCCCGCTATCGATCCTGGGCACCTGTCTGATGGTGCTGTTCGGCGCCACGGGTCTGATCGCCAACGGGCTGTTCGAGCACGTGCTGCCCTGGGAGTGGGCGCCCACGGTCTACGTGTGGCCGTCACTGGCGCTTGCCGTCTTCGCGTCCCTGACGCTCACCGGCTCCATGGCCCGGGGGCTGCATCGGATTATGCCCACCCGCGAGACCTACGCGGTGGGCCCCGAGGACCTGGTGGGCCGGGTCGGCGTCCCCATCTACGGCATCAGCGCCGGGCGGCGGGGCGTGGTCCACGTCAAAGATGAGGGTGGCACTCTGCACCAGGTGATGGGCCGGTCGCTTGAGGGGGACCTCGCCAAGGGCGCAGAGGTCATCCTGGTACGCTACCATCCGAAGGGGGATTACTATGACCTCACAGCCTCGCCCCTGTAGGGGCCGCGGGGGAGGATGGCTGTCAGCGCCGGTAACGCCCCTGGCCCTGAAGATGTCCCGGCGGCCGGGAACCGCGAACGTACATCCTCCGCCCCGGACAGCGGGCGTTTGCGACCAGCCGCGAACGTACGCAAACACAGACTGATGGAGGGGAACACTGATGGCCCTACCGATAGGAATGGTGTTGCTGGGCATGGCGCTGGTGATCGGGCCGTGGACGGTCGAGGGCCTGAACCCGATAACACAGATGATCCTCACGGTCATCGGCGCCGGGGTGCTCGTGGCCTCGGCGGTGCTGATCATCATCGCCAAGCTCTACCAGCGAACCGCCGCCAACGAGGCCTTCGTGCGCACGGGCATGGGGGGACGCTCCGTGGTGCTGGACGGCGGCGCCATCGTCATCCCGGTGATGCACAAGACCGTCCCGGTCGTGCTGGAGAGCATGAAGCTGGAGGTGGAGCGCGGGGGCGAGGACGCGCTGATCACCCGCGACAACCTCCGCTGCGACATCCGCGCCGAGTTCTACATCAAGGTCCAGGCTGTGAAGGACGACATCCTCAACGCGTCCCGATCGCTCGGCGACCGGTCCATCAACGCCGCGGCGGTCAGGGACCTGGTCTTCGAGAAGCTGGTCTCCGCCCTGCGCTCAGTCGCGGCCACCCGCGAGCTGGCACAGCTTCACGCCGAGCGCGACGACTTCGCCACCGCAGTGTCCGAGCTGGTGCGCGAGGACCTCAAGTCCAACGGCCTGACGCTGGAGTCAGTGACCATCTCGCGGCTGGACCAGACCGACACCTCGCGGCTGAACGAGCAGAACGTGTTCGACGCCCAAGGCCTGCGCAAGATCGCCGAGATCACCCAGCAGGCGCGCGTGGAGCGGAACATGTACGAGCGCGACGCCGAGCGCCAGATCACGCAGAAGAACGTGGACACCCGCAAGGAAGTGCTGGACCTGGAGAAGGAGCAGGCTGAGGCCGAGGCCACTCAGCAGGCGGACGTGGCCATGATCCGCTCCGAGCGGCGCCAGCAGGCCGAGACCTACGACATCGAGCAGCGCCGCATCGTCGAGACCAAGGATATCGACAAGGAGCGGCAGGTCCAGGAGGCTGGCGTGCAGCGCGACCTGATGGTGAACATCGCCAAGGTCCAGGCGGAGAAGGACCTCATCGCCAAGCAGCAGGAGCAGCAGACCGCGGACATCCTGCGCAACCAGGCCATCCAGACCGCCGACGTGGAGCGCGAGCGCGCCGTTGAGGTCACGCAGCGCGAGCGGCAGATCGCGGTGGCCGAGGCCGAGCAGCGCCGCGCCACTGCCGAGCAGGAGCAACTGCTGGCCGAGGCCCAGCGCGAGCAGGCCGAGCAGGAGGTCATCACCGTTGAGGAGGTCGCCACTGCCGACCGTCAGAAGCAGGTGCAGGTGATCGCCGCCGAGCAGTCGGCCGAGCAGGAGAAGATCAAGGAGCAGATGGAGGCCGACATCGTCGCCTACAAGAACGCCAAGGTCGCCGAGGGCGAGCAGGAGGCGGCCACCCGCCTCGCCGAGGCCATCCGCACCAAGGCCGAGGCCGAGCGCGACGCCGCCAGACTCGCCGCCGAGGGCGAAGAGGCCAAGCAGATGGTGCCTGTCAACGTCAACCGTCAGCAGGTGGCCGTGGACGCCCAGCGCGTGCACGACGTCGATGCCGCCAGCGTTGAGGTGCTGCGCAGCGAGCTGGCCGCCAAGGCCGAGTACGAGCAGATCTCGGTCGAGCTCGAGAAGGTCCTGGCCGACATCGCGGCCCGCAAGGACGTCGGGGTCGCCTTCGCCCACTCCGTTGGCGAGGCCCTCAGCCACGCCGACATGAACCTCTACGGAGAGCCCGCGATGCTGGGCACGGCCCTGGAGTCCTTTGCCAAGGCCGCAGGTGTCAGCGCCTGGGCCGATGGGCTCGTCAGCACACTGCCTGAGGGCACCATCGAGACCGCGGCGTCAACCCTCTCTGGCGCCTTCCCCCAGCTCCGCGAGGTGCTCGACAACGTCATCGCCGACCACCGCGCGCGCGGTGGCGACGTCGAGAAGGCCGCAGAGGCCTACGCCGAGGCCGACGGCGGCTGGGAGGCCGAGGAGCCGGTGAAGGAGAATCCCGGTTCCGCCGAGAAGGGTAACGCGCCCGAGGACCCGAGTTGACGGTTCGGTCATGACGTCAGGCGCATCACGGGGGACGCGGCGTGTCCCGCGTCCCCCGTTGGTACCATACAGGCCTTACAGGCGTGCCGGAGTGCGCTATCATGCTCATGCAGTGGCTCATAATGGCAGCGACCGTCGGGGCCTTCGCTGCCTGCCTGTACATGTGGTCATCCGCCGAGCAGCTTCCCGAGCGGTGGCACCGGCTCTTCCGCCTGGGATCGTGGGGAGCCATTCTCGGCGCCCCCGTTGGCGCCTCCGCTCAGTGGCTGCTGCAGCACGACGGCCGCTGGTGGGAGCTCTCTACGCTCTCCGATCCCTCGCAGCGCATTGGTTTGATCCTGGGGGCGATGGCCGGATCGACGCTCGCCTGCCGGCTGGCGAAGCTCGACATCCGCGAGGCTTTCCAGATGGCAGCCACGGCTCTCTCGCCCTACCTGCTGGGGCTCGCCGCGGGAGCCGGCCTGGCCGGCCACCTCTACGCCTTCTTCATGATCGACGCCTGGGAGGCCCCGATAGCCTACCGGCAGCACGTCATGCACACCCTCGCCGGCGCATACATCATCCTCTCGCTCGCCGCCGCCACGCTCTTCAGCCTCGGCTTCACCGGCCGCGTCTGGCGCATCTGGGGGGCCGCGGTCCCCGAGGATGTCGAGCTGCTGGCCCTCCAGCCTCTGGACCTCGAGGCCGAGCCCGAGGAGACTGAGGCCCAGGCCTGACCTGCCTTCCCCTCAGCGTGCAGGCTCCCGCCCTCGCGTGGCGAAACGCCTCCTGTGAGTGCGCAGATGCTGCACGTGAGGGAGCGAGGTCAGCATGATCGAGCGGTTCACCATCAGCCGCGACGACTCCATCTACGAGTGCTTCCGCGCCGTCCCCCTCACCCTGTCCATCCCGTTCCGGAGCCGTCGGCGTTCAGCCGTGGTCGTATCTCGTTGATCGCCGCCGTTCGCCTATCTGCCGTTGAGGAGGAGCCACACATGCCGCGCTTCCATTCGGACCCCAGCAATATCGACCGGACGCTCCACGTCCTCTGCCGCGACATCGGCAACCGCCTCGCCGCGACCGAGAACGAGCACCGTGCGGCCGAGTACGTCGCTGACCAGATGCGACAGATCGGCCTCTCGGACGTCACTCTGGAGCGCTTCCCGTTCCGCGTCTGGGGCTATGAGACGGCCGAGGTCCGCGTGCTGGGCGATGGCGCGCGGACCATCGAGGCCATCCCGGTCGCGAACTCCCCGGCCACGCCCGAGGCAGGCATCGAGGCCGAGGTCGTCTACGTGGACAACGCCACGCCCGCGGACCTGGCGATGCACGATGTCGAGGGCAAGGTCCTGCTCATCTGGGGACTCTACGGCGACAAGCGCGAGAAGCTGCAGATGCTCCAGCGCTCCGATGCCGTGGGCGTGCTGTGGGTCGATGACCGCCTCCCCTTCGACTGGCCGGTGTCGGCGGGCACGCCCTACGACTGGCGCGACACCCTCCAGCTCCCGCAGCTCACGCTCCCCTACTTCGACGCCCTGGAGCTGGCGCAGCAGCCCGGCGCTCGCGTGCGGATGATCAGCCGCACCTGGTCGGAGCCGGCCGAGTCCGTCAACGTCCTCGGCGATCTGCCCGGCCCCGGCGAGGAGCTCGTCCACGTCGGCGCGCACATCGACAGCGTCATCGTGGGGGTCGGCGCGGAGGATGACGGCTCCGGCGTGGCCGCGATGCTGGAGGCCGCGCGCATGCTGGTGGAGCTGGGCGAGCGGCCTGAGCGCACCGTCCGCTTCTGCGCCTTCGGCGCCGAGGAGCAGCTCTCGGAGGGCGCGCGGCAGTATGTCGAGGCGCATCCGGAGGAGGTGGATCGCACGCGGCTGATGGTGCAGCTCGACTCCGTGGCGGCCATCACCGGCCGCAACCAGCTTCGCGTGGTGGGGCCGCCGGAGCTGACCGACATGGTCCGCGCGCTCATCGAGCCCGGCCACGAGCCGCTGTCGGAGGCGGCGGGCACGCCGGCGGAGGGCGAGGATCGCGGCTCCTACACCCGTGGCGGTGATGTGCACCGCCCCGAGGAGGCGGGGCCGGGCGCCAAGCACGGGCCATCGCCGGGCACGCCCGCGCGGGATCGGGCCTCCGTGGCGCGCGGGGCGGAGATGTCTCGACCGAGTCAGGCCGGGCCGTCGCCGGAGGTCCAGCCGCGGGGCGTGCCGGTGATCTCGGGGGAGGTGCTGGAGGAGGTCTCGCCCTACTCGGACATGTTCCCGTTCAACGCCCGCGGGGCGCCGTCGGTGTGGCTGCATCGGATGAACCAGGCGGGGACGCGCTACTTCCACCACTCGCACCTGGACGACCTGCAGTCGATCTCATCCGAGGTCATCGCCATGCACGCGAATGCCACCGCGCACTTGACGCACACCGCGGCCTTCACCGACCCCACCTGGCAGCGGACCATCCCCCAGGGCCAGATGACCGAGATCGAGGAGATGGCCAAGCGCTTCTTCCCGTAGCGCCCTGACTCGTCTCTCGTACGGAGGGGCGGCCTGCCCAGGCCGCCCGCCGTGCCGTCTGGAGGGGCCGGACCACTGTCCGGCCCGCCGTGCCGTTTGCCGCGCCGTTTGGAGGGGCGCGACTACGTTCGCGCCCGGCCGTCGCCGCCCGCTCTATCTCACGCGCAGGTCGGGCTTCCAGCCCGACAACGCAAACGACGCACGGACCGAGACCAAAGGTCTCCAGTGTCCGTGCCACGGAACGGCGGCCTTTGCCGTGCCGTCTGGAGGGGCCGGACCACTGTCCGGCCCGCCGTGCCGTTTGCCGCGCCGTTTGGCGGGGCGCGCCTCCGCTCGCGCCCGGCCGTTGCCGCCCGGTCTATCTCACGCGTAGGTCGGGCTTCCAGCCCGACAACCCAAACGACCGGCGGGTCTGAAGACGCCGCCGCTCCTATATGTCTTCAGCGTACGCATGCTGCCCCAAAGCCAGTCAGCTTGAAGGGCTGCCCAGCGATCGGTGCGAATGGGGTAGTAAAGCCCCGCGGAGTGTGGATGGCTCCACGCGAGAGGGATGACATTGTGAACGATGACAGAGATTACAAGACGGCGGCTCTGAAGAACATGGTTGCAAATCGGTTCCAACTGAACTTCAAGCGCAACGTCGGACCCACCTCACAGTCCATCAGGGAGTGCCAGCCCCGCTCGAGAGATGGGTGGGCAGATTACTACTACGCGAGCGTCCGGCCCCCCAAGCACATCGACGGACTCGGGAGGATCATGTACCAGAAGATCCACGAGGAGATCATTCCTGCACTCCAGAGCATCACGGTCGAGGAGTGCATCGCATACATGCACGAGCTGGTCATCGACAAGACGTACGATGGATACTGCGCCGAGATTGCTGCAGTGAAGCAGTTCGTCGAGGAGGAGTTGGAAGGCTACGAGGTCCTGCCCGCGCCTGACGAGGTGGACAGGACACTGGCGGTGGACTACTACATACCCGTCGGCGAGAACTGGGTTGGGTTGCAGATCAAACCTGTCACAGTTGAGCAGATTCCCAATCTACATGAATGGCAGGAAAGGTGGCGTGAGGGCCATGAGGAGTTCCGACGCCGGTACGGCGGAGGGGTCTTCACGCTGGTGAGTGTCCGCGAGGGGCGCGACCAGAAGGCACTCCACAATCCCGAGGTCATTCAGGACATCAAGGCTGAGATACAGCGGCTTGAGCAGTGACGTCGCCATCCCGCGGCGCCTCGCGGGTCTCAAACGTGAGGTCTACCTCGCCGGCATCGAACAGGCTTGCGTCCCCGACGCCGAACTTGTCGCGGATGACCTCCCGGAAGGCCTCGTTGATCTCGTAGCCCACCGATGAGCGGCCCTCTTCGTGAGCCGCGAGGGCCGTCGTTCCACTCCCCATGAACGGGTCCAGGACCGTGTCTGCCCAGAAGGTGTACATTTTGATCAGCCGCCGCGGGATCTCCAGCGGGAACATCGCGACGTGGTCCTCCTGTCGAGCCGGCGGAATGTCATCCCAAACGCCCCTGAACCACCTGGACCGCTGCTCTTTGGTGAGCCTGCTCTTCTCCTTTGCCTCGTCGGAGGCAGGGCCGGGCCAATCGCCGCGCTTGCGCAGCAGCAGGATATACTCGTGCTCGTAGGTGACGTGGCCGTCGCGGGGGTAGTACATGGACCCCATGAGCGTGCAGCCGCCCGTGGTGTTGGTGGTGGACACCTTGCGCCAAATGATGTTGCCCATGAAGTCGAAGCCGACCTGGCGGCCGATCACGCTGAGGTCGGCGGGGATGGGCTGGACCCGATACCGCCCGTGCTCGGAGGCGCGCAGGTACTGGTCTCCGATGTTAATGGCCATTCGGCATCCGGGGTGCAGGACGCGGTGGCACTCCGCGATGACGCGCTCCATCGACGCCAGATACTCATCGTAGGCTTGGCGGTGACCGATCTGGCCGGGATGCTCGTAGTCCTTGATGCACCAGTAGGGAGGGGACGTCACCACCAGATGAACGGACGCGTCTGCCAACTCGCTCATATACTGACTGTCGCCGAAGATGATGCGATGCTTCTGCGCAGAGTCTGACACAGCGGCCACCTCGTTAGCAGCGGGTCCTGTCACTCACATCGTCATTATACCATCAGCTCACGGCCACGGAAAGAACGGCGCTGGCGTTCTCCAGATGCCGGAGATGGTGGCCCAGAGCACGGCCTGGGAGAACTCGCCCAGGATGAGGCCGAAGAAGAACGGCCGCAGCCGCAAGTACACGCTCATGCCCCCGTAGCGGATCACCCCGCCCTTGATCAGCCACGCCACCAGCATCGGGAACCAGAACACGATCATGCTCCACGAGCCCGAGAGCGCGAAGCCCAGCGGCGAGAGCGGCCACCACACATACTGCATGCGCAGGACGCTGAGCACCAGCGTCACCACCACCCCCGAGCCGAAGAAGGCCAGCAGCCGGGGGTCATACTCATCCCCCGCCTGCAGGATCGGCGCGAAGTAGCGCACCCCCAGCAGGGGATTGCCGCGGTAGACGTAGCCGTACATGCCGATGGCCCCGTGCTCGTAGGGCAGCCGCAGGTGCAGCCAGCCCCCGAAGCCCAGCGCCACCGCCAGCGCCACGCCCAGCGCCCCGAACAGGTGCCGACGATCCAGGCCGGTCGCGTCGGACATCTTCAGCGAGTCCAGCAGCGTGGAGAGCAGGTTGCCGCGCAGATCGCGGGTGAAGACCGCATCGGCGAAGGCCAGGGAGGTGAGGGTGCTCGGCCGCAGGGACTTCATGGGCGTGCCCAGGCGCACCAGGTCCACGGGGCGGAAGCTGGTCTCGGTCATCAGCAGCCCCGCCTCGGCCACGCTGCGGGCCATCACCACGCAGACCACGCCCAGGAAGACGATGGTCTCCAGCGCGGCCATCCACCAGCTCATCCCCAGCATCGCGAACCACCCCGTGGCGACGATCACCGCCGCGGCCAGGCCGATGAGCTCAACGCGCGGCGGCAGCGCCGGCCGGGCCTCGGCCTCATGGTCCGCGGCGTGCTCGCCGCCGCCCATCGCGGCCCGCCACAGGGCGGACAGATGCGGGCGCGCGGAGCGGATGAGGTAGCCGGTGAGCACCAGGTATGCGCCGGCCACCTGGTAGCCGTTCCACAGTGAGGTGGGGTAGAGGGGCATGGGCTCGAAGGTTGCTCCGAAGGCCGAGAAGGCGATGTTCTGGATGCGGATGATGACGTAGAAGGCCCACAGGGAGAAGAGGACCTGGGCGGGGAGGAAGTACCCAAAGCCCACGGCGGCCATGGAGGTGTAGGCGGTGGTGTAGCCCAGGTCCCGCCACGGCCGGCCCATGGCGTTGAAGACGAGCTGGTTGAGGCGGTATTGGACGGGGATCTGGGGCACGGACGGCCGCAGGCCGTGGATGCCGTTGACGGTGAAGACGATGGTGGGGATGGCGAAGCCGATCCACATGATGGGGTCGGCGAAGACCGAGCGCGCCCACCGGGAGTGCTCGGCCAGCTCCACCGGCAGGACGGTGAGGGGGAAGGAGAGCTTCTCGTTATCCACCCACTGCCGGCGGATGATCGACGCCAGGCAGAAGTAGGCCACGAAGAGGGCCAGCACGGGGGGCAGCCAGGCCGCCAGGGCCTGCAGCCACGGCCGCCAGGGCATGGCTGCGCCGGAGCGGAGGCCCTCGTAGAACGCGGAGGCGATCCACTGCCCGGACTCGCCCTCCACGTCGAAGGGCACCGCCCACTGGGGGATGTGCTCGAAGAAGAGCTGGGCCCAGTCGTTGGCGGGGTTGGCGTAGTAGTTGACGCAGATGAGCGCCGGGATCCACCGCTCCAGCAGCCCGCGGCTCATGGTCAGCGCGCCCACCAGGGTCATGGTGTAGACCACGATGACCTCGTGCGCGCGCAGGGCGAGGCGAGGCACGAGGGCCCCGATGGCGAGATTCGCCATGACCACCGCCAGCAGGATGCCGATGGCGGTGGGGGCGAACTGGCAGATGGCGATCTGGATGCTGCCCACCGTCATCTCGGCCCAGGAGACCATCCAGCAGGCGGCCGCCGCGCAGGCGGCGCCGATGACGACGGCCCGGACGGACAGCGGGCGGCGCGGGATCGCGATCACTCCGCGGCCGGGGGATGGAGGACCTCGCCGCCGATTCCACTGCCAGGCCGCGAAGTCCTCCCGTCGCGCGCTGGAAGGTGGCCTCCGAGGCTGTGACGAAGCTGTGCCCGCCCCAGGAATCCCCTTGGAGGTGAGCCGCAGATGGCCGCAGCCGTACCGACGTCAGCCGATCGCCGGACGTTGGCTGTCTCCGTCGCCCTGGCGCTGGGTCTGACGGCGGCGATCGCGGCCCGGTGCGTGATGGCGACAGGCGGCACGTTGGTCTACGCTCTCGATGACCCCTACATCCATCTGGCGATGGGCCGAACGCTGGCTCAAAGCGGTGTATGGGGCGTCAATGAGGCCACGCCCGGTGCGGCCTCCTCCAGTCCGCTGTGGACATTCCTGCTCGCCGGCCTGACGCTGCTGATGGGCGATGCGCCGGTGTGGCTGCCCCTGATGCTCAATGTGATCGCTGTGGCGGCGCTGGTCGTGGTGGCTGACGCCTGGCTCAGAGAGCTGCGGGTAACAGCACGAGCGCGGGTGGGGGTGATCCTGGCGATGCTTCTCGTCGGGCCCGTAGTGCCGCTGGCAATGACCGGCATGGAGCATGTGGCACACGCGGCGGCGGTGCTGGCGCTGGCGATGGTGGTGCTGCGGCCCAAGCCGGCATCAGCGGCGGCCATCGCAGGGGTCGCGGCAGTCGCCACGGGGCTGCGATATGAGAGCGCCTTCGTGGCGCTGGCGCTGGCCGTGGTTCTCGCTGTCCGAACCCGATGGACGAAGGCGATGGCCGCGGTAGTGGGCTCTGCCGCCGTTGTGGGAGCGATCGGGTTGTGGCAGATCTCACTTGGCGAGGGCTTCCTGCCGAACTCGGTCAACGTCAAGGCAGTGAGCTTCAGCCTCGCCTCCGCGTCACAGTGGCTGCGGTGGAAGGGTTTCAGCGCCCTCCAGGATGCCAGCGTGGCACCGATGGTCGTCCTGCCGGTGCTCGCGCTGGCCGGCGCACTCCAGACGGCTCTGCTGGATCGCGGTGACGCCACCGGCACTTCGAGGGCGCTCGCGGAGATGGCCGGAGCCCTCGCGCTGGCGACGCTGGTGCATATCACCCTCTCCCGCACAGGCTGGTACTTTCGTTACGAGGCCTATCTGGTAGTCTGGGGCGCCCTTGGAGCCGGAGCGGCGCTGGTGCACGGATGGCGACTAACGGTTGACGCGTGCAGAAAGGCAGACATCCCGCAGGCACTCCGGCCGGCCATGTGGACTGCGGGCGTGGCGGTTGGCGCACTGGTTGTGCTCTCGACGGGCCTGCGGATCAACGCGTACGACACCGTGCACGAGTACTGCCGGGACATCCACCTGCAGCACCACCAGGTCGCCCGGTTCCTTCATGCCCACTACGATGATGCCGGTGTTGTGCTTCACGACATCGGCTACGTCGGCTATCTCTGCGACTGCCGGCTGGTGGACATGGCGGGACTTGCCACCCGGGCCGTGGTGATGGCGAAGAAACGGCGGGCGGTCGCGCCGGAGCTGGCACGTCGGCTGGCGCTGCAGAACGGGGCGCGCATCGCGGTGAGCTATGATACTGCGTGGCTGCCGGAGGAGTGGCTCCGCGTGGCATCGTGGCGCAACCCCGCCAACCGCGCGGCGGGGTCGGATACGGTGTACTTCCTGGCAGTCGAGCCTCAGGCCGCCGGACCGCTGCTCAGGCGTCTGCGTGACTTCGAGCAACGCCTGCCCCCGGGCCTGGAGGTGACGTATCTGTCGAACACCGCGGCGAGCGGCTGAGCCGCCGCAGATCGACCCCTCGCGTTCCGGCCTGCCTATTCCACCGGGGCAAGGGCGTGCTCGATGGCCTGCAGGAGCGGGGTAAGGTCGGAGCTCTTCTGGATGTAGGCGTCGGCGGCCCAGGACAGGAAGTTGTCGGCGAAGGACGGGTAGGCGGTGTTGATGATGACCGGCAGGGTCGGCTCGATCTCCAGCAGCTCCTGCAGGGCGCTGAGCCCATCGCGGCCCGGCATGGCGATGTCGAGCACCACCACCTGGGGCGTCTCGGCGCGGACCTGTGCCGTGGCGTTGTCGGCGCTGTCGGCCAGTCGGACCCGGTAGCCCTCGCGCTCCAGCTTGCGCCGGTACAGCTCGCGCTGGCTCTCCTGGTCGTCCACCACCAGCACCTCCGCCGGCCCCTCGGCCAGCACCTGGCTCGGCGTGACCGTGCTCATGGCAACCACCTCCGAATGTGCTGCGGCGTTGATCGTTCTCAGGTGCTCTGAGATCGCACGCGGAGCAGACCTTCGAGGGGTCTATCGGCGGAGGATGGCCGGACTTGAGTCTCACTCGGCGCTCCCGTCGCGCAGCAGCGGAGGCGGCAGCAGGCCCTCGGGCAGGTGATCCGCGACGGTCTCGCCGGCCGCCAGGCTCTCAAGAAGGGCGTTCAGCTCGCTGCGAGAGCACTCATCCACCTCGGCGAGGGCCACACGGTGGTCCGGAGGTGCGGGCGTGTTGCGCATCAGCAGCAGGCAGGTCCGAGCGGTGGTGGCGTGGGCGCGGAAGGTGGCCCGGGGCAGGGCCACGACGGCGTGGACGGTCAGCACGCCCAGGAGCCACTGCCGAACGTAGCGCCAGCGGGTGTTGGCCAGCAGGCCCTCCGGCAGCACGACGGCGATCCAGCCGCCCGGCCTGCACAGGGTTACGAACCGCTCCAGGAACAGCAGCTCGGTGGGGAATCGGCGCAGGCGGTCGATCTCCGCCGCGGAGGGCTCACGGGGCGTACGAGGCCCCCGTGCCCCGAGGTGAAGATGATGCTCGGCGGCGATGCAGCGCAGGCCCTCATCGGACGCCCGCAGCTCAGCCCCGAAGGGCGGGTTGCCGACCACCAGATCGAAGCGCCCACATCTGGCGCCCGCCAGCAGCGCGTCGGTGACGAGCAGGCGGCAGGGAGGAGCCGCTGCCAGCCCTGAGTCGCGCCACACAGCGGCCATGGCCGGGTCGCAGTCCATGCCCACGACCTCGGTCGCGCCCCGTTCCAGCGCCGCCTGCAGCCACTCGCCCGGCCCGCAGGCGGGGTCGATCACCCTCGCGCTCTCGATCTCCGCCCCAAAGGCGGCCAGGGCGTCCAGCGCGAACTCCACTACCCCGCGGGGGGTGAAGAACTGCCCCAGGCGCGCCTCGTCAGACACGCCGGTCACCGGTCCCGCAGCTCGAGGAAGTCGCCGGTGTCGCGCATCCAGTCCGCTAGGGCCGACCGCATCTCTTCACGGGCCCCCGCGTAGGCCGGATCGCGTGCCAGGTTGTTCATCTCGTCGGCGTCGAGCACACAGTCGAAGAGCTGGTCGCGGTCCGGGTCCTCGTGGTGGTAGACGTACTTGAAGCGCTCGGAGACGGCGGCCCGGAAGTGGTGCCCGCCGCGGATGTGGCCATTGAACTCGATGAAGGTGTGCTCCGGCCCGGGCGCGTCCGGCTCCCGGACTATCGGCGCCAGGCTCCGGCCCTGGACTGCGGGCAGCGGCTCGAGGCCGAGCAGCTCCACCAGCGTCGGCGCCAGGTCCACGTGAGAGCCAAGCTGGGTGCGCCAGCCCGGCGGGATGCCGGGCCCGCGCATCATGCACGCCAGCCGGCAGGCCCGGTCGTAGGGCACTCCCTTCTGGTAGATCCCCAGCGCCCCAAGCATCTCCCCGTGGTCGCCGGTCATGATCACCAGGGTCTCCTCCGCGCGGCCGGACTCCTCCAGGGCGTCGAGGATCACCCCGTGGCAGGCGTCGGCGAAGGATACGAAGCCCAGGTAGGCGGCGATCCCGCGCGCCCATTCGTCCCATCCCCAATGGCTGGTGGCCTGCCGGCCGGCGGCCTCCCGGATGTCCTCCGGCATGTCGCCCAGGCCCGCATCAAAGCCCGGCGGTCGGTCGATCTCCGCGGGGTCGAACATGCTCAGGTAGGGCTCGGGCACCAGGAGAGGCGGGTGCGGCGCCGCCAGCGAGCACCAGGCCGCGAAGGGTCGATCCGCGGGAGTCTCGAGGATGAAGTCCGCGATGGCGCGGGCGCGGCGCATGTCGGGGTGCTCCTCGATCGGCCGCGTCCACTCCGCCGGCAGCGGGATGCTGAAGCCCCACTCCTCCCAGCCCTCATCCGTCCGCGTGCGGACCTCCCCCCGCTGATCGCCCGGCGTCATGCCCTGCTCGGCCATCATCTCCTCGTGCTCCCCATAGGGGAAGCCGCCGGGGTTGAAGTGCGCGTACTCGTCGGAGCGGTCGTCCGCCTTCTGGCGGTTGATGTGCCAGATGCCCTCATAGCCCACCCGGTAGCCCGCGTCATGGAGGCGGTCGATAAGCAGCTCCTCGCCCCGGTTGATGGTGTCGTAGCCCTCGCCGAAGGCGATGGACCCGTGGGCGTGGGGCCACCGGCCGGTCATCATCGACGGCCGCGTGGGCACGCACAGCGGCGTGGCGCAGTAGAAGCGGTCAAAGACCGCGCTCTCACCCGCCAGGCGGCTGTAGGTGATGGTGCGCGCCCAGCCTGCGTAGGCCTCCAGCGCGTCTCGTTGAAGTTGATCGCATAATAGTACGAGGAGATTCGGCGAGTTCGGAGAATTCATGGTTTGGCTCCGGTCCACACACGTCGCAATGAGCGCAGTGATCGTCAGTGCGTCGCGGGCCGATGACCCCTTCGTCATCGCGGGGGCCGGTCCCTTCGCATCAGACAGCGCCGGAGCAAGACGCCGGGCCTGGCTCTCGCATCGGGTGTGTTCGGGGCGAGGCGGAGGCCCGTATCATCGGACAGACGCGAGGAGGAGTGCCCAGTGCCCATCCTGGACTCTACGACTTTAGAGCCACGCCGCACCTACTCCGTCGAGGAGCTGGAGGACGCCGCCCAGGAGATGCGAGCCTGGGTCATGATCGGACTGCAGGCCGCCGGCTCCGGTCACACCGGCGGGACCATGTCGATCGCCGAGGTCGCAGCCGCACTGTACCTGCACCACATCCGCCATGACCCGGCCGACCCCAAGTGGGAGGGCCGAGACCGAGTCTTCTGGTCCGCCGGCCACAAGGCCCCCATGATCTACGTCGCCCTGGGGATGGCCGGCTACTTCGATGACATGCCCGTGGCCTACCACGGGGAGCCGCTGGAGCAGTTCGCCGACGTGCCCGGCATCCAGAAGACGGTCCTGCTCCGCAAGCTCGGATCGCCCTTTGAGGGACATCCCAACTCCCGCAAGCTGCCCGGCATCGAGGTCTGCTCCGGCTCGCTGGGTCAGGGCCTCGGGATCGCCAACGGCTCCGCGCTCAACGCCAAGATCTACAATCAGGACTATCGCGTCTACTGCATCATGGGTGACGGCGAGCAGCAGGAGGGCTCCATCTGGGAGGCGGTGATGTTCGCCGCACACCACGCCCTCGATAACCTGGTCGGCATCATTGACGATAACGGTCTGCAGATCGACGGGCCCACCGCCGAGGTCTGCAACGTGCAGTCCCTGGAGGAGAAGTACCGCGCCTTCGGCTGGGAGGTCTTCCACGTTGACGGCCACGACATGGAGGACATCCTGGGCGGGCTGGAGCGCGCCGACTCCGTGAAGGGCCGCCCGGCGCTGATCATCGCCGACACCATCAAGGGCAAGTGCGTGGACTTCGCCGAGGATGTGGTGGGCTATCACGGCGTGCCCCCGAAGGACGGTCGGACGGGCGAGGAGTCGCTGGACCGGGCGCTGGAGTCCATCGGCGTCACCGACAAGTTCCCGCCCGAGCGCGTGGATGAGATCCTGGCGTTCGCCGACGCCTACGGGGAGATCGCACAGCAGCGGGCTGACGAGGAGGTGCCGAAGTTCGGCAGGGACTGGTGGTGGAACGAGACCGGCGACATGCAGGTGGAGATGGACGCGACCCGCAACGGCTTCGGCGACGGCATCGCCGAGGTGGGCGCCGATCCGAACGTGGTCGCCCACGGCGCCGACATCACCGGCTCCATTCGCATGTCGCGCTTCTACGAGCCCGACGGTGAACACGAGGACCCCGAGCGCAAGAAGCGCTTCGTCAGTTGCGGCATCGCCGAGGCCAACATGGCCGAGGTCGCGGCCGGCTTCGCCATCGAGGGCAGGACGCCATTCATCGGCTCCTACGGCGTTTTCGCGACCGGCCGCAACTGGGACCAGCTCCGCACCACAGTCGGCTACAGCGGCCTCCCAGTCAAGATCGCCGACGCGCACGGCGGCGTCTCCGTCGGACCGGACGGCGCTACCCACCAGGCGCTGGAGGAGATCTTCCTGGTCACCGCCATCCCGGGCTACGTCATGTACGTCCCATGTGACGCGGTCGAGACCGCCAAGGCCACCAAGGCCGCGGCGACCAACGGCGCGCCCACCGCGGTGCGCTTCGCCCGCGAGGCCACGCCGATCGTCACCACCGAGGAGACGCCCTTCGAGCCCGGCGTCGCGAACATCATCCGCTACCGCGGCAGCGCACCCAACTTCGTGGACGCCTTCGAGACCGTGCTCTCCACCGACTACACCTCCGAGGGCGAGGACCTGGCGCTCATCGCCTGCGGGCCCATGGTGCCCGAGTCCATGCGTGCGGCGGTCATCCTCAAGGAGGAGTACGACCTCGAGACCCGCGTCGTGAACCTGCACACCGTCAAGCCCATCGACAGGGACGCGATCGCCGCCGCCCGGGACACGGGCGTGGTGGTCACCGCCGAGGAGCATCAGGTGGGCGGGATGGGCAACCGCGTGGCGGCAGTCATGTGCGAGGCCGGCCTCGACGGGGCCGTACGCTTCGGCATGATCGGCGTGCAGGACCGCTTCGGCGAGTCCGGCGAGCCCTGGCAGCTCGTGAAGGTCTTCGGCGTGACCGGCGAGCACATCGCCCGCAAGGCCCTCGACCTCATGGACATGTAGCCGCTCACGTCCGACCGCAACGGGCCTGCCGCATCCGGCGGCAGGCCCGTTCTCGTGCCGCCTGCACTCTCGGCTGGCCCGCTGAGAGCGTGGTTGCGCCCCTCCCAGCGGCAGAATGGCCGACCGCGCCCCTGAACCGCTGCGCTGCGCACCGATTGCCGTCACGCGAGCGCAAGCTCGCGTGGAGGGGCCGGACCACCGTCCGGCCCGCCGTCGTTCTGGCCTGCACCACGCGTTGCTGTGCATGAAGGCAGGAAACCATCGCGACACGCGGAAGAGGGCCTCTGATGCGGCGCCGACCTGCTCTGCAGAGGAGGACACCGATGAGCTTCACGCTGGGCGTCTACATCCACGACAATCCCCACACCGATGGGCACATGCGCGACGTGGAGGCCCTTGCAGCCGTCGATCGCGTCCTGATGGCCGGGTCGGAGCGGGCAGCCCAGATCGCCGCGCAGATGTACAAGGCCGACTTCGTCGGCGGCTGGGATGACCTGATGGCCGAGGACGACGTCCAGGCCGTCATGGTCCTCACCAACAACCGCGACGCCGGCCGCATGACGCTGGAGGCCATCGAGGCCGGCAGGAGCGTCTACGGCGAGAAGCCCGGCGCCCGCACCGTGGCGGACATGGAGGCCATCGTCGAGGCTGCCGAGCGGACGGGCGCGCACTTCACCCCCTGCTATGTGCGCCGCACCTTCGCGGAGACTCGGGAGCTGCGGCGGCTGCTGAGCGAGGGCGCCGTCGGCGAGCTGTGGTCCTTCCAGGCCAACTGGATCACCTCCCAGGCCCAGATCCGCGGAGTCGAGCACTGGCTCTTCGACCGCGAGGTGGCCGGCGGCGGCATCCTCTACTGGCTGGGCTGCCACTGGCTCGACACGCTGCGCTTCGTGACCGATCAGCGCGTCGTCGCCGTGTGTGCCATGACTGCCACGCAGGATGATCGCATCGGCGTGGAGGACGTGGCCTGCCTCTCGGTGCGACTCGAGGGCGGCGCCCTGGGCACCATCCGCTGCGGCTACCTGCTCAACCCCTGGGATGACTACGATGACTACCAGCTCATGACCGCCTGGGAGGGCTCGCTGGGGAGCCTCTCGCACTTCCCGAAGGGCCCTGTGACGCTGCGGCTGCGCACCCGCGCCGGGCATGATGCGCCGGGCGGAGAGCTCTGGGAGACGCGCATCGATGATCGCAGGCCGGCCGGTTACGCCTACTACCTGCTGGCAGACGTGGTGGAGGCTGCCTCGGAGGGCCGAGAGCCGATGGTCACCGAGCGCGATGCGCTGTATGTGATGCGCGTTATCGAGGCCGCCTATGAGGCCGCCCGCACCGGCGCTGAGCAGACTGTCGAATGGGATTGACTCTCCGCGCCGATGCGCTACAATGCCCAGGGAGCATTACAACTGAGGGGGAGGTCGAAGCGCAATGGGCCGCCTCGCGCTCTACTCGTTGGGGACGCTGGCAGTGCTGTTCGGGCTGCTGTTCGCTATCCTGACCGCGGTCATCTTCTGGCTGGAGGCGCCGCTGTGGCTGGCGCTGATCGCGGCCGTGGTCTTCTCCGGGATCCAGTACGCCATCGCGCCCTACATCATCCAGTGGATCCACAAGATCGACTGGATGCCGGTGGAGAGGATCGATCCGGAGATCGCCTCGCTGGTGCGCTCCGTGGCGCACAAGCACGGCATTCGGGAGCCCCGCTTCGGCGTCATTGCCGACGGGAATCCGAACGCCTTCACCTTCGGCCACCATCCCGGCAACGCCCGCGTGGTGGTGACCACGGGCCTGCTCGAGGTCTGTGACACCGCGCAGCGCCGGGCGGTGGTCGCCCACGAGCTGGGCCACATCATCCACTGGGACTTCGTGGTCATGACCGTGGCCGCCACCGTGCCCCTGGTCCTGTACTACATCTACGTCTTCACCATGCGGGGGCGCAGTCGCAGGGACGGCGGCATCGTGTTCCTGGTCGGCGTCGGCGCCCTGCTGGCCCACATCATCTCCCGCTACATCGTGCTGGGCCTCTCGCGCGTGCGGGAGTACTACGCCGATGAGTTCTCCGCACGGGCCACGCACGATCCCAACGCCCTCGCGGAGGGCCTCGTGAAGATCGCCTACGGCCTGGCGCGCTCCAGGCCGCCGGCGGAGAAGGAGGAGCAGCCGGTGGCCGCCAGCGCGGGCATGAAGCCCTTCGGCATCTTCGACGCCACCTTCGGCAAGTCCATGGCCGTGGCCACCGCGGGGGCCTACGGGCTCACCGACGGCGAGGTCTCCAACGCCACCGCCGTCGAGGCCATGAAGTGGGACCTGTGGAACCCCTGGGGAGCGCTTCTGGAGCTTCGCTCCACCCATCCGCTGCCCGCCAAGCGCATCCGGGCGCTGGGCCGCATCGCTGAGCTCATGGGGCAGCCGAAGGCCTTTGAGGTCCCTGGGCGTGCGCCGCAGAGCTACTGGGACGAGTTCGCAACCGACCTGCTGGTGAGCATGCTGCCGGTGGCGGGCCTGGTGGTGGGCGCGGTTGTGGGCCTCGTGGTCGGCTGGCTGCAGGGTATGCCGGGCACGGGTATTGCCATCCTCGTAGCCGGCCTGGGGCTGGGCATGATAGCGAAGCTGGCCTTCACCCATCCGCGCAACCGCTTCCGCGATGGGCGTGTCGCGGCGCTGGTCGGCGAGGTCAGGGTCTCCGCCATTCGCCCCATCCCCGTCCGACTCCGCGGCGAGGTCATCGGCCGGGGCATCCCCGGGCTCTACTGGGGCGAGGACCTGGTGCTGCAGGATGAGAGCGGCTTCATCCTGCTCGACTACCGCCAGCCGGTGCGCATCTTCGAGTTCCTCTTCGGCCTGTTCCGCGCCGACAGCTTCATCGGCCAGAGGGTCATCGCGGAGGGCTGGTATCGCCGCGCGCCGGCCCCCTTCGTGGAGCTGTGGAAGGTGCGCCTGCCCGGTGGCGATGTGCACACCAGCCACAACTGGGGCCTGAGCTTCGCACTGGCGCTGCTGCTGGCCGGCGGCGGGATCATCACAGCGCTGCTGACCATGCTGGCGGGGCTGTGATGGCCCCTCGCCCCAATCCGTCGCTCGGAGCCCTCGCCCTCCGGGAGTGAGAACGTGCCGCCACGTCGCGAAGCTGCTGGCCGAACCGCACGTCCTCTGGGTGTCGCACTCGCGCTGGTCGCTCTCCTGCTATCGGGCCTCGCACCCTGTCCCGCTCAGCCGGAGGGCCTGGTGGCGCATTGGCCTCTCGATGAGTTCGAGGATGGTGTAACCCCCGACACCTCCGGGCACGGCAATGACGCTCTGGTCCGCCAGGGAATGCGCGTGAAGGGCGTCACCGGCGCCGCCCTGCAGCTCGGCGACGCGACCCACGCCCGCTGCACCCACTCCCCGGAGCTGACGCCCACTGAGGCGCTGACCATGGAGGCCTGGGTGCGCCTGGACGCCCCTGCCATGTCCGGCTACCCCACGGTCATCCGCAAGGAGGGCTGCTACGCCCTCCGCTTCAATGCCACCGCCGACCGCCGCCTCGGCGTGCTGCTGTGGGTGCAGGGTGAGCCGGTGCGGCTGACCTCGACATGGCGCGAGTGGGAGATTGGCCGCTGGTACCACCTCGTGGGCACCTGGGACGGCGCCGCCATGCGCCTGTTCATCGACGGCGCCGAGGATGCCGGCTCCCCGATGCAGCAGTCCGGGCCCATCGACACCACCATGGCCGACGTGATGCTGGGGCCCGGAGGCGGCCATGGCCGCTTCGAGGGCAGCATCGACGAGGTGCGCATCTACGACCGCGCGCTGACCGCGGAGGAGATCGCGGAGCGCCACCGATTCGGGCGCGAGAGCATCGCGCGACGGGCGGATGAGACCATAGAGCCGACACCGGTGGGCGAGCGCCGCCCCACGCTGCGTCCGCCCACGAGGGAGATCCGCATGGTCGAGGATGGCTTCATCTGGATCGAGACGGAGGACTTCGATGACTACGGTGACTGGCGGTTCGACAACGAGTTCGTGCACCTCATGGGCTCGCCCTACCTCATCGCCGCCGGCATCGGCACGCCAGTCGAGGACGCCACCGTCACCGTGGAGGTGCCCGAGGCGGGGCGCTGGCGGCTGTGGGCTCGCGCCCGCGACTGGCTGCCGGAGTTCTCGCCCGGGACCTTTCAGGTGCTGATGGACGGCGAGGCGGTGGGGCCGGTCCTGGGGCAGGATCCGTCCGGCCAGTGGCGCTGGCAGTCGCTGGGCGAGGTCGAGCTGAGCGTCGGCGAGCACACTCTGTCGCTGCATGACCTCACGGGCTACTACGGCCGCTGCGATGCTCTGCTGCTGACCACGGACATGGGCTACACGCCGCCGGAGGAGCTCGATGCGCTGGAGGTCGAGCGTGCCCGCCTGACGGGCCGCTCGCTGGAGGCGGAGGTGGTCGGCGAGTTCGATGTCATCGTGGTCGGTGCGGGCGTCGCCGGCTCCTGCGCGGCTCTGGCCGCCGCGCGGCACGGCGCCAGGACCGCCCTCATCGACGACCGGCCCGTCCCCGGCGGGAACGCCAGCCGGGAGCTGGGCGTGCCCATCAGCGGCGCCTCCTGCTGCCACCCCTATGCCAGGGAGAGCGGGATCGTGGAGGAGTTGCTGGGCCTGCAGGCCAGGTGGGGCTACCCGCGGATGAGCGGCCCCATCCACCGCGCCGTTGACGCCGAGCCGAACCTGCAGCTCTTCCTGAACCAGCGCGTGGTCGATGTCGAGATGGCCGATGACGACACCATCGCCGCCGCGAAGGCGGTCCACACGGTCACCGGCGAGTACTCCCTCTACCGCGGCCGCATCTTCATCGACTGCACCGGTGACGGCTGGGTGGGCTTCTACGCCGGGGCGGAGTACCGCTTCGGCCGGGAGGCCCGCTCGGAGTTCGACGAGAGCCTGGCCCCGGAGATGCCCGACGAGGTCACCATGAGCGGCTGCATCATGGGCCAGTGCGTCGGCTACCGCGCGGAGGACGCCGGCGAGCCGGTGCAGTACACGCCGCCGCCCTGGGCGCCTCGGTTCGACTCCGCCGAGCGCTTCGGCCGCAGCCCCCGCAGCTTCGCCAGCGGCCAGTGGTGGCTGGAGCACCCGGGCACCATCGATGACATCGAGCACGCCGAGGAGGCCAGGGACGAGCTCATCCGCATCACCTTCGGCTACTGGGACTACATCAAGAACGTGTGGCCGGAGCGGGAGAGGGCCCGCAACTACCGCCTGGCCTTCGTGCCCATCCACGACGCCAAGCGCGAGTCCCGGCGGCTGGTCGGCGACTACATCCTCACCCAGAACGATGTCCAGAGCGCGCGGCTGTTCCCGGACCGCATCTCCTACGGCGGCTGGCCGCTGGACGTGCATCATCCCGAGGGCATCTACTCCGGCCCCGAGGGCCCCTTCGACTTCAACCCGCACGTGCCCATCTACTCCATTCCCTACCGCACCCTCTACTCGCGCACCATCGACAATCTGCTGATGGCCGGCCGCGACGTCAGCGTCACCCACGCGGCGCTGGGCAGCGTGCGGGTGCAGGGCACGCTCGGGCCACTGGGCCAGGCGGCCGGGACCGGCGCGGCCATGTGCATCCAGCACGACACCACGCCGCGAGGCATCTACGAGCAGCACATTGCCACTCTGCAGCAGACGCTGCTGCGCGATGACATGTACATCCCGGAGATCCGCAACGAGGACCGCGATGACCTGGCCCGGCTCGCCGCCGTCACCGCCTCCAGCTCCATGACGGATCGGCGCTTCGGCAGGGCCCACGTGCAGCCCGGCGAGGGCCACGAGCTGTTCACCTCGCGGGCCATGATGCTGCCGCGGGGCCTCGGCGAGAGTGTGGGGGCGGTCGAGGCGCTGCTGCGCTCGGAGCGGGATGGGCCCGTGGAGCTGACCATGCACCTGCGCCAGGCGGGGGAGTTCGCCGACTTCTCGGCCACCGATGACCTGGCGACGGCCACGGCCTCGGTGCCGCCCAGACAGTCCTGGGTGCGTTTCGAGTTCGGCGTCAGCGTGGAGGAGCCCTACCTGTGGTTCTGGCTGCCGCAGACCGAGGGCGTCTTCTGGCTGCTGATGGAGAGCGCCCCCATCGGCTCCTGCCGGGCCTACGGCGGCGGCGCAGACGACCAGTGGACCGTGCGCGAGGGCCAGTACTACGCGGCCTGCACCGATCCGCCCACGAGGGTCGCCGCCGACTACCGGCCCGAGCAGGTCCTCAGCGGCGTCACCCGCCAGGTGGGCGATGATCCGAACCTGTGGGCCTCGGACCCCGACGAGCCGCTGCCGCAGTGGCTGGAGCTGGACTTCGACCGCCCGGTGGAGCTCGACATGGTTGAGCTGACCTTCGACACCAACCTCAACCCGCGGCGGCGGCCGTCGCCCACGGCCCCCGAGTGCGTCCGCGACTACGAGCTGACCTGCCTGGTCGATGGTCAGTGGCGGACGCTCGCGGAGGTGGAGGGCAACTTCCAGCGAAAGCGCGTGCACCGCTTCGATCCGGTGACGACACGGACGCTGCGCCTGACGGTGCACGCCACCAACGGCGCACCGTCCGCCAGGGCCTTTGAGATCCGCGTGTACGGAAGCGACTGAGCCAGACACGGAGGGACGCCATGGACAGCGCTACATCGACCGCATGGGCCGACGCACGCAATCAGCTCGTCGAGGAGATCGACCGCTGGATCGCGGGGGCGATCAGGCGACAGAGGGACCTGCCGTTCGCGGGCGGCCACGACGAGTGCAACTACACCGCCTCCTGGCCGCGGTTCTCGCTCATCACCGGCGACCCGGAGCCGATGCAGTTCTGTAAGAGGCTGCGGAACCAGCTCCTCGACTGGCCGGAGTTCTACCACGGCTTCTACCCCGACGCCAACTGGGACATCGAGCACTCGGTCGAGAACTGGACGATCTTCATGCGGGCGCTGGCGGAGGCCGATCCCGGCGACGAGGTGACCCTCGACGGCATCGAGGACGTGGTGCACCACCTCGGCAACTGGGCGGACGGCGTCCCCGACTGGTTCGACTGGGAGAGGCGCCGCTTCGTCAGCGAGCACGTGGGCACGCGACAGGTTCGCGATGAGCCGCCCTGGGACTTCTCCACCTACTGGGACGCCAGGGCCTCGGAGCTGGCGTTGGCCTATCACGATCTGCGCGGTGAGGAGCGCTACCTGCAGTTCGCCGTGGCCTTCGCCGGCGGCTGGGCGGATCACATCCTGGCTCAGGAGGACCTGGGCTACTGGCTGATGCTGGACGCCGACCTCGATGACCGGGAGGGCTTCCGGGAGGCCTACGGGGAGTACCCGGAGGACTTCCACGCCCGCAACATCGGCTGGGTGCACGAGATCATGCGCCACATGCTGCACGTCTACTCCCGGGTGGGCGGTGAGGAGCTGCAGGAGGCGTCGCTGAAGATCATCGAGCTGGGGCCGGCGGCCATCGAGAGCTTCAGGGGCTCGCGGCCTGACGCCTCGGGCTGGAAGCGCATCTACCAGGAGCGCACCGGCGACCTGCGCTTCGCCGACGAGGTGGCGGCCGCCGACGACGGCCTGGTCGAGGCCGCGCGGGAGGCCGCGCAGCAGCCGCTTCCCGAGGTGCTGCTGCTGGAGGGCACGGGGCCGTATCCGAGGCGCGCCTACGCCTGGCGGGATGAGGATGGAGCGCTGCACGACCTGAAGGGTCCGCAGCCTGCGGAGATGATGCGGGCCTGCGAGCTCAGCGGTGACGAGGCGCTGGGGGTGCGAGCCATGGAGCTGGCGGCCCGGCAGCTCAAGCTGGCCACCAGCACGCTACGCGACGGCCGCGAGCACGGCTGCAACGCGCGCTTCATCCATGGGGCCGGCAACGGGGCGGTGAAGGTGCTGGAGATGGTGATGGCGTAGACTGCGCCATCAGCGGTCGAGCCGCTGGCGGCTACGCCTCCCGCTCCCGCCGACGGCGTCGGAGCCGCCAGACGATTCCCCCCAGTCCCAGGATCACCAGCGTGGTGGTGGCGGGCTCGGGCACGTACTCATCGGAGTAGCCGATCGCCGCGAAGCCATCGAGCATCCCGTAGCCGAAGTAGGGATCGTAGCCGGAATCGCCCAGGTCCTGGGCGGTCTCCTGGAGGATGGCGCGCAGGTCATCGTTGGTGAGGAAGGGATAGCGCGACTTGAGCAGCCCGGCGAAGCCCGACACGATCGGTGCGGAGAAGGATGTGCCCATGGCGTCCACGCTGTAGAGGTTCTCACCCAGCGGGAGGAAGTCTGGCCCCCAGAGCGGGCCGGCGAGCTGGTCGGTCCACCAGTCATTGGCGCTGAAGACGGAGCAGGTCCACATCCCCAGCGTATTGACGCTCTCGCCGGGGGCCATCACATCCAGGTACTCACCCAGCAGCGGGTCGGCGTAGCTGGAGAAGTCGGACTTGGTGTGATCCTCGTTCGTGGAGCCGACCGAGATGGTCTCGGGCAGGTTGGCCGGGAAGTCAAGCCCACCGGCGTGGCTCTCCTCGTCACCGAAGTACTCGTGGTCGTCGTAGTCGGGGATGAACATGTGGTTATCGGAGTTGCCGGCCGATGCCACGATCATCACGCCCTGGGCGTGGGCCCACTCGATGGCCTCCCTGACCAGCGCGCCCTCACCCCCCTCCTCGAACTCGGCCGGATCGATCATGTACATCGGACCGAAGCCCCAACTGAAGTTGAGGACGTCGGCGCCGTTGTTCACCGCGTGGTAGATGGCGTCGGCGGCGTCGATGCCGAAGCCCCAGCCCTCGGCATTGATCACACGCAGGGGCATGAGGCTGGGCTCCCAGGCCATGCCGGCCATGCCCTTGCTGTTGTTCGTGACGGCGCCGGCCATGCTGGCAGCGATGGTCCCATGCGCCACCCCGGCGTCCACGGAGTTGTAGGGATACGGGTAGTCGATGCCCGGGTCATTATCCACCGTATCACCGATGGCGGGGTCGTAGTTGGCAGCCCACCACGCGGCTCGCTCGCTGTCCTCGCTGAACTCGTCGAAGTCGGGGTATCCGTGGTCCTCCGGCTGACCCCAGGCAGGATCCCAGACGGTGGGGTTGGCGTCCTCGCTGGTGGGGTTGTCCTCAGACTCCGCGGGCGGGGCCTCCGTCCACCAGCCCACGTTGTCGCCCACGAAGTCATAGCCCGTCACGATCTTGGCGGCCAGGTCCTCGTGGTAGACGCTGATGCCGCTGTCGATGATGGCGATGACCGTGTCGGCGGAGCCCTTCTCCAGATCCCACGCCTGCGGGGCGTTGACCTCGAACAGATAGAACTGGTTGTCCATCAGATCGGGGTCCATGTCCGGGTCGCCGAAGTCCTTGAAGAAAGGGTCATTGGGGGTGGCATGCGCGTGCATGATCAGGTGCGGCCGCACGCGCTCCACGTCGGGCAAGGCGCTCAGGACCGTGATCGGCTCCGCAGCCTGCGGGGCCTGGTACGTCGTCGAAGGCAGATGCACCGAGGCGTAGTCCTCGAACCGGCGGTAGAACTCGGGCCTGACCCCGAACTGCCGCTCCACCTCCGAGGCGAACTTCTCCCGGTCGGCGCCGGGCTGGAGGCGGACCAGAAGGTGATTCTCGGCGTAGCTCGACTTCGGCTGAGCGGGACGAATCGGCCTGGCCCGCAGCATCCCCGGTGTGGTGATGAGGTCCGCCCCGGCATGGGAAAGCGCGCACAGCAACAGGAGCATGACAAGCGCGGACACGATGCCGACCCGAGCGCGCTGCCCAAGGCAGCCCAACGTCGGTGCCGCCGTGCAATCGCGCGCTTGCTTTGTGGGGGGGAGAACCGACCGTCGCACCCTCGCCAGCCAGGCGCCGGGGGTTATCGATGGATGATTGCAGACTCCGCTGGCGCCGTCGGGCGTGCGCCACCTGCCTGCCACGGGGGCATCACCTCTCTGCACACACACCCTGTCACCGCATCTCAGCTATGCGGCGACGTTCCCCGCGGTTGGAATCTTCTTATACCCTTTTTTCGCGTCGCAGTATGCACCGCACAGCGATCGTGAGCAAATCGTGAGGAAACTGGCCGGGAACCTCCGCATCCCATTGTCACTGCCGGCGGGAAACTCAGGCGACAGAGAAACGGCCAGTCGCGGCCACCCTGGGGTGGAAGGTCGAGCCGACGCCGCAGGTAAGCTGACACACCTCGGGGCGCTACGGCGTGCCTGGGCCGGTCTCCTCCGGCCCCGCGGCACTGCGCGCCACGGGGGTACGCCGGAGCTCAGCGAGCTCCACGCCCTCGGGGATCTCCACCACCTCGGAGCGGTCGTCCTCCGGCAGCCCCAGTGTCTCGTTGGCGATGGCCACGCTGGCGAGTGCGTCCTCCAGCCGCTGCCTGATCTCCGCCTCGTGCTCGGACACATGGGCCTTCAGCGCGGGGTCGTCGATCGCCAGCAGGCCCTCCGTGAAGCACGCCATGATGCGCCAGGAGTTGCGCTCATTCGGCAGCGGCAGCAGCAGCCGCGGATCCTCGCTGACCTCTTGGCGGTGGAACCACTCCATGTGCGCCGCCTCGTGCACCGCCACCGCCGCCATCTCCCACGCTGCCTTGCGCTGGAAGTCGATGTACTTGGCCGGAAGCAGGATCAGCGTCCGGGTTACCGGCTCGGAGGACCCGCACACATTGAGCGGGCAGACCGGAGACCAGTCCGGGAGGTCCACCGTGAGGTAGATGCTGCGAGCAGTGTCCCGGACGAAGTCGGCAAAGGTGCGCGTGCCATCGGGCTCCACCGTTACGGCCTCGAGCAGCTCCCAGAACCGCGCTGGAACATCGGTGGGCGGCTCCGGAAGCTGCTGAAGGCTGGGATCGGTGGCGATGGTCGGGGGCCCGGAGCCGTCCTGCCCGGTGAGGTCGGCCTCCTCGAGGATCGCCGCCGGTGAGAGCATCGTGGCGTGGGCCAGGCCCGCCAGGTCCCACATGATGCGCAGCGGCTCCGGATCCTCTGTGGGTCCCGCCTCCAGCACCGCGGCGGCCTGAGCATACAGCTTCAGCAGTTCGGCTCGCGCCGCTTCGAACTGCTCCCCCTCGGCCTCTCTGTCTCGCCAGGCCTCCAGGTACTGCTTCACGGTCTCCCGCCGCTGCTCATGCGCGCACAGCGTCGGGTAGTCATCGGAGGTGGGGCCGGGCTCGGCCGTGGCCGGCGGTGGCGGCGGTTCGCCCGCGCCGGGCTCCATGGGGGTCGGACACCCGGCCACCATGGCGGCCACCAAGAGCATGGGCCCGGCCAGCAGCGGCCGGGCCCATTTCGAGGCGATGCGTGTCATGTCGCGCACGGTACATCGGTGCCCGGCGCCATCCTGCGCTGGCGGCGCCGCGCCGCCCGTCAGCTTCGCCATGATGGCTCGTCTTCTCAGACTACTTCAGGTCCCAGTAGTAGTTGGTCTTCCAGATGGACGCGCTCTCCTTCCACCACTTCGCGTGCCCATCGCAGAAGGCGAAGTTGGCGCCCTCGTTGTGCCGGTAGTCGATGTTGTCGTCGCCGGGCGAATGACTGCACAGGGGGGAGGTATCGGACACGCCACAACACCTCGGTGCCCGAATGTAGCCCCGGGTGGCATCGGCGTAGAGGATGGTCTCGGCGGGCGACTTGACGTCAGCTATGAGTCTGGGACTGCGGCCCGCCACGTACGCCAAGTTGTTCCCGTACGCGTTGTCCCGTCGCCCCGGCTCCGCGTAGTCACTGTCGCTGGGACACTGGAATATCTGGATATTCTTGGTGTACGGGTAGAGCTTCGCCGCGTAGCAGGTCTCACCGCGTCCGGTGAAGTCCCATGGTTCATTCCATGCACACCCGTGGCCCGGGAACCTCTCGTCGTAGTCCTGGAGGTACATCATGGCAGCCGTGCCGATCTGCTTGAGGTTGCTCAAGCAGCTCGCCTGCCGGGCCTTCTCCCGGGCCCGCGCGAACACCGGGAATAGGATGGCAGCCAGGATCGCGATGATCTGACTGCTGAAAAAGTGGGGTTGACCGCGGCAGGATTAGAGGTTTTCGAAGCGGAGGTGCAGAACAGGTATGTAGAGAGTTAGGGTATGTTGTTGGACAAAGGTGATTCACGATGCAGCACCGACCGCAGCCGGAGCAGAACTCCATCTACGACGACTACTTCGTGCGCCAGATAGTCCCCCAGGACCATGAGCTTTTGGAGATCGACCGGGAGGTCGATTTCTCGTTTGTACGGGAGGAGGTCGCGGACTGTTACAGCCACGACACGGGCCGGGAGGCCATCGATCCCGAGCTTCTGCTGCGGC
>JAYENL010000155.1:0-8926 GCA_034722055.1 Armatimonadota bacterium
TGGCGTCTGCCCGCCGGCGAAAACGGGGCGGAGACGGGTATCTCAGCGGCATTCGGGTGGGGCTGCGGCCCTGCTGGGGCGCCATCAGACCACTCACCGCCCATGTTTTTTCCGATGCTCAGCCAAAACCGCATACAAACTCCCTCACGCCAACAAGCGCATAATGTAGGTCGAAGCGTGCCCCACGGAGGTTGTCGGGGACGGAGAGGGGATGACGACGACAAACGGCGCACGGACAGGAGTGTCCGTGCCACGGACGACATACAGCAACGGCGCACGGACAGGAGTGTGCGTGCCACGGACGACATACAGCAACGGCGCACGCACAGGAGTGTGCGTGCCACGGACGACATACAGCAACGGCGCACGCACAGGAGTGTGCGTGCCACGGAACGGCAAACGACCTCCCAAGTTCGCGTAGGTCGGGCTTCCAGCCCGACTCGCCTTTGTCGCGCCTTCCAGAGGCGCGACTGCGCTCGGGGCCGGTCGCTATCGTTGGGCATTGATCCCACGGACAACGGCGGACGGACAGGAGTGTCCGGAGGCTCGCAGGCGAGCCCGGTTGCGGAGTTCCTCAGACCGCAAGCGGTCTGCTCGGGAACGTCCGTCCCACGGAACGTCGGCTTTCGCTGTCAAGCGGTGATACGGATGCGCCCCTGCGGAGGTCTAACGGCCCAGGCGTCGCATTGACAGGGGAGACACCACACCAGGCTGCGCGGGGAGGCGCACGGCAATGCATGATAGCGAGCGTCCGCACGAGCGGTGGATCTGGACGGAGCTGATTGGCTTCGACAACAGGCAGTCCGATCTCGGCGTGGGCGAGTATCTCGACACCGCCGGGTTCACGCCCCACGGAGTCTGCCTGATGCTCACCTCCCCGGACTTCGTCCTCTCGCACCAGAGCGTCGCACAGGAGATCACGCTGCCGGAGGACTTCTGCTCCCGCGACGGACACGAGTTCAACCCCCATCGGCAGCGCCAGGCCTGGACGAACCGCCAGCTCCAGGCCCTCCTCGCCGAGCTGCACGCCCGCGGCATCCAGGCCTACCTGACGGTGTTCACGCGCTTCTACGGCAACCGCTTCCGCCACGAGTGGCTCAGCGATCACCGGGAGGCCTGCATGGTCTTTCGCCACCACGGCTGGGCCTCCGCCGTCAACTGCCTCTCGCGCCTGAGCGACGGGAGCTACTTCGAGGACTACTTCATCCCCAGGCTCGTGGAGGCGCTCGACTACTACGGCTTCGACGGCTGGCACGGGGCGGATGGCTGGGGGCCGCTCAGCGGCCCGATCTACGAGGTGGACCTCTCGGACGACATGGTCGCTCAGTTCGCAGAGGTCACGGGGCTGGAGCTGCCCCCACAGGCCATGGGGCCGTGCGGGCATGACGTCGAGAGGCTGGAGGCCCGCGGGCAGTGGCTGTGGCGGAACGCGCGCCATGAGTGGATCGAGTTCTATGCGCAGCGCTGGACGCGCTTCTGGCGGAAGGCCCTGGAGGCGCTGCACGCGGCCGGGAAGCAGGCCCTCATCAACTCCGCGTGGGGGCGCGCTCCGTGGGAGGCCCTGTACCGGTATGGCGTTGACTACCGGCGCATCGTGGAGGCCGGGGTGGACGGCATCGTGGTGGAGACCGTGGCCGCCGGGCTGGCGATGGACCCCAGGCCCTACGCCGCCGATGTCACGCGGCACTTCGACTTCCTGTCCATGCTGATGCTCATGCGCGCCCGGGTGCCTGACGCCAGGCTCATCTTCCTGCACAACACGCACGACGTGGTCGAGGAGTGGGACGCCATCCGCCACAACCCCACGCTGCTCGAGAAGGAGATCTACTCCCTCGCGAATGTCTTCCATACGCGTGGCGGCGGCGACCTGCGACGGTCCGCCGACGGCTTCCTGGTCTGCCTCGGGGATGGGCTTGACGACGACCACTGGCGGTGGCTGCGCAGGCGCTGGGCGCTGGCCTACTCGGGCTCGCCGGGGACCGCACTGGGGCCAACGCTGGTGTGGTCCCATGCCCTGATGGACGCGCAGACCTCGGATTTCACCGAGACCCGGAGCTGGACCGTGCACCGCCTGCTCTTCCACCTCATGACGGACGGCGCGCCGGTGCAGGCCACCGTGGAGGTAGAGGACATCGACGCCGCCTCCGGGGCCATCCTGGTGCTCAACCACCACCTCCTGCCGTCAGACGAGCTTGACCGGGTGCTGGGATACCAGGGCGGGCCCATCATCCTCATAGGGCGCGCCAGCGACGACCTGCCGCCGCCGGACCTGCGCTTCGATGACCGGCGCGGCCCGATGCCGCTGAGCTGTCTGGTCTACGGGGCGACGCCGGACGAGGTCCCCCGGGTGGAGGAGTACGAGCCGCCGAGTTTCCCGGACGATGTGATGGCGCTTGAGGAGCCGCGCGGCTACTGGGACCACTTCGCCTTCCGGCCGGTCTCGCCGAGCTTCCTCCAGGCCTGCGCGGACACCATCACGGCGGTCTCGGGAGGCTTCCGGGTGATCGAGCAGGGGCACGCCGTTGCTGTGATGGCCACGGAGCAGACGAGCGGCCGGCTGCGCGTCGCGATCAAGAACAAGACCCCGTTCTATGTCCGCCCCACGGTGGACATCGGGCGCGACATCGCCAGCGTGGACATCCTCACCGAGTACCCGTCACTGATGGTGCGGCCCGAGGGCTCCACCTTCGCGGTGCGCGTCCCGGGCAAGGGCATCACGGTGGTGGAGGTCACTCTGGCGACCGACGCGTAACGCGCAGCATCCGGCTCACACCTGCACCTCCCGCGCCGGCCGGTTCGCCTCCAGCACCCGCAGGAAGTTGCCGCTGAGGATCCCGGCGATGTCATCGTCCGAGTAGCCGCGCGTGACGAGCCCCACCGTGTACAGCGGCCAGTTCGTCCAGGCCAGGCTGCCGGTGGCGGCCTCGTCGGACTCGCCTGAGAACGGGTGGTTCCGCTCATTCCAGTTCCCCCACCAGCTCGTGCTGAACCGCGGGTTGTCGTAGCCGCTGACGCCCTCCGGCCACGCTGCCTGGTAGGTGGTATCGGTGCCGATGGCAACGTGCTCGACGCCCACCAGGTCGGCGATGTAGTCGAGGTGATCGAGCATGGTGCTCAGCGTGGCATCCGGCCCCAGCATGCTCGGCAGCACGAAGACGCCGATCAGGCCATCGGTCTGGGCGATGGCCGTCAGCTCCTCATCGGTCTTGCAGCGCATGTGGTTGAAGAGGGCCCGCGCCCCCGTGTGGCTCGCCATGATCGGCCTCTCCGAGGCGCCCGCGGCGTCGAGCGTGGTCTGGATGCCGCTGTGGGGCACGTCCACGATAATCCCGACCCGGTTCATCTCCGCCACCAGGTCCCGCCCAAGCTCGCTGAGGCCGCCGTTCGCCGGCTCGGCACAGCCGTCGCCGATGAAGTTGCGCCGGTTGTAGGTCAGGTGCATGAGGCGAATGCCCAGATTGTACCAGGTCTCGACCCAGCTCAGCTCCTCGTCGCGGTCCTCCAGCCGGCCGACGATGGGCGGGCCGTTGCAGCTCCAGACCACGGCCATCTTCCCCTGCTCCCGCGCCTCGCGGACCTCCTCGGCTGAGCCCGCCTGCACCATATGCCTGCGGAAGACCCGGAGGAGCTGCCGGGACATCGCCATCCGCTTGATGTCCTCCTCGCGGCACTTGCCCTCCGCCACGGTGTGGACCGTGGCGCCCAGGCCCGAGGCCCGGATCGCGGTCAGGAACTCGTCCGCCGCTGCCTGGTCGTAGGTGGCGGCGACGCCCCGGATGAGGCCGGTCCGCCAGCGCAGCTCGCGGGCGCCGATGTTCCCCTCCTTCAGCTCGTTGAACCGCTCGGCGAAGTCGGCGGGAAAGACGCTGGGCGGGAAGCCGAAGGTGTCGCACGCCAGCAGCTCCCCGTGCAGCTCCAGGCCGTGCTCGAGCTGGCCATCCGTAGGCTGAAGGACCTCGAGACCTCGCTGCCATGCCGCCTTCATCCTGTCGTTCTGGGGGCGGTCCATGTGCCCATCATCCTCTGATGTCGTGTCGCCGGCACATCCGCTGTCGGTGCTTGTCATCAACTGTCCGGCCCGGGGATCGGTCCCTCGTGGACCGGCGTCTCCTGCAGCTCTGAGATGAAGCGCACGGCGTTGCCGACGATTATGTCCTCAGTCTCAGGCGCACAGGCGCTGGAGTTCACCTCATAGCCGCCCTCGGGGAACTGCGCGGCGTCAACGATGTAGCCGCCGCCCCAGTGCGTGTACCCGCACGGCCACACCCGCAGATCGCTCAGCTCCCGCTTGATGCGCAGGCCGATCTGGGAGCACAGCTCGCACTGGCTGCCGAACAGGTAGAGGTCGCCGATGCGCCAGGCCCCGTTGTAGATCTCGTGGGACTTGGTCTCGGGCTCCTCCTTGTCGGGGACCTCGATGAGGTGGGTGATGCCGCCCAGCACGACCGCGCCATTGCCATCGGCGGGCACGGGCTGAGGAGGGACAGCCAGGGCCGTGAGCACGGCCCGGCCCAGCTCATGGCCGATCTCCCTGACGGTCTCCTTGGGCTCGATGAGGACGTAGCCGAAGCGGCCGTTTGGCGCGGCGTAACGGGGCTTAATGTCGCCGCCGCAGCCCTGCAGGAAGACGGGGAGGCAGTCGGGGTAGGCGGCCGCGATCCACTCCCGGGCCGGTCCGGGGTAGTCGGGGCCGATCTCCTGCCCGCCCATGGTCGTGGGGTGACATGAGTAGCCGAAGATGACGGCGCGAACGGTCCCCTCCGGCGTCAGCACGCGGAGGATGGGGACATCGGGGTCGATCTGCTTGCGCGGCTCCGGGCGCATCCCGACGCAGTGGCCCTCATCGTCAAGCTGCCGACGGTTGACGGCCATCGTGGAGGTGCCGACGGTGTAGTCCAGCACCGCCTCCTGGAGGTCGTCCACAGCGGTCTGCAGCAGGCCGCAGACCCTCTCCTCGAAGACGGGGAGGTAGTCGGGGTTCTTGTCGCCGATGATGGTCGGTCCGCAGTGGGTGTGCGAGCTGTTGATCATCACATGCTGGGGCGGGATGCCGAGCTGCTCGGCCGCCCCGCGAATCTTCTCCATCTGCGGGATGCCGATCTTGCACACGTCGATGGCCACGATGGCCACGCGCGTGATGGAGTTGTCGAAGACGGCGCAGGAGGCGGAGATGTCCGCGTAGGCGCCCTCGGACGGCTCCTTGCGCGCCGCGAAGCCGGCCATGTACACGGGGCCCTCGGGGGTGATGTCCACCGTCGCCAGGCCCACCTTCAGCGGGCCGGGCTCCTCAGCGGCAGGCTGTCCGGAGGCGAGCTGGGCCGCCGCACATACGGCGCCGGCGATGATGAGCAGCATGAGCGGATCTCGGATCATCATGGGGCTTGCGCTCCCTTCTGTGCGTCGAAGGACCTCGTCGCGTGGGCTTCGGCGATCTCGCCTCGCCAGGTGACGGGACCCACGGGGTCCGCATACGCGACGGGCCTCGCCGGTTCTTCCGGACGCACTCCCACATGTCCTGCGGATTGCCGTGGTTATCGCGTTGGTGACTGGGGCCGAGCGTCATGCTGGCGTTGCTGCGCCTCCTCCCATCGCGGCCGGTGGGAGTGAAATGCCCGGCACTGCGGGCCATGAAACAATCGCGGGCATTGGCAGGCGGCCCTTAGTCTGGTATAGTTGCTCGTGGCCGTGGTGATGAAATGGGTGAGGAGACAGCCTATGGCCAAGCGCGTTCTCGCAATCGATGACTCTCCGGTGGTGCTCCGCCTCCACGCGGACCTGCTGGGCCGGGCCGGATACCAGGTTGTGGTAGCGCCCAATGCCCGGGAGGGCCTCTTCAAGCTCAAGGACTTCACCCCCGACCTGATTCTGCTGGATATCCGCATGCCGGGCATGTCAGGCTGGGAGTTCCTGGACCGGGTGCGGGAGCGGGAGCGCCTGCAGGATGTGCCCGTGATTGTCTTCTCAGGCCTCCCCGAGTCCTCACCCCAGGCCCAGAAGATGGCGGACAAGTACTCCTGCTACGTCACGAAGAAGGCCTCAGGCACTGAGCTGCTTCGCCTTATGGAGGAGGTGCTGGGGGAGGCCGATGTGACGGACGATCAGACCGGTGGGGGCGGGTAGGACGTTGCACACCCGCAGCCGGTGACGTGACCTCGCCAGCCACCGCCTCCGGCTTTGCTTCGACGCCGAGCCTGATGAGTCGCTCCCCGGGCAGCGGCGCCGTACCATCATGCGATCGTGCCTGCGTCTCCTCTCCACGCCTCTCGAGCGGCCATGCAGCTCCTCGACGAACCTCTCCACTGCGCTTCTGCCGTGGCGGTCGGGGATCGGTCGAGGCCGCTGACTCCGAAGACATGTCAGAGTACTCCCCGGGGGAAGGAACTCTCGCGCTGACACAGAACGAGTCATTGCGTATCATCCAGCAGGCCCGGGTGGTGGGCACCGAGCTTCTGCTCGGTGCACAGGGCGGGTGAAGCTCGATGTTGACACGCCGGACAGGGAGCGCACTGCCATGACGCCGCGAGAGCGGGTATTGGCGGCCTTCGCCAAGGAGGACACCGACACAGTGCCGGTCCATCACATCGGCACCTGCTCGGAGGTGGCCTCCGCCCTGCTGGGTCGTGAGGCCTACGTGGGCGGGGGCATCCAGCAGTGGCGGGAGGTGACCGCCATGTGGGAGGGGGAGGAGGCCCACGAGGAATTCGTGGAGCGCTCCTTCCAGGACGCCATCGACATCGCGCTGGTGTTCGGCAACGACATCATCCGCCCCAGCTACTGGCGCTACAACCGCACCCCGACTGAGAAGATCGACGAGAACACCTTCCTGTTCGCCGAGGGCCCGGAGGAGAGCTGGATGGTGCTGCGCTTTGACCCGCCCAGCGAGCAGTGCCACATCTTCAAGTATCACCCGGAGGCCGGGCAGACCTTCGAGGACCTGGAGGCACGGATCAGCGCCAGCGAGAAGGCCGTCGAGGACTACCAGCCGACAAAGCAGCGCTACGACTTCGAGCTGCGGGCGATGGAGCTGATGGGCGAGGAGTACTTGATTCGCGCCGGCGCCGGCGGCTGCGGGATTCCCACGCGCAACACCGACATCTGGTTCGAGGCCATGCTGCTGCGTCCGGACCTGGTGGGCCGCCACCTGGACGTGCAGGTCGAGCGCGCTCGGCGCGACATTCAGTTCCTGAGCCAGCGCGGCTTCAGGCTCTTCTGGGGCGGCGGGGATTTCGCGTCCTACGAGGGCCCCATGTACTCCCCACAGGTCTTCGACGACCTGATGCTGCCGCGGGTGACGGAGATCGCGCGAATCGCGGAGGCACATGGCGGCTACTACCTCTTCGCCAGTGACGGCAATCTGTGGCCGGTGGCCGACAGCCTCTTCGGCGCCTCGGGCGTGCACGGCTTCTACGAGATCGACCGGCGCGCGGGCATGGACCTGGGCAGGTTGAGGCAGGAGTTCCCGGAGCTGACCCTGGTGGGGAACATCAACTCACACACCATGCACCTGGGCACGCGGGAGGAGGTGGTCGAGGAGACGCTGTCCTGCCTGCAGGAGGCGAAACGCAGCCGCGGGATCATCGTCGGTGTCTCCAACTACTTCGTCCCGGGCACACCCATCGGCAACGTAGAGGCCATGCTCGAGACCATCAAGCAGCACCGCTGACGGAGCCCACAGGCCGGGATTCCATCGCCTCGTATGCCAGCCCGCGGACGGAGCGGCTGCGAGCCGTGGCCGAGCAGGGGCAGAGTCTCGTAGACGCCGTGCTCTGCCGGCCGATCACCTGTGATACCGGTGGATCGCGGCGATGACGTCATCATCGTCTCAGTCGGTTGAGGGATGAGTAGGTATGCGGCGAACGCGAAGCGGCCCGAGCATACGCCAGTTTCTGGAGTACTATGTGTTGCTTCTGCTCTCGGAGAAGGCGCGCAGCAAGCGAGAGATGGTTGAGGAGATCAGGGAGCGCAGTGCCGGCAACCGGTCCTATCGCTCGACAGGGGTGCTGTGGCCGGCCAGCAGCGAGGTGGACAGGGTGTTGGACGAGCTTGCCGCCGAGGAGCTTATAACACCACCCAAACGTGGAAGCAGGTGGCGGGTGACTGAGCAGGGCGAGGAGGCCCTCGCCGCCTATGAAGCGCAGGAGGAGGAATCGGACGGCAAGGAGAGAGCTGCACAGAAGCTGATGGAGCTGCTGGGCCCTGCCTCGTCTGACACCTATGTGCTGGATGTGGGAACGGGGCAGGGCTTCCTGGCGCTGCGACTCGCCCAGCGCGGCTTCCGTGTCCTGGGCATTGACTCCGGCTCATTCGACTACTCCAAGGACAGCATTCAGAAGGCCCGGGAGCAGGGGCGTGGGGAGGGAGGCGATGTGGAGTTCCGGCAGGCCGACATACGGCGGCTCGACCAGGCCGATGAGAGCTTTGACCGCATCGTCTCCAGCCAGGCGGTGCACTGCATGGACGATCAACTGGAGTGCATTCAGGCCGTGCATCGGCTGCTCAAGCCCGGAGGCAGGTTCCTGTGCATAGACTTCCTGGTGGGGGTGCAGGGCTTCCTGCAGCATGGCTTCCACTGCTTCCTGGCCCTGTCGCGAGAGGAATGGGTGGAGCTGCTGGTGGAGCAGGGATTCGCCGATATCCGGATGTACGAGATGGGCGACTACCTGCTGGTAGAATGCCGGAAGGGATGACTGCCTGTCTGTTCAGGCGTGGCGTGAGAGCTAGTGCTAAGTCGCAGAAGTTCGCGTACCTTCCTACGTCCCGACAAGACGCGTGCCCGCCATGGAGGGGCCGCCGCGAGCGAAGCGAGCGGGGCGCGATCAGGAGCGGTAGCGACTGACCGTGCAGGTTCCACCCCGGCCCACTGGAGACCTTCGGTCTCACGGGCTTCCAGCCCGACCATCAGCGCGGGCGCCCCCGCCTGCGCGCC
>JAYENL010000156.1:0-1640 GCA_034722055.1 Armatimonadota bacterium
CCTTCGAGCGGGAGGATGGGGAGGAGTTTGGCCTGGGGACGCCGACGGACGAGGTGAGGGCGCAGATTGCGGAGGCGCGGTCGACGGGGGCGCGGGTGAAGGTGTGGGGCACGCTGTACAGGGGCGTGCCGGCCGGGGAGGCGCGGACGATCGAGGTGGAGCGGTTGGAGTTCCTGTCCGAGCCTTCAGCTGACGAGGGTGAGGCGGTGGAGGGCTGGACCGGCAGCGTGTACCGCCTTCCGCCAGGCAATCAGTTCGGTCGATCCTTCGTGTGGGATGACGGCGAGAAATACGGCGTCGGGACGACCGACGAGGCGGTGAGGGAGCAGATAGAGGACGCGGCCTGGACCGGGGCGCGAGTGGAGGTGTGAGGCGTGACCAGATAGGAGTGGCAGGTCTCTCAGCAGGGGGTTCTCCGCGGGCCGGTCTCCCGTCCGGATCGGCCCTGCGGCTAAGGGCTCCTGAGGACGAGCGGCAAGTAGATGGTGTAACTGACCGGCTCGAAGTAGAAGCCTTTGTTGTCGCTGCTGGAGACGTTGCCGGCGCCGTCCACCGCCTGGACGAAGTGACTGACTTTCCCGCCGGTGGATAGAGCCAGCTCCCCAGACCAGGTGTCGTCATTCGCGTCGTACGTCAAGTCGACGGTGCGCCATTCCCCATCACCCAGGCTGTAGGCAACCACCACCCGCTCGATCCCCGAATCGTCGGTGACCTCCACCCTGAACGTGGCTCGATCGGGCAGCTGGGCGGCCTCGACGCGCCAGATGGTGGGGGCGATGGTGTCGGGGTCGGTGGAGTAGTAGACAGCGTACGTCAGTCGGTCCCAGAGTCGCTCTACCCCGGGGTTCCTGAACTGCGCCGGTACCACCACCAACCTCTCCAGGGTCTCGAAGGCTGTCCTGACGCGATTGATGGCTGCTATCTGCGTCGGGTACCAACCCTGCAGCGTGAAGGACGGCTCCGTCTTCGCCGTATCGGTCACCGGGCGGGCGATCACCGGGTCGAAAGGCTCGATGTCGCGGTAGTCCCCGCCGAGGAACAACGCGCCGCGGGCGTTGGTGCCGGCCTGGGCGACGTCCTCGCTCACGCGCGGCTGGATGGGGCGCCCACCGCTGGCCTGGACCTCGCGGCCGACGCTGTAATACCGTCCGTCGGGCGTCGTGACCTCGCTGAACGAGGGGGTGAAGGTGACGGTGCGCGTGAAGAGGCCGTCGGCCGTCGACAGAGGCGAGGACTCCACGGCCTGAGGATGGAGATCGGACGTCGATCCCGTCGGGGTCGGCACACTGACCCGGGCCATCGGCAGGCCGTACAGGGTGGACTCAACCAGTATCTTCTCGTCGTAGAGCCCCAGGCTCCCCGCGCCGGCGCTGTTGATGTAGCGCTGTTTGGCGCGGACCAGGGCCTGGCCGATCGGGACGTCGCTGCCACTGCCCAGCTCCTCGACGAAGTCGCCCATCAGGCGCTCAGAGAGGGCCGCTGCGTCGTCCATCCCGTAGCCGTAGCCGGTGTTTGCCAGCCAGGTGGACCCGCTGCGGGCGAAGGCCTGGCTGAAGTCGAGGGCGTGGCCGGAGTCGTCCCACGCGTCGGGCACGTTCAGGCCGGCGTGACAGCCGACGGAGAAGAGGAGGGCTCCACTC
>JAYENL010000157.1:0-34339 GCA_034722055.1 Armatimonadota bacterium
GTCAGGTGGCGCGTCGAGCCGCAGCAGTTTGACCCCGAGATCACCGGCGCCGAGATCGGCTTCGGCGGGGCCGACTCGCAGATCTGGATCACCGATCCGAAGTTCTATCCGGTCGAGGAGTGAGGCGCCCCGTCATCGCAGCTCCCGCCAGGCGTCGATCATCACCTGGACCCGGCGCATGGTGTCCTCGGACTCGTCGCGGATGTTATCGACGGGAGAGAGGATGCTGCCGAGCTCGCCGAGCTCGTCCAGGGCGCGGGCCATGGCGGCGCGTATCTCGTCGTCGGTGCCCATCTCAACGGTCACGAAGCCGTTGACGCCGCCCCACAGCGCCATGCGCTCGCCCACAGCCTCTCGCATGGCCGCCATGTCGGTGTTCATCCCCTCTACCGGATCCACGCCGATCAGCACGTCCACGCCCGCGTGAAGCAGGTGATCCAGGATGCCCATCGTCCCGGAGGTATTGATGTAGCCAAACAGCGCGCCGTGCTCGTGGGCGATCTCGACCTCGCGCCTCAGCCATGGCAGCACGAAGCGCTCGTACATCGGCGGCGACCAGAAGTCGGTGCCCTCGTACCAGCCACGCCGGATGAACAGGTCCACGCCCACGGCCAGCACCTCGCGCATGCGCGCCGCGTTCCACTCGTGGATGATCTCGGCCAGCTCCTCCACCATCGCTGGCCGGTCCACGGCGTGGAAGATCAGCTCCTCCTGCCCGCACAGCCACGCCCCGGCCTCGATCCCCACGCCCATTCCGCCGGTGAGCAGCAGATCGAGCTCCTTCGCTAACGCCCTGGCGTCGGCGGCGTGGTTGCGGAAGCGCTGGACCTCCCGGGGACGTGGCGGGGCCAGAACGTGCCGCAGCGCCGGCAGGTCATCGGGGGACTCGATGGGGAAGCTGCGCGCCCGCGGGATCAGGTAGTCGTCCATGAGCGGGACGTGCCCCGGGTACGGCCAGTCCTCGGTCTCCAGCACCTCGGCCGTGAGCGTCCCCGCCGGCGTGAGGTACTGCTTGTGCAGCACGTCCGGCCCGTCAGCGACCTCCTCCCGCCACTGCCGCACCTCCACGTCATCGGGGTAGCGCAGGTCGATGCCCGGCAGGTCGCGGTGCTCGGGGTTGCGGGCCGAGGCCCAGGAGGCGGTGGCGACGACGGGGTCGAGGCCCATCTCGACCTGCCAGCCCACGAACTCCTCGTCGCTGTGGCACCGGTCGCGCAGCGCCGCGAAGATCATGAAGCTGCACGGGACGTAGTCCACCTCGCGGCACTCCAGCGCCGCCAGCATCCGCTCCCGACTGGTCATCCCCGATACTCCTCTCGGCCGGCTACCAGGCTCGCGAGTCCTCGACTGCCACCCACTGCCCGCCCTCGGCGATGGACTGCTGGCTGGCAAGGCCCGGCAGCGTCATGTCCATGGCCTGGTGGATACCGATCGGTGGCCCCGATCCGGTTGCGATGGCCTCCACGAAGTCGTGGATCTCCCAGTAGTCGCCGCCGCCGTGGCCCGCCTGCAGCGCCTCCTCGGGCGGGTTGAGCCACTCCTCGGGCAGGACCTCCTCGGCCAGATTCTCCAGTGGCTCCCAGGCCATCTCGTCGGCGGAGCGCGAGCGCAGCCAGATCTTGGGCTGATCGCCGAGACCGCGCGCCGCCTCATAGCAGCCGTCCGTGCCCTGTAGGGAGTAGTAGGTCAGATTGTGCGGGCGGTCCGAGAGCATGTCCAGGCGAAGCTGGATGAGCCCGCCGCCGGCGAGGCGGCAGAGCGTGGTGACGGTGTCCTCCTGCTCGTAGCGGTCGCCGCGCGGATCGCGATAGTTGTGGCCGCTGCCGGCGCACATCACCGACACCACGCGGTCCTGCATCCACTGCAGGCACGGACCGAGGGAGTGCGTGGGGTAGGTGTTGCCGTTGATGCCCGTCTGCCACCGCCGCCGCCAGGTGGTGATCTCGTTGAGCTCCTTGAGCTCGTGGATGTACTCGCCCTCCGCGAAGTACATCTCCCCGAACCACCCGCGCCGGGCGATCTCCCGCACGATGACGTTTGGCCGCATGTAGGTGTAGTTCTCGGCCATCATGTAGATCGCTTCAGTGCGGTTGGCCGCGCGCACCAGCTCCCGGCACTGCTCGTGGGAGACCCCGGCAGGCACCTCGGAGAGCACGTGGATATCCCGCTCGAGGGCCATCACCGACTGCGGGACGTGAAGCGGCATGGGCGTGGCGACGATGACCGCCTCCACCTCCCCGCTGTCGATCAGCTCCTCATCGCTGGTGAAGGCCAGCGAGAGCCCCAGCTCCTCGGCTGCCTGCCTCAGCTTCTCCTCCTGGATGTCGCACAGCGCCACCAGCTCGGCCCGCGGATGGGCCTCCAGCGCCCGCACGAAGCTGGAGCCGCGCCGCACCGCGCCGATGATGCCGAAACGGATCGCCTCGTCGGTCATGATTTCACCTCATACCGAATGGAAGCCGATGTCCATGAGCGTCGCCATGCGCCTCACCAGCCCGGTCTCGTCGCCCGGGGACAGGGCCAGGTGGTGTGTGCCGCCGAGCTCGCTGTAGCGCTGCAGGAAGTCAGGCAGGTCATGGTCCAGCGGGCGGATCCAGAAGTGAGGGGCCTCGGGGAAGCCCGCGGTGGGGCTACGGTCCAGGACCTCCACCCGGGCGGCGATGAGATCGAAGCTGTCGTCAGGTCCGGGTGCGAGATTCACCAGCGTGGCCTCGCCCGGCTGCACCTTGGGGATGGCGATGGCCGGGTTGGCGACGTCGCTGAACTCGTACTGCTTCTCGACCACCTTCGCAGGCCCGACAGCCACGCCCAGGCCGCACTCGCCCATGTGACTCATGAAGACGCTTCCGCCGGCCCAGTCAGGGCAGAACATCTCCGTGAAGGTCACCCGGCAGCCGGCCTGGGCCAGGCCCCCCACCAGCGCCGCCGTCAGGGCATCCGCCTCACCGGCGTAGCCATGCCCCCGGGCCATGGCCTTGGACGCCTCCAGGAAGGGCACGGTCTCGATCCCGCACTCGGCCGTGAAGGAGGCGAAGTTGAAGGTCATCGCCCCCGCCTTCTCCTTTTCCATGATGCGGCGCACGGCCAGACCCACGCGGTTCGTCCGGTCGAGCACCTCCGGCTCGATCCCCGAGCAGTCGAAGTCGGTGCTGTCGCGGTCGGCCTCCTGTGCAAGCTGCTGGTCGGCAATCTGCCGGGCGACCTGCGCCACCTCGCTGACCGGGACCCGCTGGGTCTGGATCCCCAGCTCCGCGGCCATCAGCTCCGGACTGACCGCGAAGTCGCCCATGCCCTCGAAGTCCTCACCGATGACCAGCACCCGCATGGTGCCGATAGCGTGAGCCGCTCGCGCCGCGCGAGTGCACAGCCTTACCTCGTCAGCGAAGGCCTCGTCATCAAGGTGCCCCACGGCCAGCAGGTAGGGCCGTCCGCGCCGGCGCAGCATGCACGCCAGGTCCTGGACGCCGTGGATGCCGTGGTTGCGGAACATGTCCGCCTGGGTGGCGTCCTCACCGAACTCCGGCGCGGGCGTCGTGTCGAGCAGGACCAGCGGGACATCGGCCCGCACCAGCGCATCGATCGCCTCAAGCGATGGCGAGTAGGCCAGGTGCACCGTCGCCAGGCACTCTATCTCCTCGTCCAGCAGCGCGCTCACAGACTCCTCGACCTCCGTCCGGATCCGGCTGATGGGCGCGCTGTGCACCTGCAGGCCGATCTCCTGAAGTCGAGAGGCCACGCGCTCGGCGAACTGCTCCATCTCCGGCCGGGCCTCCGGCCGCACCTCGTCATACAGGGCCAGATACAGCGGCAGAAGCCCAACTTTTGTCGCCCGGATGTCCATGGCAGCGTCCTCCCTGCGGATCAGTCCGAGATGCCCTCGCCCAGCGCCCCCGGATAGAGCCTGTGCATTGCGTCGCGGTACTGCTGCCACGCCTCGTCGTAGGCGATGGCGTGCTCGTGGCGGGGCTCGAAGCGCCTCTGGGGGCGGTAGAAGCGACGGCCGGCCTCCTGGATCGACGGCAGCAGCCCCGCGGCCACGCCACCGAAGATGGCGCCCCCCAGGACGGCCGCGTCGGCGCAGGCCGGGACCGCCAGCGGCAGGTCCACGACGTCCGCCATCATCTGCATCCACCACCCCGACTGCGCGGCGCCGCCCAGCATGCGCAGCTCCTCCACCTGCTGGCCGGCCCGCTCCGTCAGCGCTACGGCGTCGCGGGCGCAGAAGCACACCGCCTCCAGCACCGCGCGGATCATGTGCGGGCGTCCGTGGGCGAGGGTCAGCCCTACAAAGCCGCCGCGGACGTCGCTGCGGAAGGTAGGCGTGGCGGTGCCCGAGAAATGCGGCAGGCATACCAGGCCGTCGCACCCGATGGGGGCGTCCGCGGCCTCGGCCAACAGGCCCTCATAGTCGCCGCCGATGAGGTCCCGCAGCCAGGTCAGCAGCACCCCGGAGGTCTTAGCGTAGTTGAGGATGTAGAGCAGGCCCGGCACGGGGTGCTTCCCCCAGATGATGCCGTCGCCCAGCTCGTCGGCCAGCTCCGCGGCGGTGGCCACGATCGCCATGGCGGTGCCGGCGGTCCCGGAGGCCAGGCCGGGCTCCACGTTGCCCACGCCCACCGCGCCGTCGAGCTGATCGTTGGCGCCCAGCGCCACCGGCGTTCCGGCGTCCAGGCCCAGCTCCGCCGCGGCGTCGGCGGCGAGGTTGCCGAGCAGCTCGCCGGGCCGGCCCAGTGGGCTGAGCCACTCCCGCGGCACGCCCACCGCATCCAGCGCCTCCTGCCACCAGTCATCGATGGTGCGGTCCACCATGGCGGTGCTGCCGGCGTTGCTGAGGTCCAGCCGCCGCTCCCCGGTCAGCAGCAGGCCCAGGTAGTCGGGAAGCATCATCAGGTAGCGCGTCCGCTCCCAGACCCCGGGCTCGTGCTCGCGCAGCCACAGGATCTTGGGGGCGGAGTCGATGGCGTTGATGGCCGAGGCGCCGCGGCGCCGCCGCAGCTCCTCCGCGTCGAGCGCCTCGTTGAGCCTCCGCGCCTCATCCTCCGCCCGCGTGTCCAGCCACACGATGGCGGGCCGCAGCGGTCGCGCTTCGCCGTCCAGGGGCAGGAAGGTCTGACCCTGGCTGGACAGCCCAATGCCCAGCACGCGCGGGCGGTCCGCCGCGGCCATCGCCGCCCGGGTCGCCTCCACCGTCGCGCGCCAGTACTCCTCCGCCTCCAGCTCCACCCAGCCCGCGCGCGGCGAGTGCGGGGAGTACTCCGAGCGGGCCACCCCCAGCGGCTCGCCGCTGTCGGCGTCGAAGATGCCGACCTTCACGGCGGTGGTCCCCAGGTCCAGCCCCATCAGCGCGCCTGCGCGCCGGGCCATCACCAGCTCTCCTTGCGCCCGAGGACCTCATCGACCAGCCGGCGCGCGTTGTCGTGGAAGATGGCCTCGATCTCGGCCTCGCCGAAGCCCAGGCCCATGAGGGTGTCCAGGCAGGCGGCGATGGCCTCATACAGCGAGAGGGTGTAGGTGGCCTCCACCTCCGGCGGCTCGCGGTCGGTGTTCCAGGAGTAGTCGCCGCTGGTGAGGTTGATGTAGCGGTCGCCCTCCCACCGCCGGCGCCCGCGCATGTAGAAGACCGGCTGGTCGGAGCCCCACAGGATGCGCTCGGGGCCGAAGCGGTCCAGCGCCAGGGCGTGCACGGCCGGGTTAAGCACCGCGGAGTTGTCGAAGAGGATCGCCGGGTCATCGGCCAGCGGCGGGAAGCCCTCGCGCGCGTAGCGCCCGGCGTAGGACCGTCCGAGGTGCGCGATGACCAGGACCACGTTCGGGTAGCGCCGCCGGATCTGCAGGATCTCGTCGATGTTGCCGCGATCTGCCAGCCGCTGCGCTCGGGGCAGGTGCAGCGTGACCCACGCCTGCAGCTCGTCGAGCAGCTCGAGGTGCTGGTGGGGCAGGAACTCGAAGATGCTCACGTCGCCGCCCTCGAAGCCCTCAAGCAGCCGCTCATAGGGCTTAATGCCGATGATGGCGGGGCGGCGGAGCTCCTCAAGCAGCCGGCCGGCGCTCCACTCCGGCCGGCTCAGCGCCAGGCCGGCCGAGCCCGTCCCTGCCAGCTCTGCGGAGACGTACTCGTTGTTGGCGACAGCCTCGCAATTTGTCGCGGGCGAGCCGAAGCCCAGGAAGTGCACCTCCCGGCCCGGGAACATCATCTCATAGCCCCGCCGCGCCTGCTCCACGGCCTCAGGTCCGGCGATCTCCTCGGGGAAGGCCTCGCGCTTGAAGCGCTCCCGGCTCTCGTCGAGGTGCTCGGGAAGCTGCACGTGGCGGTGGGCGTCGAAGATGCGCTCGGGCAGCAGGGGATCGATGCGCTCCGCGAAGAAGCGCCGATCCACGTCCGTGTACTCGAAGTATGGATGGGTCATGGCGTTCCCTTCGGCGGCGGTGTGCCCGTAGCGGGAAAGAGCCCACCAGATCGGCCCGCCATGGTCGGTGCATTGCGGGTTGCGTTCCGGATCGGAAACGTCCGTGTTGGGCCGGCCTCGCGCCTTCGGCGCTCGTGCGGCCCCTCCGCTGGCATGTCCCGGCCGCGTACCCGCCGTTCCCTCCCCGCTTCCGAGCGAAGCTCGGCAGGGAGCGGGAAAGCCCGAGCCCGCTCGGGCAGGGCCATTCTTCTCCGTCAAATGTCCCGCAGCAGCTCCCGCATGGCGTTGGCGGTGAACTCGACCGTGTCCTCCTCCAGCGGCAGCGCGAACTTGGTCAGCAGCGTGCTGTGCCCCTCATGATAGACGTGGGCGCGCATCCACAGGCCCCGGTCGAGTGCCGCGCGGTGGAACCCGAGGCAGTCCTCGCGGTCCCGGAACTTCAGCCCCGACATGTGTCCCACGCCCCGGGCCTCGACCAGCGTCTCCGGGAACTGTTGGGCGAGCTCCGCCAGCGCCTGGTGCCAGGCCGCGCCGGCGCGCTCAATGCGCTCGGCCTGCTGCTCGATGAGCTCGATGCAGCCCAGGGCCATGTAGGCGGCCAGCGCGGCGTTCCCGTTGGTGCTGATGGCGTCGTACTGCTCCAGCACGTCCAGCCGACCGCGGTAGACCAGCGCCGACAGGGGATGAAAGCCTGCGGTCATGCCCTTGCCCAGCACGATGAAGTCCGGCTCCAGGCCGATGCGAACGCAGTAGATGACCTCCGGGACCCAGAAGCCGGTCTGGATCTCATCGATGGCCATCAGCGCGCCGTGCTCGTCGCACAGCTCGCGGGCCAGGTGCAGATAGTCCGGCTCGATGACGATGGCCTCACGGTTCATCATCACCGGCTCCGCCCAGAACCCGGCGACGCGCTCGCCCCGGTCGGCGAAGACGGCCTCCAGCTCCGCGCCATCGTTCGGCTGCACGGCGACGATCTCGACGTTGTGGAAGTACTCCGGCCACATCCCGCGCAGGCGCTGGGCGAACACATCCGTGCCGTGGTAGTTCCCGTCCAGCACCACGAACACCGGTGCCCCGGGGCCATCGTGGTGCAGGAGCATCATCTTCATGGCCGCCCCGCAGGCGACGGTGCCGGTGGCGGTGCCCGACAACACCGTGTTGAGGCTGTCCGGATCATCCTGCAGCTCGTCGGGATCGCGGCCGGGGTTGGCAAGCTCCACCAGCTTCTCCGTCAGGCGCTTGGCCGGCGCCGGGGGGATGTTGCTGTGATTGTCCCAGACGATGCCGCGCTCGATGCCGTCCAGCAGCAGCGCGATCAGCTCCGGATGATCGTAGCCCCAGGTCATCTGGTAGTGCCCGCCGGTGCAATCCAGGAACAGCCTCCGCTGCTCGGTGAGGTAGAACAGGCCTTCGCCGACCAGCAGGTCGTCGGGCCGGTCGGTGACCTCACGGCCGTAGGACTGCTGGAACCACCGCTTATCGGGGCACGGCGCCACGGGTACTTCATCGATGACCTCGCCCACGCGCCGCAGCAGCGCGTGCGGCGAGCTCTCCTTCAGATACCGCCGACCCACGTCCAGCATCTCTGCCAGGCACCCGGTGCGATCGTCCATCAGCTCGTTAAATCCCAGCGCCATGGGGCATCAGCTCACCGCGCAGAAGAATGATCGCTTTCCTGTCGCGGTCACGTTTCGCCGAGGTGCTCACCGCGTCCTGCCTGCGCCAGCGCCCTGCCGGGATGATGGCGCCGTCCAACTCGGCCGGGACGGCCTTCCGCCTGCGCTCCACCCACAGGCCTCCCAGAGCCGCGGCAGGGAGCGGAACCTGTGCTGGAGGGCCTCGCGGCCCCGGTGCGGAACCTGCGCGCACGTGGGATGAAGACCGTGGAGGTGTCTGCGATGCTGGGGCTTGCCGGCCTGATGGTGGCGGTGGCGTGGGGGGCGCCCGCGGCCGATGGCGTCGAGGTGGCGGTGAACGGACAGCCGATCTGCGGCAGCTTCGCCTACGAGTGGCTGCCTGATGAGCTGCGGCAGGCGCAGGAGACGGGCATCAACCTGGTCTTCTGCTACGAGCACCGGTCCTCCAACGCCCTTCTGGACCCCGAAACGGAGCTGGGGCGCATTGCCCTGGAGGGCGGCATCGGCGTGATGGCCAACTTCCTGCGCTACGCCGGCAGCGCGCGACTCACTGCCGATGTGGGGGCCGACGACGAGGTCATCCCCCTGACCGCCGTCGGCTCCCTGCCCGATGAGGGCCTGCTATGGATTGAGGATGAGGCCGTGGCCTACGCCTCGAAGACCGAGGGCGGCGTGGTTGTCTCCCGGCGAGGCGCGACCGGCACCGAGCCGGCGGCCCATCCGGAGGGCACCTTCCTGTTCGAGCAGAGCACGCTGCGCGAGCACCTGGACCGCGTCAAGGCCTCGCCGAACCTGTGGGGCTTCTGGGTGCTTGACGACAAGAAGCGCACGGGCACCCAGCGCCCGGCCCTGCGGAACCTCTACCGGCTGATCCGGGAGTGGGACGTGGACGAGAGTGGCGAGCCCTACGGGCACGTGGTGGTGGCGGGCTTCGCCAACCCGGAGGCGCTGACGAACTTCGACGCCGACGTCTGCGACGCGGCGGGCGTGTACATCTACCCGGCGCGCCGCGGCTCCTTCCGCACCTGGCTGATCGAGGATCGCCTGCGCGAGATGGTACCGGTGATGCGCCAGCGCGACCCGGACGTGGAGATGATCGGCATCTACCAGGCCTTCCACGGGACCAACTGGGAGCCTAAGCCCACGCGCGCCCAGGTCCGCCAGCAGGTGATGGACTTCCTGCGCTGGGGCGCCTGCGGCGTGATGGCTTACTCCTGGCGCATGATCCGCGACCACGCCACGCTCAACACCATGGATGACCTGCGAGCAGAGGTCGCGGAGATCGCGCAGGGGCTGTACGGCGGCGAGCTTGACGTGGGCCGAGAGCCGCCGCTACCGCCCTCGGAGCAGGAGTATACGGTGCCCGACGCCCCCCTGGTGCCGGCAGTCGTCCCGGAGCCGGACATGAGGCTGCCGGACCCGAGCGCCGGGCTGGAGGTGGAGCTGGGGGAGCTTCCGGGCCGCGACGGGACATGGCTGCACATGCGCTTCGACCGCTGGGAGGAGGGCGGCCCGCAGTGGCCCGGCGTCTCGTTTCAGGCCGAGGAGCGGACGCTGCTGCTTTCGGACTGGTCGGCGTTCGGGGGCCTCGTGGCGCGGGTGATGAACCTGCTGGAGACCGACTCCGAGATCGGCGTGGCGGTGGCCGGCCCGCGTGGCTTCTGGGCGGAGTACTTCCCTCTGCCCGCCGAGGTGGTGCACGATGTCGCCATCGACCTCAACCACGTGCGCCGCGCGACGCCCCTCAGCGCAGTGCAGCGCATGACGCTGCTGATGCGCCGGCCGCCGGTGGACACGCACCTGGCCCTGCAGGGCTGCTACCTGGCCCCGACAGTCTTTGAGGTGGATGAGGCCGCGACCGCCTCGGTTCCGAAGTTCGCCGTGGGCCTCGCGCCCGATGAGGCCCTGGCGCAGATGGCGGCGCTGGAGCTGCGCGACGACACCGGCTCGGCGCCGGTCAAGCCGGTGACGGTGAGGCTGGCGCGCTCGGGTGAGGCCCTGAAGGTGCGCTTCGAGAGCAGCGTGCCGGACGCCAATGCGCTCATCGTCAGGGACGAGGAGCGCGATGCCGACCTGGCGGGTGAGGACGCCGTTGAGGTGCTGTTGCGTCCCGCCGGCGGCGAACGCGTGGCGCGTCTGCGGGTGAACGCGAACGGCGCCGTGCGCGACGAGCTTGTCGATCTCGCCGGCGGGCACCGCGACTGGGACTGGGGCGCCACGGTCTCCAGCGAGCTTGCCGAGGGCCTCTGGATCGTGCAGGCGACGCTCCCACTGACGGCGCTCAGCGACGATCCCGGAACACAGTGGGAGGCCGAGTTCCGGCGCCTGGACACCGAGCTGCGGCCGCTCTCCTGGGTGCCGCGCCCGGTCCCCGGTGGCGAGTCCCTGGGCCGGCTGGAGCTGCTGCCCTGACCGACCGGGTCGGGCTGGAAGCTGAGCGCGCCGAGACGCGCTCACCTGCGCCTGACATCCAGGTCAGGCGCAGGCCGACCTACGCGGAAGGGGGCTACGTCGCGTGGCGTTGAGGGCGTCAGGTCCAGGCCGGCCTACGCGGAGGAGGGCTACCCCACCTCGTCCAGCACGCGAGGGATCAGCTCAAGCAGCCTGTCCGCCTCCATGGTATGTGCCCGGGTGTTGGGGTGCAGGCCGTCGAGCAGCAGGTCATCAACCGAGCGCCCCTCCTCGGCCTCCGCCCACTCCTGGAACATCGCGAAGCTGTCCACCAGCGGCAGGTCGTGCCGCCGGGCGATGTCGCGCATGCGTTCCACGTACTCCCGGAGCATGAAGCTGAAGCCGTCCGGATCCTCGGGGTCGTAGGGCGGCTTGCCGTAGAGCTCCCTGGTCTTCTCGGCCCACCGCAGCGGGTTCGGGGTCATGAGGATGACCTTCGCGCCCCGCTCCTGCAGCGCCGCGACGAAGTGCTCCAGGTTCGCCTCGTAGCGGTCGATGGGCACGCGCGGCTCGGTGACGTCGCGCCAGACGTCTATGGCAGAGTCGTTGATGCCGAACTGGATAATGGCCAGGTCGGGCTCGTGCGCCAGGACATCGGCCTCGAACCGCTGCCGGGCCTCCTCGGTGTGTGACGAGCCCTTGCCGGCGTTGATGACCTCAACGCTGCGCCCCCGGTCCGCCATCTCCCACTCGATCTGCGTGGCGTAGGTGAGCACCCGGCCGCGGGGCGCGGTGGTGGAGTCGCCGAAGGCCACGATGGTCAGGTCCGCCTCCGCCTGCTCCTCCATCGGCCCCTCCAGCAGGTCCTCCTCGGTGACGGAGACGACGTTCCGCGCCCAGTCCCCGCCCGCCACGAAGCCGATCCACAGCTCGCCGGGGGTGAACTCGCGGATCTGCGGGTAGCACAGGCGGGGGCCCTCCGCGAAGGTGATCGGCTCCGACCAGGTCTCGCAGTCATCCTCGGAGACCGCGATCAGCAGCGAGTTGCGCCAGCCGTCGGAGGGCAGCAGCGTGCCCCCGCCGGTGTACTCCCCGGGCACCAGCTCATCGAGCGGCCGCATCTGCTTGCCTGGCGACAGCGGGTTCCAGACCATCACGTGCCGGCCGCTCTGGAGCCGTTGGACCGCCGCAGGCGCGTTGCTGGCGGCGATCTGCGTGGGCTCGAGCTGCTTCCAGGTCAGCCCGCCGTCCCACGAGTAGGCCTTCCAGAGGCGGTCCAGCGGCGTGCGCATGTACATCACCAGCCGCCCGTCGGAGAGCTCGGTGAGGGTGCCCTCGAAGATGCCGTCGTGGTGGCCGTGACCGCCGATGTCGATGATGTTGCTCCGCCGCCAGGTGGCGCCGTCGTCGGTGGACGCGTAGGTGACCTGCAGGTGGCGGCCGGGGTTGGGGTAGTACTGCTGGCAGGGGAAGACGATGTTGCCCCCGCTGGTCTGGATGATGTCGTTGAGCCCCCCGGTGTAACCGTCGGAGACCATCTGGCGATCCACCCAGGTCCTCCCGCCGTCGAGGCTGCGGATCGACCACACCGTCAGCTTGGGGTCCATGGCCTCGCCGGCCTGCGCGTCCCACTGCCAGTGCCAGTTCTCGAAGTCGCGGTAGACCCAGATGATGACGCCGCTCTCGGTTTGCAGGGCCAGGCCGCACTCGAGGTCGCGCGTGGGCCGACCGGGGCCCTCGCCCTGGTACATGGTGGCGATCTGCTCCCAGGTCTGGCCGTCATCGCTGACCTCGACAGTGCCGCCCTCCTCGCTGCTCAGGCGCATCATGCGGCCGTCCTCGAGCCTGATGAAAGAGCCGGCGGCGTGGCCCTGCGAGACGACGCTGAAGCGGGGATCGAGCCAATAGCCGCGCTCCCGCGCAGAGGGGCCGTTGGCGTACGCGGCGACGACGAGAACGAGCAGCGCCATGACGAGCGCCGTCAGCAGGGAATGGTTCATCCGGATCACCTCGTTATCGTGTCAGCGCTGTGCCTCTCAGTTCGCCGGAGCGCGGCTGTCACCTACCTGACTCCGTATCGCCGGAGGGGATGACCGGGCGGGCGTGGAAAGGTGTGAGTGAGGCTTGGCAAGGCTCGGAGCCGGAGGTGCGGCCATGAAGCGCGCGATGATCGTGACCATTGGTCTTCTCGTTCTTACCGCCGGCTGCGGACGGCGGCAGACACAGGAGATCACGCCGGCGCGCCCGGGAGGGGAGCCGGGCGCGGGCGCCACCGAGATCAGCTTCCTGGCGATGGAGTACGACACCAACACGCGCCCGTTCATGCAGAGGCTCGAGGAGCAGTTCGAGGCCGCCAACTCCGACGTGGACCTGCGCATTGAGGTCATCGACTGGAACGCGGGCTTCCAGAAGCTCTCCACGCTCATCAGCGCCGACAACGCGCCGGACCTGGCCAACATCGCCACCATCTGGCTGCCGGAGCTGGTGGCGCTGGATGTGGTGCAGCCGCTGGACGAGTACGTGTCCGATGAGATGCGCGAGCGGTTCATCCCCAAGACCCTGCGCGGCGCCACCTACGAGGACACGCTCTACGGGCTGCCCATCGCCGTCTCGGCGCGGGCGCTGTACTGCAATGCCGATCTGCTGGAGAGGGCCGCCAAGCAGCCGCCCACCAACTGGGATGAGCTGCTGAGCGTGGCACAGGCCACCACTAATCCTGAGGAGGGCATCTACGGCTTCGGCATGCAGGGCGCCAAGGTGGAGACCGACGTCTACTTCTACTACTTCCTGTGGGCCAACGGCGGCAGGATCCTCAACGAGGACCACACCCGGGCCACCTTCAACTCCCCGGCCGGCGTGGAGGCCCTGCAGTTCATGGTGGACCTCATCCACACGTATGAGGTGACCCAGCCGGGCACGACGGCCTATGAGCGCGAGGACCTGCAGGACATGTTCAAGGGCGGACAGCTCGCCATGATGATCACCGGACCGTGGTTCCGGGGGATGCTGGAGGAGGACACCCCGGACCTGGAGTACGAGCTGGCGCCCATCCCCGCCCGCGAGGAGCAGGTCACCATGGCGGTGACCGACAACCTCATCATGTTCCAGAGCTGCGAGGACAAGGACGCCGCCTGGCGCTTCGTGGAGTTCTTCTACGACCCCGATCTGCGCCTGGAGTGGGCGGAGACCTTCGGGATGCTCCCCGAGCTCAAGAAGGTCGCCGAGAGCGACTACATCACCTCCAGCGAGCAGTGGAGCCTGTTCATGAGCCTGCTGCCCGACGGGCGCTTCGTGCCCCTGCACCCGCGCTGGAAGCAGATCTCCGAGGAGATCATCGTCGGCCTGCAGGAGGCCCAGCTCCAGACCAAGAGCCCCCAGGAGGCGCTCGACGACGCCGCCGAGCGGGTGAACAAGATCCTGCAGGAGAGCCTCGCCGAGCAGTAGCCCTGCCCTGGATCAAGCCGACGGCGCGGGACGCCGGGTGGCGCAGGTAACCGTCCGACGAGGCTGAAACGTGCGCAGCAGATTCACTGCACTGCACACACCGATGTCCGCAGAAGACATGGATCTCGATGAAGCGAACCCGTGAGGGGCTGCTGGCGGCGGTCTTCCTGGCGCCCAGCGCCCTGCTGCTGACAGGCGTGGTCTTCTACCCCATCCTGCTCACCTTCTACGCCTCGGTGTGTGAGGTGGACCGCAAGGGCATTCCCCAGCGGTTCGGAACCCTTCAGAACTTCCGCGATCTGATCCACAGCGACGTCTTCGTGCACGACATCGTGCCGCAGACGGTCATCTGGACGGTCGTGGTCGTGGCCGGGACCATGGCCATCTCGATGGTCGTGGCCCTGGCGCTGAACGAGCGGCTGCCCGGCCGGCGGCTCATGCGCGCCATCGTGCTGCTGCCGTGGGCCACGGCGCTGGTGATCTCCGCGGCGATCTTCACGTGGCTGCTGCACCCCACTCAGGGGCCGATCAACGGCCTGCTGCGCGCCTGGGGGCTGATGGAGACGCCGCCCCCGTGGCTGGCCACTCCCGACCTGGCCTTCGTCTCCGTGATCGTCGTCGGCATCTGGGTGTCGATCCCCTTCACATCCACCGTGCTGCTGGCCGGGCTGCAGGCCATCCCCGACGAGCTGCATGAGGCGGCGCTGATCGACGGGGCCAACGCCTGGCAGCGCTTCCGGATGGTCACGCTGCCGCTGCTGCGCCCCGTGCTGCTGGTGGCGGTGGTCCTCAACGTTATCTACGTCTTCAACTCCTTCCCCATCATCTGGACGCTGACCCAGGGCGGGCCGGCCAACCAGACGCACATCATCGTGACCTACCTCTACAAGACCGCCATCTGGGAGCGGCAGTACGGCCAGGGCTATGCCATGGCGATGATCACCTTCGTGGTGCTGCTGGCCTTCGCCATCACCTACACCCTCTGGTTCGGGCGGGAGGAGGTGGAGCGCCTGTGATGGCCACCCGCAGCCAGCGGCTGCTGCTGGTGCTGGTGATGCTGCCTGTCATCGCCATCATCCTGCTGCCTTACCTGCTGATGCTCTCTGGGGCGCTCAAGTCGCCGGAGGAGATCGTCGCCCGCGAGTTCACGGTCATCCCGCAGCATCCGCAGCCAGCCAACTTCGTGGAGGTCTTCCGCGCCATGCCCCTGGCGCGGTTCTTCCTCAACTCCACCATCATTGCGGTAGGGGCCATGCTGCTGGTGCTGGCCTGCGCCATCCCCGCCGGCTACGCCCTGGGCAGGCTCCGCTTTTTCGGCCGTCGGGCAGTGCTCTTCGCTATCCTTACGACGCAGATGTTCTCGCCCATTGTGCTGATCATCGCACTGTTCAGCGAGTTCACGCACTACGGGCTGCTAGAGGGGTGGCGCTGCTACATCGCCCTGATCCTCGCCGACGGCGCCTGCCGCCTGGCCTTCAGCATCTGGCTGCTCACCGGCTACTTCTCGACGGTCCCCCGTGAGGTGGAGGAGGCGGCGCTGATCGACGGCTGCAGCCGGCTGCAGGCGCTCACGCGCGTGTTGCTGCCCATCTGCAAGCCCGGCGTGGTCACCACCATGATCTTCGCCTTCATCACCGCCTGGAACGAGTTCGTCTTCGCGCTGACCTTCGTGCCCAGCGACGAGTTCCGGCCCCTGACCGTCGCCATCCCCAGCTTCATCGGCCAGTACGGCGCGGATTGGCACCTGCTGATGGCGGCGGCGCTGCTGGCCACGGTTCCGGTGGTGGCGATGTTCCTGCTGGTGGAGAGGCACCTGGTGCGCGGCCTGGGCGCAGGCGCGATCAAGTAGGCGCCTGTGCCGGAGCGGTCGAGGAGGGCATGTGGGCTCGCCGGCGAAGGCATCGCCGCAAGCGGCAACGCAGACGGTCAAACGCCGGAGGTGCCTGAGTTGAAGGCCGGACGCGAAGAGCTGATGGAGATCATCGACCTCTGGGGCTACTCGGAGGATGCGCAGGGGAGCATCCGAGAGATCCTGGAGAGCGAGGACCCGCCACCGCCACACCTGTTCCGCTACTACGGGCCTCTCGAGGGGAAGGGGAAGGTCTGGCAGGCCGAGCGGCTGTTCGAGGAGACCATCGGCACGCCGTACGCGCTGGCGGTCAACTCCGGCACGTCGGCGCTGATGTCGGCCGTCGCGGCCTGCGGGATCGGCCCCGGCGATGAGGTGCTGGTGCCGGGCTACACCTTCTTCGCGTCCGCGTCGGTGATCGTGGCCTCGCGCGCCATCCCCGTCATCTGCGAGGTCAACGATTCGCTGAATCTGGACCCGGAGGACATGGAGCGGAAGATCACCCCACAGACCAAGGCGGCCATCGCCGTGCACATGAAGGGCATGCCGGCGGACATGGAGGAGATCATGGCGGTCGCCCACCGCCACGACCTCATCGTCATCGAGGACGTGGCCCAGGCCTGCGGGGGCCGGTACGGCGGTAGACACCTGGGCGCCATCGGCGACGTGGGCTGCTTCAGCTTCGACTTCTACAAGGTCGCCCAGAGCGGCGAGGGCGGCTTCGTGGCCACGGAGGACGAGTTCCTGTACATGCGCGCGCAGAGCTGGCATGACACCGCCGCCTGCTGGCGGCCGGACCGCTACGCCAAGGAGCGTCGCGAGGGCGAGCTGTTCTGCGGCGAGAACTACCGGATGAGCGAGATGCAGGGCGCCGTGGCCCTGGCGCAGATCCGCAAGCTGCCCGATTACGTCGCGCGGCTCCACGCCAACAAGCGCCGCATCCGCGATCGCATCGACCTGCGCGGCGGGCTGTCACTGCGGCGGCAGCCCGACCCCGATGGCGACGCCAGCACGTCGCTGGTGATGTTCGCGCCATCGACGGAGGCCGTCGAGCCCCTGATCGCGGCCATGCACGAGCACGGCGTTGGCGCCGGCGGTCGCTTCGACCAGACCGTGCGGGACTGGCACGTCTATAACTACTGGGAGCACATCCTGGAGCAGAAGACGGTGACCGAGGAGGGCTGCCCCTTCACCTGCCCCTACTACCAGGGGACGCTGCCCGACTACGGGCCGGAGATGTGCCCGCAGACTCTGGACCTGCTGGCGCGCTCGGTGCACATCGGCATCTCCGATACCTGGTCGGCAGAGGAGTGCGACCGCATCGCCGACGGCATCAACAGGGCCGTCGAGGAGATCCTCGGCTGAAGACATGCCGCGTGTGCCGAGGAGGAAACGCACGTTCGCATCGCGAAGTCTACGATATACGCAGCATCACTGATCCGTGGGGGAGCCCATGGCAGAGAATACGCTTTACTTCGGCGACAATCTGGACATCCTCCGGCGGTACATTGAGGATGAAAGCGTCGATCTGATCTACCTCGACCCGCCCTTCAACTCCAACCAGGCCTACAACGTGATCTTCGAGGAGGAGAACGGGTCGGGCTCCGGCGCCCAGATCCAGGCCTTCGACGACACCTGGCACTGGACGATGGAGACCGCCGAGCTGTACCACGAGACGGTCGAGGCGGGCGATGTCCGCGTGTCGGAGACCCTCCGTGCCTTCCGCAACATGCTTGGCGATACGGACATGATGGCGTATCTCGCGAACATGGCCCCGCGCCTTGTGGAGATGCGCCGGATCTTGAAGCCGACGGGCTCCATCTACCTTCACTGCGACCCCACCGCCAGCCACTACCTCAAGGTCCTGCTGGACGGCATCTTCGGGGTGGAGAACTATATCAACGAGATCGTGTGGCAGCGATCCCACCCGCATGGCAACGTCACTCGGTCATACGGCGCAATCCATGACACACTGCTCTTCTATGCGAAGACGAACGAGTACACCTGGACTGAGCCACGCAAGCCTTACTACCTGCCGGATGGGTCTCTGGACCCCGAGATCGAGGATAGAGTCTTGGCGCAGTATAGTCATGTAGAGGAGGAAACCGGGAGACGCTTCCAGGCAACATCGCTGCTCAACCCCAATCCTGATCGCCCCAACCTGACATACGAATTCTGTGGACACACTCGTGTCTGGCGCTGGACGGAAGAGCGTATGCAGCAAGCATATGAGGAGGGGCGCATCTACATCCCACGAGGTGGGGAAGGAGTGCCGCGGGAGAAGCGGTACCTGGACGAGCAGGAGGGGCTACCGCTTCAAGCCATCTGGACGGACGTCGGCCCGATTCCGGCCCAAGCAGCAGAACGCCTCGGCTACCCCACGCAGAAGCCGGAGGCGTTGCTGGAGCGGATCATCGAGGCGTCCAGCAATGAGGGGGACCTGGTGCTCGACCCGTTCTGCGGATGCGGGACCACCATCGCGGTGGCACATCGGCTGGGCCGGCGCTGGATCGGCATCGACATCACGCACCTGGCCGTCAACCTGATGAAGTACCGCCTGCGGGACACCTTCGGCGAGGAGGTGCGCGAGGAGTACGATGTGATCGGGGAGCCCGCGGACCTGGCGGGGGCGCAGGCGCTGGCCGAGCAGAACCGGTGGCAGTTCGAGCTGTGGGCGCTGGGGCTGGTGGGAGCGCGCCCCGCCGATCCAAAGAAGGGCGCTGACCAAGGCATTGACGGGCGGCTCTACTTCCGCGACAACGACGGCAAGACCCAGCGGATACTCATATCGGTCAAGTCGGGCGGCACGGGAGTCCGGCACATCCGCGATCTGCGGGGCGTCATCGAGCGCGAGGATGCGGCCATCGGGGTACTCGTCACGCTGGAGGAGCCGACGCGTGACATGCAGCGCGAAGGCGCCTCAGCGGGCTTCTGGTCGCCTGAGAAAGAGAGCGTGCGACAGGAGACCGGCGAGCCGGTCCGGGTGCCGCGCATTCAGATACTGACCATCGAGGAGTTGCTCGAGGGTGCCGCCATCGACTGCCCCTACCTCAGGCACGGGTCGGCGACCTTCAAGAAGGCGCCGAAAAACCCCGGGCCCCAGGCCCAAACGCGGCAGATGGACCTGGACCAGTAGCCGCGACATCGTGCCGCAGCTCACGGCACGATGAACACGTCAGTCCCGCATGCTTCCATCTCTCGGACATTCGCCTGACCGTCCACGGTGACGGTCGTCTGCACGGGCTCATCCCTGAAGTTCATCAGCAGCACCAGGACCTGTCCGTTGCGCTCGAAGGCCGCCCAGTCGCGGTTGGGCAGGCCCTCCACGGTGACCCTCTCGTCGCAGCGCTGCTCGTGGCGGAACCAGTCCTCGTACTCCGCGATGATCGCCGACGCCTCGGAGGTGGCGTAGAAAGCCCCGCCGTCCATGGAGGCGAGCTGCCAGATGAGCACGCCGTGGCAGCCGCTCTCCACGTACTTGCGCAGCAGCCGGTTGCGCCAAATCTCCATCCGCGGCGCCGGCCGGGCATCGTCGCGGTGTGACAGATACCACATCTCCCCGCCGATCAGCGGCACGTCGCCCAGGGCCTCCACGGTGGCGGCCACGCTCTCCGCAGAGCCGCCGTAGCCTGCGATCCCCACGTCCAGGTGCGGCCGCATCTTGGCCCAGTCCACACCGTAGTGCTCCCTGGTGCGGGCGGACTGGAAGCCGGAGTAGAGCGAGAACTCAATTGGCCGCTCCGCCTTCTGCAGCATGTCCCTGAGCAGCCCCGCCATCTCCGCGTTCTGCGAGCAGCGGAAGTCCACCCACGCGTCGCGATGCTCCTCCAGGAGCGTCTGCGGCGTGATCTCGACGTCCTCGCCGATGCCGGCGACCCGCCGGAACTCGGCGATGCACCGCTCGCAGGTGCAGAAGGTGGGCGGGTCCACCACCGGCTGCTCCAGGTCCCAGTTGGCGCCGGCGTAGGGGTGGCTGTTGACCGCATCCAGCAGCCAGCGTTGGAGCATCTCCCGCGCGGGCCTTGCCTCGTCGGACAGGAACCAGGTGGGGCAGTAGGTGTGACGCTGGGGCTGGCCCTCGAAGTCCATGGCCTGCAGCTCGGGGTGGGCCTCCAGGTGCGCGCGCATCTCCTCGCTGATCGCGTTCCAGCCGTGCCAGCCGATGCTCAGGATGACCTGGTGGCCGCGCGGCGCCAGCACACTCACCACGTTGTTGGCGTACTTCCCGTAGGTCCAGGTGATTCCCGACTGCCAGCAGCTCTCGGCGTAGGCCCGGCCCACCTCATCATTGGTCAGCCGCGAGGAGTAGTAGCATGGCGTGATGCGGGCGCGGTGGGGCCGGACGTCCTTCAGCGGCGGCAGGATGGTGGTGCTGCTGCGATGGGGGATCTCGGTGATGGCGCCACCCAGCGACTGGAAGTAGGTCAGCACCGGAAGCTCGCCCTCGGGCATCGCCTCCGGCGCCGCGAACAGCAGGCCACACAGCGGCTTGGCGGTGGCCGAGACCAGCCTCTCGCACTTCACGTCCATCGCCACCACGTACTGCTCGCCCGGCTCCACCGGCACCACGTCCTCGCCATCCACCCAGATCGCCTGCTGGCGGTCGGCGTCGCGCTGGGTGGAGACGAGCTTCACGCAGTTGGAGCCGTCCGGGCCCTCGGGCTTGATCTTATACGTCGGCTCCCACGCCGGCTCGTCGAAGGTGCCCATCTTCAGCAGATTCTCGTCACTCCCGGCCTCGCGGAAGACGACGTTATCCACCCAGAAGGTCCCGGTGATGCTGCGGTTCTGCCATTTGATGATCAGCGGGTGGGCGCTGGCAGCGCCCTCCGGAGCCGTGATGGTGGCCGAGAGGTGCCGCCAGTCGTGGGTCCCGCCGGAGGTCAGTGCGGGCTGATAGCCGAGCGACGCGCCGTTCTCATCCCCCCACCGGATCGACAGATCCATACCGGCAGCAGGCGCCGTCCCGTAGCTGAGGAGATGGCGCGCCATCTCCACCCCGCCCGCCTCCTCCGCCGGCTCGCTGGAGACCTCCGGCGGCGTCCCGCCGATGACCTCCAGAGCGCGATACTCCAGCTCCGCCGGGGCCTCCACCACCATGCGGTAGTCGTCGGAGGGCACATCGACAGGGGCATGCACGTAGACGCGCATGAGCTGGGCGCTGCCGCGGGGCAGGTGGAAGGTGGTCAGCTTGGGGAACATCTGCGGCCCGCGCTCGCCCACGTAGAGGCCACACGCCGCGTACACCTCCTCTGCGCCGGGACGCCAGAGCTGAGCGGAGGCGATGAGTTCCCACCCGTCGCGGTCGATTTCCTGCCGCCAGCCCTCCGGCGGAGCGTCAGCGCGCCGCAGCCACACCACGGGCACGGGTCGCTCCGCCGAGGTGACCGCCGGCGACAGCGCTGGCTCCTCGCCGGCCCGCCGAGCGTGGATCGCCACCACGTTGAGCCCCCGGTTCAGGTCCAGGTCGCCCTCCCCCGCGTCGATGGCCTCTCCGCTGAGCCACACGCTGACCTCGACATCCGTCGCGTTCAGGGCCAGCTCCGCCTGGCCGAGTCCGAAGGCCATGGGCAGCTCCGCGGATCGCTGGACCGCGGTGTCTCCGTCCAGCAGCGCCCAGGAGGCCGACATGCGCCCGGTTCTGCGCGCCTGCGGCGGCACTGTGATAGTCAACTCCTGCGTCCCGACACCCTCCCCGGAGCGCTCCGCGGTTGCATCACCGGCGCGGACAGTCCCCACCAGGCGCGGCTGGCCGGCGCCGGTCACCTCCGCGCGCGCCATCACCTGCTCGCCCTTTCGTGAGACCGCGGCGGCGGTCACGGCCGGCCCCGCCTGCGCAAAGCGCAGCTCCCCGAACTTCGCAGGCTGGTGGAAGCTGCCCTGCAGCCCGCTCCACGTGGAGAGCTCCTGCACAGCAGTGCGCTCGCGTGCGAAGTTCGCACGCCACCGGCCCTCCGGCGCGGCCTCCATGCTCTCCAGGCCGATCGCCACCTCCACCACGTAGCTCGTCGTGCCGCGGCGTGCGGCCGTGCGGACGTCGCCGTCCCAGGGCTCGCCCTGGTCCCTGGCGTCATACAGCGCCCCCTCTGAGTTCACCGCGAAGTGGTAGTAGCTCTCGCCGGGCGGCTCCAGGAAGATCTCCACGCACTCGTCGTTGTAGACGGGCGTGTCGCGATCTGCGTGCTCAGCCTTCACCAGGTCCAGCATGTTCAGGCGCGGATCGAGGTAGCTCTCATCCACCTCGAACCCCAGGTAGAGGTTCGCGTCATCCCAGCAGGCGCGGACGCGCGTCTGCTCCTCAGCGAGGGCATCGCCGGTAGCGAGGATGAACGGCGACGCGATGGAGGCGGCCTGCCAGCAGGGATCGTGGAGATCGCCATCGATCTGCGGCGGTGTCTCGGCGCGGTAGGCGGTCAGCAGCGGCTGGCCCTGCGCGGCCCGGCACGTCGTGAGCGCGATGAGGACGATTGCGGCCCAACGCATGATTCCCGGCTCCCTTCACAGCCGGCTCGATCCGGGGCATGGCTGCTTCACCGGCGGGCCCGCGGTCACCTTCTGGCGGAGGGCGAAGGCATGCAGGGAGAATGTCCCCCACACGGGAAACAGGCGACAGAGTATAACCGATCCGCGTCCGGGGGTAGCATGATGACACAGCATGAGGGTCTCCGTATTGCCGCGATTGCCATCAGCGTGAGCCTGGCGGGAGTGGCTGCGGCGCAGCAGCCTGCCCGGCCGCTCCTGACCGCTGGCCCAGTGGAGGTGACGGCGGACGGAATCATCGAGGCCGCCGAGTGGCAGGATGCCGCTGCCGCGGGGGCCTTCATGGAGCTGGGCGGCGCGCTGGCCGCCGACGGCACGGTCTGCCGGATCGGGATCGATCCCCGCGGCCTCGCCGTGGCCTGGGAGATGGACGGCCGGCCACGGGCGGAAGCTCGCGGAGACGACGGGGCGCTGTGGCGGGACGATGCCGTGGAGCTGTTCCTGCAGCCGGCGCCCGGCGGCTCGTACTTCCACTTCATCGTCAACGCCGCCGGGGACGTGCTCGACGAGGAGGGCAGGGACGCCTCCTGGAGCTCGGACCGCGTGGTGGCTGTGACGACCGCGGAGGACGGATGGACGGTGGAGCTGCTCGTGCCCTGGGAGGACCTGGGCGGCCGTCCCGTGCCCGGTGACACGTGGGGCCTCAACGTCTGCCGGGACATGCCGCATCAGGGCCGCGCCCTGACCTGGGCGCCGCTTGAGTCCACCTTCCACGAGCCGGAGAGCTTCGGCGAGCTGCGCTTCAGCGCAGCGCCACCGGCATGCGCGGTGCTCTCTGTCCAGCGGACCCCGGATCACGTGCTGGTCATCGACGCCCGAGCCGGTGAAGGGACAAAGGTGTCCGCGGTTCTGCGCCAGGACGGCACTGACGTGGCGGTGGCCGAGGCGGATCGAGACGGGGAGCTGCGCCTGCCCATCCAGCAGCCCGGCAGCTTCATGTTCCGCCTGGAGGGCAGAGACGAGGACGATACTGTGACCTTCCAGCAGGAGGTGCCCGTGATGCGACGCGCGCCGATGGAGCTGTCGCTCAGCAAGCGGCTGCTGACCGGCCGCGAGGTGACGGCGGAGATGGACTGCGAGGCGCTGGCCGTGGCGCCGGAGCGCTATCGAGTGACAATGGCGCGGCTGGACCCAGTGGAGCGGCAGGCGGATGCCGAGCATCCGAAGATGGCCGAGATCGCCGTAGACATCACGAACGTGGAGCCAGGCGAGGTGAGCGTGCATGCCGAGGCGCTGCGCGGCGGGGAGGTCGTGGCGCAGGCCGATACCGCCTTCGAGCTGCCGCCGCGGCCGGAGTGGGTGGGCAGCGACATCGGGATCAGCGACGCGCTGCCCGAGGCCTGGACGCCGGTGCGAGCCTCGGCCGACGCCGTGAGCTGCTGGGGGCGGGAGCACCGCTTCGGCGATCAGCCCCTTCTCTCCGAGCTGACCACGGCCGGCAGGCAGGTGTTGGCGGAGCCGATGCGGCTCGTGAGCGTCGTGGGCGGCCGGCACCAGGTGTGGCGCGACGTCAACCTGCAGTGGACGGACCGATCCGACACCGCCGCCACCGGCGCCATCACCGCCCGCTCGGACCTGGCGGCCCTCCGCTTAGACGTGCGCTGCGAGTTCGACGGCATGATGCGCTTCGATCTATCGCTTACGCCCCAGGCGGGCGAGGCGCTCCAGGAGGTGGTGCTGGAGATCCCCCTCCGGGCCGAGCACGCCAGGTACCTGCATCTTGCGAACGCGAGCTGGGGCGGATCGGTAAGCACGGCCCTGCCCGAGGAGGGCTGGGAGCACGGCTTCATGCCCTTCGTGTGGCTCGGCGACGAGGAGCGCGGCGTCCAGTGGTTCGCAGAGTCCGATGAGGGGTGGCGGCCGCGCGATCCGAGTGCGGTCATCACCGTGGACCGCCGCGAGGGCGTCGCCACGCTGCGAGTGCACATGGTCGAGGAGCCGCTGGAGACTGGGCGCGAGTTCCGCACCACGTTCGGGCTGCAGGCCACGCCGGTGAAGCCGCTGGACCCCGACCACCGGCGGTGGCACATCACCCACGGGGCCTTCTACGGCATGCAGGATCAGCCCGCCTCAGCCGCAGCATACCTCGCCTACCCGGCGGAGGGCAACATCCTGCTTCAGCGCGGCACCGTCGAGATGTGGGTCAAGCCACTCTTCGACCCGCAGGTTGAGGTCGAGCAGGCCACGCGCGGACGCTTCAACCGCGAGCTGCTGAGACTGGAGCTGGACAACGGCGACCACCTGGGCTTCTACTGGAACATCGACGATCGCTGCATGAGGCTGTACACTCGCGTGGACGGCGATGTGAAGCTCATCGTGCCCTCAGAGGCCCCGGAGCCCTGGCGGCAGGGGCAGTGGCATCACGTGGCCTTCACGTGGGGCGACGAGGCGACGATCTTCATCGACGGCCAGGTTGTGGCCTCGCGCCAGTGGCAGGGCACGCTCCCGGGGACGCTGGAGGAGGCGCGCATCATCCTCGGCTCCGGCACCGCCTACAGCCCCTGCGAGTTCACGGTTGATGAGCTGCGCATCAGCGACGTCCCGCGGGACCTGGCGGGGCAGCCACCTGCGGACATCGAGCCGGATGAGCACACGCTGCTGTACGATGGCTTCGACCGCCCCAACGCCGAGGGCGCGGACGTCGCCGCGACGCCCGGGCGCGAGATGCATGGGCGCGAGCAGATCAGTTGGGTTGAGGGGACAGCCGGGAGCGCCGTCGCCATCGGCGCCCCGGATGCCCGCCTGAGTCTGCTGGATGACCTCAAGCGCAAGGGCGTCAACACCCTGGTCTCCCACCAGGAGTGGACGGAGATACAGGCCTATGGCAGCACGCAGATGCACCGGGAGGAGCTGCAGGAGCTGGTGGAGGCCTGCCACGAGCGGGATATCCGGCTGCTGCTCTACTTCGGCTACGAGCTCTCCGACGCCGCGCCGGAGTGGGACCTGTATCGCGACGAGGTGCTCGTCAAGCCCCGCCGCGGCGGCTACCAGCGCAAGGACATCCCGCAGACCGCCTACATCTGCTGCTACAAGAGCCCCTGGAAGGAGTACATCCTGACCAGCATCGCGCGGATGATCGAGGAGTTTGACATCGATGGCGTCTACCTCGATGGCACCACGGAGCCCTTCGCCTGCGCGAACGAGCTGCACGGGTGCGGCTACGTTGGGCCCGACGGCGAGCGCCATCGGACCTACCCCATCTTCGAGGTCCGCGACCTGATGCGCCGGATGCGCCACATCATCAGGTCCCGCAAGCCCGACGGGCTCATCTCCGCCCACATGTCGGCGACGGTCTCGATCCCCACGCTGGCCTTCGTGGACAGCTACTGGGACGGCGAGCAGCTCGACGTGCACGAACACGGCTTTCGGCTGCCGCTGGATGCCTTCCGGGCCGAGTTCATGGGGCACAACTGGGGCGTGCCGGCGGAGTTCCTGTGCTACCGCAACCGCCCCTTCACCTACGAGGAGGCGCTGGCGCTGGCGCTGCTGCACGATGTGCCGGTGCGGCCCTACGCCCGGTCTGAGATCCTGGAGATGATGTCCAACGTGTGGGACGCCTGGGATGCCATCGACGTCACCGCCGCGCGGTGGTTCCCCTACTGGCAGGATGGCGGGCCGGTGGCGGCGGATGACCCGGATCTGCTGATCTCCACGCACGTGGGGCCCGGCGGGGCGCTGGTCGTGGCGACGAACGCCTCCGCGGAGCCTGCGTCCGCGCGGCTGAGCATCGACCTCGCCCGCACGGGCCTCGAAGAGGCAGTGACCGCCACGGACGTGCTCACCGAGCGAAGGCTGGACTTCGAGGACGCACAATTGCCCGTGGAGATCGCGCCCTGGGAGGCGGCCATCGTACTGCTGCGTCCGGCAGAGTGAGGCCTCGTGCCCAGCGTCGCTGGCCGGGATGAGCTGCTGCGCCTCCCCCGCGATGGCCCGGGCGCCGTGGTGCTGGCCGGCAGCAGTACTCCCTCGCGCCGCGTTCGACGGTGGAGGGGCCGCCGCGAGCGAAGCGAGCGGTGTGAGGTTACGAGCGTAGCGAGCGACCTCACAGGTTCCACCCCGGCCCACCAGCCCGGCCTTCGGCCCGGACGCGGGCGCCCTCGCCCGCGTCCCAATCTTTGGTGGTTTGGGCTGGGGCGAAACCTTACGTCTCAGCGCTGTCGTAGTCGATCAGCAGGTCGATCCACGCGATGGTCAGCGGGGCCTCCGCGGCGGTCTGGTCTGCTGAGTAGACCAGGCGGATGACGTTGTCCTCCAGCCGCCACCACTCGGGCGGCGTCTGCAGCCGGTGCTCGCCTCGCTTCCACCACTCGCGCTCGTAGACGAAGTCCTCCCGGCGGTCGCTGCGCAGGTCCACGAGCTCCGCCTCAGCGCGCTGGCGCTCGGCCTGGTCATCCCCGGAGACCGTCAGCGGGCCGCTGCCGTTGACGTAGACCTCCAGGGCCTCGCCCGGCTGCAGCGCCCGGCAGTAGAACAGCAGCTCCGCGGACGCGGAATGCCCGGCCTGGCGGGCGGCAGGGAGGTCGTCCCCGATGCGCAGCAGCACCGAGCGCGTGGCAGCGGCCCGACCGTCGTCGGGCGGCGGGAACTCCACAGGAATGTGCGGCCCCACATCCGCCATGTAGTGCTTGTCGGCGTGCACCAGCTTCTCCGGGTCCGCGAGGTCGTTGAACCAGGGCCGCTTTCGCCACTCTCCGGCGGACATCGCGATCTGGATGCCGTCGGCCCCGGCTCGATGCAGCATCAGTGCCTGCGCGTAGTACATCCCCCTGGTCTTCGGCTTGTCGTAGCGCCGCAGTCCGGCGTCCTCGTCCTTCGGATTCAGGTCCGTGGTCACAAACCCCAGGCTGTGCCAGAGGCAGCCGTAGACCTGGCAGCCGGTCTCTCGCCCCAGCTCCACAAAGTCCCCGATGCGAATGTCGAAGAAGTCGCGCGGCCTCAGATGGCTGACCACCAGGTAGTCCACCAGGCCCTCCCGCATCCACGCCTCGGGGTCCAGGCCGATATTCTGGCAGCCGCGGAAGGGGACGCGCGCCATGATCTCCACCTCGCGGCCCTGCGCCTCGCCCACCTCGTCGGCCATGGCGCGTATCTCGCGCATGAAGCCTGTCATGATCTCCGCGTCCGGCTCCTCGAAGTAAGGCGGATAGACCACGAAGTCCAGCGACAGCCCGTCCGCTCCCGCCTCCACCGCCTCGCGCAGAATCGCCAGCTTGAAGTCGCGCACCTCCTGGTGCTTGAAGTCGAGATGCACCCGCCCCGGTATTCGATACTCCGGGTGGTCCTTGTTGAGGCTCCCCACGAAGGCCACCCACATCCAGTGCTCGGGATCGGCAGGCCCGTACTCGTGCTGCATCTCCAGCCTCGCGAAGACCTTCAGCCCCAGCTCGTGCCCGCGCTCCACCGCGATCTGCAGCGGACCGTGGCCAGCCTCGATGAGGCCCGTCACGTTCTCGTAGACCCAGCGATCCCCGGTGCGCATCATCTCCCACTGCTCTTCGGTGAGGGGCTCGCCGAATACCTCTCCCACCTCTGTGTCGAAGCAGAACACGCTGCCCGGCCCCAATCCCCATACGAGGATCCCCACGTCGCTGCCCTCGAAGGGGTCGATGAGCCGCTGTTCGACGATCTCGCGCGTCATGGGCGGCTCCCGGAACCACTGGCTGAAGCCGTCATTCCGGTAGGCCAGCGGAATCCGCCGCAGCTCGCGCTCCCGCCAGGGCGGGGGAAGGCCGTCCCCAGCAAGGCCGAAGGTGCGCTCAGCAAGCGCGCGGTAGCGCTCGTTGATGTGATAGAGCCCTGCCTGCTTGGCCTCGTCGTGTGTGAGCTGGCGGTACTGATAGCGTTCGGCGTCGGCGAGGCTGTAGTTCTGGAAGCCATTGACCTCCAACGGGTGGAAGTAGCGCTGCTCGCACTTCGTGACGCGTTCCTCCCAGGTCCAGAGGTCGCTGACCTCGGCTCTGACCTCCTCGGTCTGCCGGCGCAGCAGGCCCGGGTCCTGCCAGATCTCCCAGACGGAGGCGAAGCTGCCGTCGGGCTTGAGGCAGTAGACGCCGCATCGGGGGTCCACGTAGGCCCAGTCGCCCCCGATGAGCACCTCCGCGGTGATGTGCCCCCCAATGTCGTGCATCACGATCCGGCCGGGAATGCCGGCGATCTCGCACAGCGCCACGTACAGCCGCCCCAGGCACTCGCAGAGCCGCTCGCCCTTGGCGATGAGCTGCTCCTCGGTGCCGCCGAAGACATGCTCGTCCCACGCCCGGTCGTCGCGCTTGTAGAGGTCGCGACAGAAGCGCATCAGCGCCAGCGCCCTCTCGCGCTCGGTCTCGCAGTCTGCGGTGACCTCCGCCACGACCGCCTCCAGCTCAGGCCGACTCCCCTCCCGGTAATCTGTCTCAGTGGGCGTGAAGGCGCTGTAGAGGACGTCCACGGTCTGCGGGCAGAGGATGACCTGCTGGCGGCGAAGCTGGAACTCGACGTTCTCGCCGTAGTTGACGGCGAGCTGCTCGTAGTTGAGCAGGTATGCCCAGCGTCGGTCCTCGCCCACGATGGCCTCCGCGGCCTTCCGGCCCGTGTACGGCGCCAGCTCCTCTTCAGTGGTGGCGATCTCGCCCCTGTAAAGCTCCTGCATCCTCTCACCCCACTGTGCTGTCGCGTCCTGGCTGGCAGGCTGTGCGGTGGCGCCGGTGGCGGACAGGCAGACGGCCACGGCGGCTGCCAGCATGCGCGCGCGTCCCATTCGCATCACCAGCTTACTCCTGTTCGGCCGGACCCTCATCGCTGATCTTCACCCAGTCGATGCCCCGCTTGACGTAGGTGCCGCCCCGCTCGGGTGAGGCGGTGTGATGGCCACCACGCTCGGTCACCAGCTTCACCGGCGTGCCCTTGATGTACCACCAGTGCTCCCACTCGCGACCATTGCGGTAGAGGACGGTCTCGGTGATGAACCCGTCCGCGTCGAAGTGCTCGGTGCTGGCATGGATGCCGTCGGGGCGGTAGTACTCCCGCCGGGCCAGCCGGCCGTCCTCGTAGAAGAGCCTCCGGATAGCCTCGCCGTCGGCGTTCAGGTCATGCCGGCGCACGCGCTCACCGTCCTCGTACCACTCGCGGTGGATGACGCCGTCGTAACGGTGCACGACCTCGCGGAGGGCCTCCGATGCGGCCATGGCCGCGGCGCTCCCGACCGGCTCGTCGCCGACGAGCCATCGGTCCTGCGTCCAGGAGAAGTCATCGGGGGCGTCGGCCAGCACGCGCAGTGACGCCGGCTCCTCCAGCCGAACGGTGTTCGAGCGCTCGCTCTCCAGCCCGGCGTGCTCCAGGGCTGTTGCCGCGTACTCGCCGGCGGGAAGCTGCAGCGTCGCGCCCGGAGGGAGCGGCGCATCGGTGACGCGCTCACCGTCGCGCAGCAGGCGGTAGCCGCGCGTCTCCCAGTGATTCTCGCCGGGTATCAGCGCCACGACTCCCGCCCTCCGGCGCAGCCACGGCCGATCGGGCGTGCGCACCACGGCCACGTGGACGTCCGTCTGCCGCTGCCACATCAGCGGCGTGTCGCGATCCGGGTAGTCCTCACGGTCGAACCGCGGCGGGACCTCCATGCCCTTACGCGTCGCCTCGGGGATCACACGGGCGTCAAAGGAGGTCACCACCCAGCCGGGCCGGAGGTCGTCGGGGTACTCGCTCAGGTGTCGGAGCCGCTCATCGTCGGCCTCTTGCAGGTGGGGATAGCCGGTATCGTACATTCCCCGTGTGAGGCCCTGGAAGCTCGTCGCGGTCTTGCGCTCATAGCCGATGATCTCGTTGCGCACGCTCAGGCGACCCCGCTCCGGGAAGTCATCGGTGGACTCCACGTGAATGCCCGGGCCGGTCTCCTCCGAGGACCGCTCGCTGATGGTGGTCAGCGGCCCATCGCGGAGGTCATAGTTGGTCACGAAGCAGATCTTCGTGCCGTCGGGCGAGCCCTTGGCGTCATTATCGTGCAGGGCGCTGTCGTAGCAGTAGCTGAATGCCCCCGAGTCGTGCAGGCGGGAGAGGGCCCAGGGCAGAACCACGCGGCCGTCGCCGGTGCGGAGGTCGCCGACCACAATGGACCCGAAGGCGCTACTTCCGCACACCCACCGGTCACTGTTTCCGCAGCGGCAGATGTCCCCGCACCAGATGGTGCACAGGTAATGCAGCTTGCTCGGGAAGGGCTCGTCCCAGCGGCGCCCGCGCATCTGCGAGTTGCCCAGCAGGTACCACTCGCCGCCGCCAGACCACGACTGGTGGCACTGCTGCAGGCAGGTGCTGGCCACCGAGATGTCACTGCCGTCGGGATCGAAGAACAGCCGCGTGGGCTTGAAGGGCTCGAAGTAGTTGCGGACTCGGGTGTAGACCTTCGGATGCCCCGGATTCCCTTCAAGCTGGCCGCCCAGGGGCAGGGGCTCCGGCCGCCCGCCCTCCCGGATGGGCACCCGCGCTCCGCGGGCGCTGGAGCCGTCCGGCATGGTCACCGCGCTGGCGTAGAGCCACTGGTCCCGGCAGTCGGTGCAGCCCAGGTACCCCGAGTGGCCGCTGAGGCGGACCGTCCGGTCGCGCTCGATGTCCCACCACATGATGTTCCAGAGGCCCCTGGGCTCCTCGCCCGACTCCTCGGGCCGCTGCACGAAGAAGAGCCAGTTGTGATCGTGCGCCCAGCGCGGCGTGGTAGCGTTGGGAAAGCGCCTGACGATCTCGCCCACCTGGAGGTCGATGACGCGGACCTCGGATTGATTGGTGGTGCGGTGGTGGTAGGGCAGATAGTGCGTGGTGCAGATGTAGCGTCCGTCGGGGCTCCAGCAGTTGCGGATGTGGTAGTTGGCCCAGTCGCGCCAGGCTGGCTCGTGCGTGAGGCGCCAGACCTCCGTGTCGGTGTCCTGGTTGGGCGTGAAGCGGTCGATGACGCCGGCGGCCGGGGCCGCCGGCGCCCCCAGTCCCACTGCGATAGCGGCGCTTACCGCCATGACCATTCGGCGGTGCCTCATGGATGTCACCCCTCCGGGGCGGGGACGAGTGCAAGGTAGTCGAGCGCCATGCCGTCGCCGAGGTTCGTCATGCGCAGCACGTGGCCGCCGGCCGCCAGCCGCACGGGCGGCGAGAGCATCCTCACCCGCCACTCGCTCTCACTCCGCCCGTAGCCGCCGGTGGGCTCGAAGGCGATGCTGTCAAACTGCTCGTCGGGCAGCTCCCCGTCGATCTCCAGCCGCCGGCGGGGCTCGCCCCCGCCGCTGGCGTAGCGCAGGTAGATGGCGTAGCGCGTCTCCCGGGGCACCGCGAAGGCCCACTCCAGCCAGTGGCCGAGGTTGGCGTGCCACATGGTGATCATTCGGCCGACATTGTGCCCGCGGTCGGTGACCATCACCTCGCCGCCCCCCTGTCCCGCGAAGTCCTCGGCCTGCAGGAATGCCGCGCCCGCCGGGCGGACCTCATGCGGAGCCGGCGGCGAGATGAGCGTCTCGGCACCAGCGGTGTTCCCCGTCTCATCCCGCGCCTGCACCGAGACAGAGAAGTCGGCGAGCTGCGGGACGGCGAGATGCAGTGACCGACCGTGGACCGTCTCGTGCCCGGGGACCTGCCACACCACCTCCACGATGTCGTCATCCGGATCGCTGGTCACCGCCTCGAGGTCGAGGTTCTGGCCGGACGCCAGGTTGGTTTGGCCCTCGATCTCGACCCTCGGCATCGACGGCCTGAAGACCTCCCAGGGGGCGAAGGCCGCCCACTCGGAGCCGTCGCTGACCGCGATCTCCACCGTGGCGGGCCCCTCGATCTCCAGCCTCACGACCTCGGCCGGCGCCTCGCAGGTCAGCTCAGCGGGCTCATCCGATGCCGCGCCGCGCGCAAGCTCGTTCCTCTCCCCGTCCACAAGCGCCAGTTGCGCCGAGCCCTCCACCGCTCGGGCCGTCATCCGCAGCGTCTCCCCAGCGGTCACCGGGAGGAACACTGCCGCCGGCTCCTCGCCGACGGCCAGGGCCAGCGGCTCGTCGAGGCGCACCATGAAGGGGTGGAAAGCCGACCACAGCCGCCACGGGCGGCCCAGTGCCGGCACGGTCAGCTCCAGGTATCCCAGCGGCGGGCGGTCCGCGCGCCAGTGCCCCGGCTGCTCGGGAGCCACCGCCGCGCCGGAGGGATCATTCAGCCGCGCGCCCGGGGCCGCCATCCGGTTCTCGTCAGGACCGAGGACCCACAGGTCCAGCGGTGGGCCGAGCCGCAGCCACTCCACGGCGTGGCCCTGGTCGAGATCGGGCAACTGCTGGGACAGCAGCCTGATCTCGACCGGCCGCGTGCCCGAGAAGCTGGCGGTCATCCCGCGCACGAATCGCTCGCCCTCGTCGGCCGGCGCCGGCGGTGAGAGGGCCAGCGCCAGCACCATGGCGATGAGAATCGCTGGTCTCGTCATTGTGTGCCGCCTCCCACAGCGACCAGGAGTCCACTGCTGCGTCTCAGCCCATTTCGGAACGCCCTTTCGCCGCCCACCGCTGCGGACCTCGCCGGACGCGAAGGTCCTGGCACGGCCGGCGCGGAACGCCCGGCGAAACCACGATACGCACGGGAGCGTGATGGCGATGACCTTCTACGAGAACGCCTTCGAGGCCGAGCCCGGACTCATCCAGCGCGGCATCTCGAACCGCCAGGACCTGCTGCGGCGGGAGACGGAGGACTTCCTGCGGGAGCGCAACCTCGCCTACGACGAGCGCGCCGCCGAGCACTGGGATCGCGACTACTCCTCGGAGGCCGCCTACCTCGAGTCCGTGGCCCCCAATCGGGAGCGCTGGCTCCAGGCCATGGGGGACTTCGGGCCGCCGGAGGAAAACATGGCGCCGGAGATCGAGCCCTTCGCCGAGAATGATGAGTTCCGAGCCCATTGGGTCACCCTCAGTCACTACGGCAGCCTGCGGGCCCGGGCCATCGTGGGCGTCCCCAAGACCGGCGACCCGCCCCATCCGGTCATCATCTGCCAGCATGGGGTCTCCAGCTCCCCGGAGAAGACCTTCGGCTTCGATGACGCCGCTGAGATCTACCACTCCTACGCCCAGGAGTGCCTCCGGGCGGGCTTCGCGGTCATCTCGCCGCTGAACATCACTCTCAAGGACCCGCGGGCGCGCTACACCCGGCTGGCGAAGCTGCTGGGAGGGACGCTGTGGGGGCTGGAGATCTCCAAGATCAGCCGCCTCATCGACTGGGCTGAGACCCGTGACGACCTCGATGCCGACCGCGTGGGAATGTGGGGAATCAGCCTCGGCGGCGCCTACACCATCTTCACGCTTCCCATCGAGCTGCGCATCAAGGCGGGGATCATCTGCGCCTGGTTCAACCACCGCGCCCGCAAGATGGTGGTGGAGGACGGCCGGCACTCCTGCTTCCTGCCCCTGGATGCCGAGCACATCTGGATCCCGGGGATGCTCCGGGAGTTCTCCGACGCCGACCTGGTGTCGCTGATCTGCCCGCGCCCGGTCATGTCGCAGACGGGCAAGTGCGACGGCATCGCATGGTGGCCGTGGGTGCTGGAGGAGTTCGAGCGCGCCAAGGTCCACTACGAGAGGCTGGGCGTGCCCGAGCGCATCGAGATGGACCTGCACGAGGGCGGGCACGAGATCCGCGTGCAGACGGGGCTGGACTTCATGCACCGGTGGCTGTAGCTGACCAGTGAGGGCCAACCATGCGCTCCGGCGTCTCTCTGCCCACGCGTAGGTGGCGCTTTGCCGCCTAGGTCGGGCTTCCAGCCCGACACAAGAGCGAGTTTGACAACTGACGCCGCTGCCATGCCGTACGGGGCGGCCTTCCTTTCCCCGCCCGCCGTTGGCGCCGTTCCGTTTGGAGGGGCGCGACTACGTTCGCGCCCGGCCGTTGTCGTGCCGTATGGAGGGGCCGGACCACTGTCCGGCCCGCCGTCCCCCTCCGGGACGGAGGGGGGAGCACGGCACGACGAACAGCGGCAGGCTGGAACCTAAGTTATGCGCCTTTTTCGGCTTGGCGGGAAGGTTCTCAGTCAGGTCGTGGCGCACCTGTTGGTGAGCGATCATCGGAGCCTTTCGGTCTCCCGAGGAGGTCAGATGATG
>JAYENL010000158.1:0-1624 GCA_034722055.1 Armatimonadota bacterium
CTTCGGGCGCATCCACCGCATCGGCCAGACGGAGGTCTGCCACCTCTGGAACCTGGTGGCCAGCGGAACCAGTGAAGGCGACGTCTACCAGCGCCTGCTGCTCAAGCTCGAGCAGCAGAGCGAGGCGCTTGAGGGCAAGGTCTTCGACGTCCTCGGCGAGATGTTCCGCGGGACGACCCTTCGCGATCTGCTCGTCGAGGCGATCCGCTACGGCGAAGACCCCGAGGTGCAGCAGCGCCTCTTCGAGGAGGTCGAGGCACCATTTGACCGCGAGAACATCGAGCGGCTCTACCAGGAGCGCGCCATCGCCGCCGACACCCTCGGCCCCACCGACATCGATCGCATCCGCGAGCAGTTGGAGCGCGCACAGGCGCGCAAGCTGCAACCGCACTTCATCCGTGCCTTCTTCGTCGCTGCGTTCGAGGGCCTGGGCGGCCGCATCGTCGAGCGCGAGGCTAAGCGCTACGAGATCACGCGCGTCCCGGCGGTCGTCCGCAACTGGACCCCGCGTGGCAGACGATCCGCGCCCATCCTGCGCAGCTACGAGCGTGTCACCTTCGAGAAGAAACTCGTCAACGTGCCCGGCAAGCCGACAGCGGAGTTCCTCTGCCCCGGTCACCCCCTGCTCGATGCCGTCATCGACATCATCCGCGATCGGCACTCAGCGCTCTTGAAGGAGGGCGCTGTGCTCGTTGACGAGTCGGACGAGGCCACTGAGCCGCGAGCGCTGGTCTACCTGCAGCACGAGATCAGCGACGCCCGGCAGAGGGACGAGGGCAGGCGGAACGTCGTCTCGCGCCGCATGGTCTTCGTCGAGCTCCCCCACGGCGGGGAGCCTGTCGGCGCGGGCTGGGCGCCCTATCTCGACTACCGCCCGCCGACCGAGGAGGAGCGCGAGCGCATCCCCCAGATCGTCGGCGACGAGTGGCATGCCGACGCGTTAGAGACGACGGCTCGCACCTACGCCATCGAGCAGCTCGTGCCCGAGCACATGGCCGAGGTCCGTGAGCGGGTGCAGGCGCAGGTCGATAAGACCATGGCCGAGGTGAAGAAGCGGCTGACCCGGGAGATCGCCTACTGGGACCGTCGCGCCGAGGAACTCAAGGCCCGGGAGCTTGCCGGCAGGAGGCCACGGCTGAACTCGGCCATGGCGAGGCAGCGTGCTGATGACCTGCAGGCACGCCTCAATCGCCGCATGGCTGAGCTGGAGCAGGAGCGAACGCTCTCCGCGAGGCCGCCGGTGGTCATGGGCATGGCGCTGATCATCCCGGCGGCTATGCTCGCCGAGGAGGAGCCTGGGCCGGCGGTCCGGGCCAGCGCCACGGCCCGCAAGCGTATCGAGCGGCTCGCGATCGCGGCGGTCATGGAGGCTGAGCGCGAGCTGGGCCGACAGCCGGAGGACGTTGGGGTGCCGGGCAACCCCTGGGACGTGGAGTCCCTCGATCCCGAGCCGAACGAGCGCCTCTTCATCGAGGTGAAAGGGCGCGATACCGAAGCGGACACCATCTGCGTGACGCGCAACGAGATCCTGACCGCCTTCAACAAGCCACAGCACTTCATCCTCGCCATCGCCCGCATCGAGGATGACGAGGTGACCGAGCTTCACTACGTCCGCCAGCCCTTC
>JAYENL010000159.1:0-33988 GCA_034722055.1 Armatimonadota bacterium
CACCGGCTCCGAGACGCCCAACTGCAGCTCGCCCTGCAGGTTGTAGGCGGGGTTCTCGCCGGTGCTGGTCCAGGGCACACGCAGCCCACCCAGGTGCACGCTCTGGTCCAGGGTAAAGGTCACCTGCCGCTGCGCGGGCTCGGAGGTCACTGTGAGCTGAAGCTCCTCCGGCTCGACGCCCACACCGGCGGGCGGCTCGAAGGTAAGCGTCACCTGCGACATCCACTCACCCTCGATGGTGAGCGTCACGGTGCGGGCCTCACCGCGGAAGAGCCGGTCGGCGGCCACCGACACCTCCAGCGGACGGGCCAGTCGCACATCAAAGGGCGCCGTGGCTACGAAGGCGGCACCATCGCGCTCGCCGCGCACCTCGAGGACGAATGGCAGCAGCTCGCGCTCGGCATCGGCGGGCAGGTCTATGCGCACCATCGGCTGCTCGGCGTCGAGATCGACGCGTGCGCTCGCCGAGAGCTCGGACCACGGCGACAGCACGCGGGTGCCGGTGACCTGCTGGGGCGTGAAGCCGTGCAGTGACAGCCCCACCTCAATCATCCCGCCGCGTGGCGCCTCGACGTAATGGCTCGCGGCGACGAAGGCTCCCATCTCCCCCGCCGCTATGCAGCCAAGCTCGCCACGCGCGCGGAGGATCAGCTTCGCCAGGTCCACCGGCGCCTGGGTCTCAATGCTGGCCTCGAGCATGTCCAGCAGGCCCATCAGCTCCTCGGCGGCCGCCAGGGCTCGCTCGTCGCTCGCCTCCTGACCAACCTCTGCGAGCTGCTCGATGCGGTCGATCGTCTCCGCATCGTTCTCTGAGAGCTCGCTGGCGAAGAGCCGCCGGATCTTCCCCATCGTGCGCATGGCCAGGCGGAAGCCGCGGTCGGAGAGCTGTTCGCGCGTGCCGATCCAGTAGGCCGCCGCGCCATCACCCGCCACCCGCACCTCCCAGCCATCCGGATCGACCGGCATCGCCTCGGCGTTGCCGCCGGTCAGCTCCACGGCTACCAGCTCCGCGTCCGCCGGGATGTCGAGCGCCTCGCGGTCGATGGTCACGGTCGCAGTGGTCTCCTCGCCGTAGTTGCGCAGGGTCAGGTGCAGGTCACCGTCCGCGAAAAAGCCGTAGCGCTCGACGACGACACCCCCCGTGGCGCGGGCGTGCGGGACGGGCTCCCAGCCCGCGATGGAGAGCTCCTCGATGGCGGGGACATGCTGCCGGTAGAGGTGGCGGTAATCGCGGCCGGCGCGCTCGCCCAGCGGGTAGACCGCCGGGTAGACTGCGTAGGCCAACCCGCGCGCGAAGTGCAGGCGCACAAGCTCCGGGTCGTCCTCGCCCGCGTTGCGGCCCCCGGCGCACACGCGCCAGAAGCGCCAGATCTTGTGGTGGGCAATGGCACGCAGGTAGCGCTCGAAGCGCCCGGGATGATCCAGGTCCCAGTCATTCTCGATCATCGGCACATCAACGTAGGGTGTGGTGAAGAACTGCTCGTAGCCGTTGGAGTTGCCGTAGACGGCGACCTGGTACTGCTCGGTCAGCGGCCACCAGGCCTTGTGATGGAAGTCCCAGATAGCGTTGGGGATGCACGGCTTCAGCGAGTCCTTGCCGAAGGTCAGCGGCAGGAGCGTGGTTGCGAAGTGCTCGCGGCGGAAGTTGGGGTAGCGCTGCAGGGCGTGATAGCCCTCAATGGCGTCGGCGGTGACGGTGGCCTCGAAGGGCAGGTGCTGCCCCTCGGCGGCGTACTCCTCGAACTGCCGGCGCGTCTCCTCAGCCAGGTAGTCCGAGACGCCGGGGTCCTCGTTGACGTGGAAGTTCAGCCCCCAGCCCGGCCAGTCGTTGTGGTTGTAGCCCTCGTGGGGGCGCCAGTAGCGGGTGTCGCCGATGTAGCGAATCTGCCCCTCGGGGCCGTAGACGAGCTTCTTGATGGTCTCTGAGGTGGGGACGTAGCCGCGCGGCTTCTCCCGCTCGTCCTCGACCATCTCCCGCAGCAGACCCATGACGACCTCGTCGGAGGGCCGCTCGGGGTGGTCGTAGGGGACCATGCGGAAGTCGTAGCAGCCATGCACGTGGTCGATGAAGCGGTAGCCCTCGCCGAAGTCGCCGGCGTCGGAGAGCGCCACGTCGCGGATGCGCAGATCGTGCGTGTTCGGGTCGAATCGCTCCAGGTTCGCGTAGTTGAGGTAGCGCTCAGCCGTCGGGCGCTTGACAAAGCTCTCGGGGAACAGCGTGTAGTAGCGCTCCATGGCCGAGCGCATGCCCCACCGCGGATCGTGGCGGTATACCACCAGAGAGAATGGTGCCTGCGAGGGGTGATTCCCCGAGTCCGCCGAGAGGCTGAAGTAGAAGGTGGCCTGGAGGGCCGGCTGGCGCTGGTCGTGCTGCAGGATGAAGCAGCGCGGGCCCTGCGACAGCGGCAGCGCCATGGTCAGGCCCGCCTCCGGGCCGCTGATGGCGGCCCAGGGGTAGACCGAGCACAGTCCGACGCCGGCCCTGCAGTCGTAGGTGCGGCGGTAGAGGCCACCGGCGGTGACCTCCTCGCGCTCCTCAGCGTCCGTGTACCAGGTCCAGCCCTCCGCATCAACGGGCAGGGAGAAGCGCACGCCAATGGCCCGGTCCTCGCCGGTGCTGTCACGCACGAGGCCCTCGATGCGGATGCAGCCGGCCTCGAGGGAGCGCGCCGTGGCCTCCAGCTCCAGGTTCGCGTCTGGGAGGCCGCCAGTGATCGTCACCTCGTCACCCTCGCCGGTGACGGTCGCCTCGATGTCCCGGTACTGCCCCTCACCCAGCTCGTAGATGGCGAAATCGTCCAGCCAGATGGTCCCCGTGGAGTTATAGATGTCGCCGCGGATGTTCAGGCGCGTGGTTTGAGGCTGGGTGGTCAGGTCCCAGACCTGCTGGTGCCAGACGCCGTCGCTGTCGGGCACCGCGCGGCCGTATTGGGTCCTGGTGCCGGTGAGGTTGCCCTCGTCATCCCGCTCGGAGACGTAGGTGCCGGTGACGCCGACCCTCTCGCGGCGGATCCACAACTCGCAGCGGTAGCGGGTGTTGGGCTTGACGTCAACGGTGATGCCCAGGTTGGACTTCCCCGGCTCGCCGGGCGGGATATGCAGGCGCACGGACCGCTGGCCGGAGTGCGCGACCTGCTCGTCGATCGCGGCGGTGCTCACCAGCGACCAGCCCTCGGGTTCCTGCTCGAAGCCGGGGTTGGGGATCAGGTTCCGGGGCTCGGGCTGGTTGGCGTAGTCGCAGATAGAGAAGCCGCCGGGGAGGCCAGCGGGCAGGGCCTGGCCGTCGGCCGAGATGGAGGTGACGCGGCCCCCGTCGTCGATCTCCAGGGCGAGGCCGTCCGCAGTCTGAAGCCGCAGCGGCCGGGCGGCGGCGCTCAGACAGATGATCGTGGCGATGGAAGCGGCTGACACGATGCGCATGGATCTCCCCTCCGTCGCTGCCATCAGTGTGTGTCAGGGAGGTCTTGGGCGTGGCCGGCGCGCACTCCTTCCCCGTACGGCAGGAATCCGTGGCCGTGCGGGACTCGCCTGCGTTGCAGCCGCCAGTGCACAGCGCCGCGTTCGGGAGCGGGTACGCCACGAGCGCTTCATCCGCGACTGGCGCGAGGCCTGGGAGGATGCGCCCGGCTCCGTTGACCACTGGCCCGCCCCGGAGGGGGTCAACGTCTGGCCGGAGTGAGCGGCCGGGATGCGGCACGCACCCCGGTAGCAGTGATACTGCATGGCGACAGGGAGATGAGCGAACTGATGAACCGACAGGTTCTGTGGCTCGGTACGATGACCGCGGCGGCGCTGGCGTGGACGCCTCCAGGCCATACACAGGAGGCCCCGGACGCGCAAGCCCTGGCCGACTACCGACAGGAGCGCAAAGGGGCCGCCGACAGGACGCGCCGGATCATCTTCAACAACGATGGCGACGACCACCTGCTGTCGGGCGAGACGTCCCTGGAGGCCTTCCTGGCCAAGCGCACCACGCCGCTGCTGGGCTCACAGGTGGACAGCATCTTCTACTGCACCTCCCGGCCCATGGGCATGTTCATCCATGACACCGACGTCGGCGATGCGCTGACGATGCCGCATCCCTTCGGCCCCGATCGGCGCAACATCGTGGGCGACTTCATCGAGCAGGGCACAGATCCGCTGGAGGTGATGGTGGACTTCTGCCACCAGCACGACCTGGAGTGCTTCTGGTCCATGCGCATGAACGATGTGCATGACGCCTATCACCCGGCGGACGGCCCGGAGCCCTACTTCTCGACCTTCAAGCGGGAGCATCCGGAGTTTCTCTTCGGCACCCGCGCCGACCGCCCCGCCTACGGGGCCTGGTCGGCGGTGGACTACGCCGAGCCCCAGGTCAGGGACCTGGTCTTCCGCGTCTTCCAGGAGATCTGCCGGGACTACGACGTGGATGGCGTGCAGCTCGACTTCTTCCGCCACCTGGTGTACTTCAGGACGGTCGCGGAGGGCGGCGTAGCAACCGACGAGGAGCGAGAGATGATGACGGACCTGCTGCGGCGGATCCGGGCCATGACCGAGGAGGAGGGGATGCGGCGGGGGCGCCCGATAGTCATCGCGATCCGCACGCCGGACTCTGTGGGCTACTGCCGGGACATGGGGCTGGACATCGAGAGGTGGATGGAGGAGGGTCTGATCGATCTGTTCGTCGCAGCCGGCGACTTCCGACTCAACCCCTGGGAGTACAGCACCAGTCTCGGGGAGAGATACGACCTCCCGGTCTACTGTGACCTGGACCCGGCGGTTCGCTCCGGCGCGAGCGGGACGTTCCACCGCAACTCCCTGGAGGCCTACCGCGCCCGGGCCATGAACGCCTGGAGCGCCGGGGCGGCGGGACTGCACATGTTCAACTGCTTCAACCCCCACCGGAGGCTGTGGTGGGAGCTTGGCGACCCCAACGAGCTGCGGCGACAGGACAAGCTCTACTTCGTGAACGTGACCGGGAGATCGGGGTACCTGGTGGCCGGCCAGGCGCTGCCGGGAGGCGAGCGGTACGACAATCTCCCCTCGTTGCATCCGCAGAATCCGCTACGCCTGCCGGCCGACGGCACGCTGGAGGTGCCGCTGCGAGTGGGCGAGGATGTCGGGGCCGCGGCGGCGGCGGGCCGGGAGGCCACCGTCACCTGCCACGTCTTCGCCAGCGTCACCGCTCCGCCCCAGCTCAGCCTCAATGGGACGCGGCTGATCGGCTCCACGACGGAGCGCAACTGGTTCAGCTATCCGGTGCATCCGGAGCTTGTGCGCCGGGGCGTCAACCGGGTGGAGCTGTCGATGAGCGGCTCGGAGGAGGCGGGCGAGTGGGGCGTTGAGTACCGGTGCGATGAGCAGCCGCCGACGCCGTGGACGGGGCGGCGCCGCTCGGGCACCGAGGCCACCATGCAGGACGGCGCGCTGCTGATCGCGGACCGCAGCACCGAGCGGGGGTCATATCTCTACTACTCCTACCCGTGGAACATCTCGCCCCAGGGCAGCGCGGTGGTCGAGGCGCGAGCGAAGGTGGTGTCCGGGCGCAACACCATCATCGTGGCCAACGGCGTGGTGGAGGAGGAGATCCGACTCCTGCCGGACCAGGTCATCGCTCAGCACGCCGACCAGTCGCACGCCATGGACACCACGGACGGCTTCCACCTCTACCGCGTGGAGCTGGAGGGCGCGGACATCCGCGTGCTGGTGGATGGGGAGCTGGTGATCGACGCGCCCGGGGGCCTCACCCACCCGGCCGCCGGCGACCGCAATACGATCGCCATCGGGGCGGGCAGCAGCGGCGAGACCGGTGCGGCCCTGTGGGAGGTCGTCCGCTTCCGGCCGGTGCCGGCGTCGGTCTTCGACCTGGTGCTGTCGGTGGACTGCCCGGAGCCGGCTGAGCAGTGACCCCCGCGGTCGTCCTTACTCCGCCTCCGTCTCCATCTTCAGCGCTTCGGCTACGTCCAGCGGGATGCCGGCCTCCTCCAGCTCCTGCGGCGAGTGCGAGACCTTGGTGGAGCGGAGCGTGTACTGCCAGGCGTCCTCCTCGCGGTGCAGGACGCCGGTGAGGTAGCGCTGGCTGAAGCCGTGCTCCTCGTCCCACTGCGGCTCGTGGGTCTTGGCCCACTCGCCATGCAGGGCGGTGACCTGCAGCAGCCAGTCGGTGCCGTGGCCCTGGGTATCGATGTCCGCCAGGATGGCGGAAACGACCTCGGGAGCCGCGGCGTGGATGAGCACGCGAGCGGTCCGCTCGCCGTCCACAAGCTCCACGTGAGAGATGTGGCCGAGGGCCGCGGCCTCGTCGGTGTCGAAGCGATGGTAACGGACCTCCGCGCCCAGGGCCTCGACGAGGGTTCGGACGGATACCACGGCGCCCTTGGCGTCAGGCCGGTCGCTGGAGAACTGCAGGTAGAGGGCCCTCTCGCCGCGCACGATGACGGTCCAGTCACCGCTCTCCTGGACGGTCGCGCCCAGCCAGTGCACCAGCGGGGCCAGCGGGGCCACCACGCAGCCCTCGCGGTTGAAGGCGTGAAGGTCCAGCAGCACGTCCATCCGCCCCGTCCGCATCTCGGCGGAGCGGATGATGGCACAGCCGAGCAGAGCGACGGCGATGAGTGCGAGCCGCCGGGAACGCATTCGCGCCACCTCCCCGGACCGGTCGATAGTCTCGGGAAGTAAGTTCGCCGCCATCGGCCCCCGATTCCTCCTTTGACAGCGGGCGTGGCAGGCGAGCCGCGCGCGGCCGGAGAAGAGGCTGCCGGCATTCGCAGGGACGGCGACCGAGATGGTGGACAGGCCGCAGGCTCCGCTGACCGGACTGGTCAGGCCGGCGGCGCGGCAGAGTGTCGGATGGCGCAGGAAGAGAGCTGAGCACCGGAGGTGTGCATCCCGTGTCCGACATCGTGACTCTCACGCTCAACCCCGCAATCGACCGCAGTCTGTGGATCCAGAGCGTCACGCCGGACAGTAAGCTGCGCTGCGACAGCCCCCGGCGCGACCCCGGCGGCGGCGGGGTCAACGTGTGCCGGACGGTCCAGGAGCTTGGGGGCGGCGCCACCGCCATCTGGACCAAGGGCGGATACACCGGGGAGATGTTCGAGCAGCTCCTCGATGAGATCGGGGTGTCGCACCTGCCGGTACCCGTCGCGGGGATGACCCGCGATCACCTGATAGTACACGAGCGGGCCACTGGCAGGAGCTACCGCTTCCAGGAGCCGGGCCCGGTGCTCAGCGACGAGGAGGCCGCGCGTTGCCTGCGGACGGTGTCCGGGCTGGAGCCGCCGCCGGGGTACCTGGTGCTCAGCGGCAGCCTTCCGCAGGGCGTGGCGGAGGACTTCTACGCCCAGGTGGTGCGGGCGGCCCCCGATGAGACGCGCATCGTTATCGACACCACCCCCGACGCGCTCCGGCCGGCGCTGGAGGAGGGCGTGCATCTGCTCAAGCCCAACGCCCGGGAGCTGGCCGAGCTGGCGGGGCGGACCGTGGAGGGCACGCAGCAGATCATGGAGGTCTCGGGGGAGCTGGTGGCGGCGGGGCAGGCGGAGATCGTGGTCACGTCGCTGGCGGCCGGCGGGGCCATCGTGGTGGCCGGGGAGGTGGCCGAGCACCTCATCGCCCCGTCGGTACGGGTGGAGAGCAGGGTGGGTGCGGGAGACAGCATGGTGGCGGGCCTCGTGCTGGGGCTGGCACGCGGCTGGGAGGTGCTGCGCGCGGTGCGGCTGGGGATCGCGGCCGGCGCCGCGGCGGTGATGGACCCCGACACCGGTCTGGGGTCGCGCGAGAACGCCGAGCGCCTGTTCAGCCAGATGGAGGCGCGGGCGAGCTGAGGGCTATCCTGTGCTCTGCGCGCGCAGCTCGGCCACCCAGCGCTTGACCCGGCGGCTGTAGATGCCGTTGACCATCCACACCAGCGGAGTCAGCCGCTTGCCCACGCGCCGGACGATGCTCTTCCAGGAGTAGAGCCGCTCGTAGATCCACTGCAGTCCGCTCTCGAGCTTTTCCGCCGTCAGCCCCACCGGCTGGAAGGTGCAGCGGGTGCCATCATAGTTGCTCCAGTCGCGGTCGGTGATCCGGCCCTCCTTCTCAAGCTGCGCGTAGAGCTCGGTGCCCGGCAGGGGAGTGAGGATGGAGAACTGCCCTATGTCGATCTCCGCCTCCTCCGCGAACTCGGCGGTGCGCTCGAAGACGTCCTCATCGTCGCCGTCGAGCCCGAACATGAAGCTGCCCACGACCGCGATCCCGGCATCATGCAGGCGCTGCACCAGCTCACCGTACTTCTCCACCGGGTTGAAGCGCTTGCCGACCTTGGCGAGCTGGGCCTGTGAGATGCTCTCGAAGCCCACGAACAACCCCTTGCAGCCGGCCCGGGCCGCCTGAGTGATCAGCTCCGGGCTATGCAACATGGTTGTGGAGGCCTGGCTGACGAAGGACTTGCCCAGATCGGCCCAGCGCTCGAAGAGCTGCTCGGCGTAGGTAGGCTGGCCCATGATGTTGTCGTCAACTAGCACGATGGGCCCGGCGCCGATCTCCTCGGCCTCCGCGATGACGCTCTCCACAGGCCTGGGCCGGTAGGTGCGGCCGAAGAAGGTGGAGACGGTGCAGAACGAGCAGGCGTAGGGGCAGCCGCGGGTGGCCTGCAGGGTGTGCTTGGCCACGTACCGGCTGGTGTCGATGAGGTCGCGGCGGGCGGCCGGAATCGTGCTCGGATCGGGGTACTCGGTGTGGCGGTAGACCGGCTGCATGTCGCCCGATGCGAGATCAGCCAGCAGGCGCGGCCACAGCCCCTCCGCCTCCCCGACAACCACCGAGTCAACGTGCTGCAGGGCCTCCTCGGGAAGCGCCGAGGCGTGCATGCCGCCCATGACGACCGGGACCCCTCTGGCCCGGAAGTGATCGCCGAGCTGGTATGCGCGCGGAGCGGCGGCGGTCATGGCTGTGAGGCCCACCACGTCGGGCTCGGACTCCGGGTCCACGGGCTCCACGGACTCGTCAATGATGGTGACGTTGTGCTCGGACGGGGTAAGCGCCGCGAGCGTCATCAGGCCCAGCGGGGGGAACAGGGGCTGTCCGAGCCGCTCGGGATCTCCATGCACTCGTGCCGCCTCAGGGGCAATGAGACAGATCTCCATCGTTCAGTCTTCCTCCTTGGATCGGATCTGCACGAGACGCCGCCACTGCGCCTGCGCCGTGGCTCAACCGGGAAGCAGCCAGCCGTCTCTGCTGTACTCGTCGCGGAAGCCACGGTAGAGGCCGCTGGTAGTCCAGATCTCGTCGGCGATCTCCTGCCACTGCCGGGCACGCTCGGCCACATCCTCGTGCAGCTCGTCGAGGATGCGCTGCCCCTCCTGGGTGGAGTGGGCGGTCGTGGACTCCACGGCCTCCTTGAGCACTTCCGGGTGGTCCACGATCTGGCAGGGCGCCAGAGGGTTGTTCATCTTCTCGTCCTGGCCCTTGCGGATGCACCTGAAGAACTCGCTGGCCAACGCATCGCGCAGAGGCGTCTGAGAGTCCGTATCGTGGATGTTGTGCGCCGAGTAGAGCATGAAGACGCAGGGGCAGATGTCGCCCCGGTGGGTGACGTGCATGTAGCCGCCGGAGCGCCCGGCGGCTATGCAGCCCTTGGTGAGCACGCCCGAGTTCCAGAAGTCGGCCACGAAGATCGGCTTGGTATTGAGCCACCGCCAGGTATTGCGGGCCATGTCGGCCCGCTGCTGGGGGGTGACCATCAGGGACAGGTCGGGATCGCGCCCCACGGGCACGTACATGAAGTACCACGCGTAGATGCAGCCGCGGTCGATAAGCATGTCGATGAACTCATCAGAGCCCACCACCTCGGCGTTGTGCGCTGTGTAGGTCACGGAGGCGCCAAAGAGGGCCTCGTGCCTGCGCAGGTTCGCCATGGCCTCACAGATGCGCTCGTAGACGCCCTCGCCCCGACGAGCATCGGTCTGCTCCTGATAGCCCTCCAGGCTGATGGCCGGGCTGATGTTGCCAAGCTCGGCCATCTCCGCGGCCATCTCATCGTCGATGAGCGTGCCGTTGGTGTACATCAGAAAGAGCATGTCGCTGTACTGCTCGAACAGGTCGCGCAGCCCCCGCTGCTCGCCGCGGATCCTCTTCCACAGCATGGTGGGCTCGCCGCCGGAGATGGTGATGAAGCGCCCTCCCCAGCCACGGACCTCCTCAATGAGGCCCACCATGTCGTCGTAGGAGAGGACCGGTTCCGTGTCGCCATAGGCGCCGGCATAGCAGCCCTTGCAGCGCAGGTTGCAGGCGGCCACCGGTGAGATGACGATGAAGGACGGCGCGGGGATGCCGTTCTCGGACTCGAACTGAGTCCGCCTCCGGTAGCCCTCCCAGCCATGCTCCACGAAGAGGTTCGCGATCGCGCGCAGGTAGCGTTCGTTGCACTGGTTGACTATTCTCCGGACGAGTTGGACCGCGGAGTGATCGTTGTTGATGGCCCACTCGAGCAGCCGGAGCTGATGGCGATGAGCGGCCGTCGGTACCAGGTACTTCCCGAGACGTGCGGCGGTCTGAAGTCGTGAGACAAAGCGGTCTCCGTCCCCACTCATCTTCACGACGCTGTCAATGACCCGACGCTTGATGTCAATCACGCGAGCCCCTCCAGCCAGCAGGTACGGTCTCAAGTGACACTCAGTCTTCTATATGCTTCGACGGCGGACGCAGAACTCCTGCTTTGCGGTGACACGGAATAGCTTGCACACCGAGACCGACGCCCGGAGAACATCGGCGAGCGGGCTGATCGCGCACATGGCGGGCACGAACGTAGGGATGTACGCCTGGTCGAACGTCTGCTGCGACGGAAGCCGGAGCACCCGCCCTCTGGACGGATACGCCAACGGGCAGAAGATCGATGACAGCGCGGCGGCCCGGCACAACTCCGGTGAGAACCTCGCGTTCTGCGACGGTCACGTGAAGTGGAGCAACACGCGCTCCAACCTCGCCAACATCTGGGGGATGATGGATCCGACGAAGTGAGCGCCGAGCGGCGAGTCCGTAGATGAGAGCCCGCCACGATGGCCGGCCCTCATCGTGTCTGATGTCGCTGTCGCCAACTGCTGGGCGTCAGTGAGCGGAGCAGGAGATGCAGGGGTCGTAGGCCCTCACCAGCATCTCCAGCAGGTGCTGGATGCGGTCCGTGCTCTCACCCACGATCTGTGGGACGAACTGGCCCATGTCGGCCTCGAGGCTCCCCAGGTTCTGGGCGGTGGGGATCACGTGGTTGGCGGACAGGCACTTGCCCTCGGCATCGTAGCGGTACTCGTGGAAGAGGATCCCCCGGGGGGCCTCCACGGCACCGACGCCGTGGCCCTCCCCCACCTCCACCTCGGCCTGCTGCTGCTGGGGGTCCACGCCGCGGGTGGTGATCTCGTCGATGAGGTGGATGGCGTCCTCCACGCAGTGCACGCACTCCACGAGTTGCGCGACGGTGATCAGGAAGGGGTTGTGCACCGGCGGATGCATCCCCAGCCGGTCGGCCGCAGCCTTCGCCGCCCCGTGAAGCTGGTCGTAGTTGTTGTTGAAGCGCGCCAGGGCGCCCACCATGTACTCCGGCCGGTTCCAGCGGGCGTGCTTGGCGGTGGAGGTCTCCACCACTCGCTCCTCGATGGCGTCGCGGTAGCGGCGGGTCGGCAGGCGATGGCCCTCACTGGAGAACAGGTCGCCGGCGTAGAAGGCGTAGCGGTCCGGGTGTTTGAGTGAGACGTACTCGGTGGGCCGCTCCAGGTCCGGGGGCTCCACAGTCGCGAACAGCTCCACGGAGGCGTCAAGGTCCTCCCTGATGTCCACGAGCCGCCGGCGCATGGGCTGGAACTGGGTGGGATCGTGCAGGAAGCTGAAGCCGCCCACGGTCATGGCCACCGGATGAGTGTGCCTGCCGGCGCCCATGGCGGCCAGATCGTAGCCGATCTCCTTCAGCCGCATGGCGCGACGCACCAGGTCGGGCTGGCTGCTCACCAGGGGCATGACGCTGGGCAGGCCCAGAAAGTCCGGCGCGGCCAGGAAGTAGATGTGCAGCATATGGCTGGAGAGCACCTCGCCGTGGAATGCCAGCCGCCGGAGCATCTCGGTCTGCGCGGATCCCGCAAATGCGGGAGGCCACATGACACACCTCGGAGTAGGGCAGCTCGCGCACGATGCCCTCGAAGAACCGGGGGGCCTCCACGATGTCGAAACGGGCCTGCTTGAGCATCCCGTCCTCGATCTGGGCAATGATGTCGCCGCGGCCCTCCACGCGGGTGACGTGGTGGACATGGATGGTGGCCTCAGTCCTCATCGGCGCGGACCTCCTCGAGGGTCAACTCCGGCCAGTTGTTGTACACGCGCAGCTTGGCGAGGATGTCCTCCTCGGTGAACTCGTGGCGCTCCACCACCGCCCGCAGGATGGAGTGTGCCTGCTCCCGGGTGAGGGCCTTGAGCATGGCGCTGAGGTTGGCGGCATCCATCAGCCCCCGACAGCCCTGGCAGGGGTCCCCGTAGGCGGTGCAGATGGCGTCGCAGCCGCAACGGGTCACCGGTCCCAGGCAGACTTCGCCCCTCTCCAGTACGCAGAGGTAGTCGTTGCGCTTGCACTCCACGCACACCGGCTGGTTCGGCGGCTCATAGCGCTGGCCGGTGAGGATTCGGTTCACCACGGTCACGAACTCCGGCAGGCTGACAGGGCAGCCGAATGTCTGGTAGTCCACGTCCACCACGGCGCTGATGGGCCGGAAGGGGATGGTGTCGAAGTCCGCGCCCTCCTCCCCGTAAACGAGGTCCAGCATCTCCTCCATCGGCCACTGGTTCTTGAGGTCGTTGTGGCAGCCGCCGGAGGCGCAGCTCCCCAGCGTCACCAGGATACCCGCCTGCTCGCGGATGCCCCTGATGCGCTCGATGTCCTCCTGGCGGGTGATGGAGCCCTCGCAGAAGGCGATGTCGTACTCGCTGCTCTCCTCGCTCATGGCCTCGCGCCAGGTGACCACGTCCACGTGCTGGAGTATCTGCAGGAGGCGCTCCTCGAGCTGCAGGACGCTGAGCTGGCAGCCCTCACAGCAGGCGAAGTCGAAGAACGCCACCTGTGGCTTGTGGCCGAAGCGCCTTATCACCGCATCCCGTGGCATGCCTACTCCCTCTCATCCTCCGGCGCCCAGACCTCTATGGCCTCGGTGCGGCCCAGAAGCTGGGTGTACTTGAAGACGGGCCCGTCCTGGCAGACGTAGAGGTCATTGAGCTGACAGTGCCCGCACTTGCCCATGCCGCACTTGAACCGCCGCTCGAGCGAGAAGAGGATGTCGTCCTCGCGCATCTGCTTTTCCAGCAGCTCCATGGCGACGTATCGGTACATCACGGGGGCCCGACCACGGCGGCGGTGGTGCGCTCGGGGGCGATCTCCACCTCGTCGCGGAGCGGGACGGTCACCACGCCGGTGCGGCCGGTCCAGGCCTCATCGGGCTGGTCCACGGTGAAGTAGGTCTCGATATCCTCGCTGGCCTCCCAGCGGGCCAGGTCCTCGCGGAAGAGGCGGTCGGCGGGCGTTCGGGCGCCGTAGACCAGCGTGACGTGGGCGAAGTCGTCGCGTCGGTCCAGGATGTAGTTGATGAGCGAGCGCAGCGGCGCCAGTCCGATCCCACCGGCGACCATGACGATGTCGCGGCCCTGCATCTCCGCGATGGGGAAGCCCGTGCCGTAGGGCCCGCGGATGCCCACGAAGTCCCCGGGGCGCAGGTCGTGCATGGCCTCGGAGAGGTTCCCCACCGCCTGCACGCACAGCTCGAAGCTCTGCGTCTGCGTGGGCGAGGAACAGAATGAGATGGGCGCCTCGCCGAAGCCGGGCAGGGAGATCTGCAGGAACTGCCCCGGCTGAAAGTCGAGCAGCTCCCCGTTGTGCAGGTGCAGCCGAAGCAGCACCATCATCTCGGTGAGCTGCCACTTGCCCACCACGCGGGCCAGCTCGGGCTGATAGAAACGAGTGATGTCCTCGGCGACGTCGAGCCCTTCGCGCTTCTCCATGATCAGACCCTCTGGCGAGCGTCGGCGATGATGCGGTTGGTCACGTCAACGATGTTGATGTCGGCCGTGCAGGCCCGCGAGCAACGCCCGCAGCCGGTGCAGTAGGGCCGGCCGAAGTCACGGTAGAGATAGAGGAACTTGCGATGCCAGCGGTGCCGGACCCGCTGCCAGCGCAGCCGGCGGAAGTTGTACCCGCCGGCCACGAGAGCGAACTCCGCGAGCTGGCACGAGTCCCAGGTGCGCACCCGCCGCCCGGCGGTCAGCCCCAGGTCGAACTCGTCATTGATGTCGAAGCAGAAGCAGGTGGGGCAGGTGGTGTTGCAGGAGCCGCAGGAGTAGCAGCGGGAGGCGATGTCCTGCCAGATCTCGTCGAAGGTCGCGCCCTCCAGCATGTCCGCCAGCTCAGCGGGGGAGGCATCGAGGGCGGCCACCATCCGCGCCTCCTTGTCCTCACGCCACTGCCGTGCCTGGCGGCGGTCCTCGTCCGCGGCCTCCTCCACGTCGGCCACGCGCAGCATCTGCTCACCGTCCGGGGTAAGCACCTCCACCAGGTAGCCGCGCTGGATGGGCGTGAGGAACAGGTCGGCGCCGGCGCGAGAGTGGCAGCTCCCCACAGAGGTGCAGAAGCAGTACTCGTCCGGCGTGCAGTCCACGCCGATGACCCTGGCGCGGGCGCGGTTGGCGGGCCAGCAGGCCTCCGCCGGGTCCTGAGCGTAGGCGTCGTCGAGCTAATCGAGCGCCTCCAGGTCACACGGGTGCACGCCCACCAGCGTGAAGGGCTCGGCCTCCCGCACGGCGGTGATCTGCGGCGGCTCGGTGAGCTCGAACTCGAAGAGCACCTCCCGCGGCGGGAAGAAGGCCTTCTTCGGGGGAATGGTGGTCGTGGTGTACTGCAGCGTCAGGTCCTCGGCGCGCTCCACCCAGTCGAAGCGGTGGAAGCCGGGGTGCTTGACGCGCTCGCGGGGGCCCATCACGGGCCCCTCGTCGATGAGTCGCCCGAAGAACCCTCCGACGTCCTCGTGCGTCATGACCAGCTCGGTCGCCATGCTTCAGTACCTCCAGCGCCGGCGCGTCAGTCAGTTGCTGTTCGCCAGTCATGCTCTGGGCCCAGCGGCTGACCGGGCGTGACTGATGCACTCGTCGATGCGTGACCGTCTGTCCTGTGAGCCGTCCGTGCGGGGCGCGCTTCGCGCGACCCCGTCCGCCGGGGCCGGCTACTGCCCCCGCGCATCGGCCTCGTCCTGCTCCAGCTCGTGGCGCAGTCGCAGCAGCCGCCTGATATGCCTGTGTTCCTCCGCGATGATCTCGTCGATCGTGTCCTGTTCGGACTCGCGGACGACCTCCCGCAGCCCGGTGTAGAAGCCGATGGAGCGGCGCTCCAGCTCCAGCGCCATGTCGATGGCCTCGAACTCGTCCTCCATGGCCTCGGCCGCGCAGGCCGCCGCATCCACGTCACTGAAGATGCGCTCCCCCACGAAGGTGCGGACGTAGGCCAGGGTCTCCCCGACATAGCTCTCCGGAACGGTGTACTGATCGAGGTCGGCCTTCATCTGCGTGAACAGGTCGATGTGCCGGCGCTCCTGCTCAGCGACGTACTCGAACACCTCCGCCACCCGCTCGCTGGCCCGGGCCACGGCGCAGGAACGATAGAAGGCCAGGCCCTGGCGCTCGGTCTCGATGGCCATGTCCAGAACCTCAGCGGCCTGAAAGAGAGAGCGATCCACGGTTACTCCTCCCCACAACGGACGATGGTATCACAGCGAACGGGGCGCGCCGGGAGGGCTCCGGAGCAGAGCGGCAACTGCTGGTCCGGGGCTGCACTCGAGACAGGGCAAGCACCTTCCCCGTGAGTGCCGTCACCACACGCATCCACTGCTGCCGACGTCCTCCCTTCGCTTCGACTGAGAGGGTATTCGTGAAAGAGTGCACATTCTCCTCCCGGCTCCCGGAGATTCTGCCCGAGAAGCAGGACACATGGCGTGAAGGGCCGGTGCGAGGATGTCGCGAAGCGATCCCTGCCGGACGGGGCAAGAGGAGCTTCCTGGTGCGATGACGGGCTCGTACGTGCTCATCCTAAGGCTGGACGCGCCGGCGGCTATTCGCGTGGGAGCGCTGGGGGAGGTGGCCTTCGAGCCGGGCGCATACGCCTACGTGGGCTCGGCGATGGGTGGCCTGGAGGCGCGCATCGATCGGCACCTGCGTGGGGACAAGCGGATGCACTGGCACATCGACTACCTGCTGGCGCAGGCGCAGGTGGTCGATGTCGTGCGGGTCGAGAGCGACGAGCGGCTGGAGTGCCGGATCGCGTCGGCGCTGGCGGCGGAGCTGGGCAGCGTGCCCGGATTCGGCTGCTCGGACTGCGCCTGCGGCAGCCACCTGTTCGTGGGCCAGAGCCGGGCGTCGCTTCGCGAGGCCGTAGCAGCGGCGGTGCACACCTGCTCCTGACGGGTATACAGCGCACGGGACCGCCTCAGCTCAGCAGCCAGGGGTTGCCGATACGCACGTTCGTGAGGCCGGCCTCCCGCGCCGCCGCCAGGCACTCCTCGGCCTGGGAGCGGGGCGTGGGTGGCAGATCAGTCATCTCGAACGCGGGGCCGAAGGCCAGCAGGGCGTAGGGGATGTCCGGGTCGATGCCGGCGATGAACTGCGCAATGCCACCGACCTCCTGCGCATCCACGTAGCCGGTGACCATCGGCGTGCTGGCCACGAGCAGCGGCGGCTCAGGGCGCTCCTCTCGCCGCTGGGCCACCCGGCGGAAGTTCGCCAGCGTCCGGCGGTTGCTCACCCCGCACAGCGCCCGGTGCACCGTCTCGTCCCAGGCCTTCAGGTCGATCTTCACGCAGCCGCCTGTGCTCAGCGACAGCTCCACCATGCGGTCGAGCCACGCCGGGCTCATGCCACCATTGGTCTCCCAGCAGATACGCAGGATGCGATCGCCGGCGGACTGCAGAGCCAGCCTGGAGACGCGGAGGGCGTGCGGGAGCTGCGGGCCGGGGTCACCGCCGAAGTAGCAGATGCAGGCGGTGCGCTCATCCGCGGCCCTCGCCAGCTCCTCCGGCGACCTGCTGGGGCCACGGCCGCGGCGGAAGTGCCAGTTCTGGCAGAAGAGGCAGTCGAAGCTGCAGGCGCGGTAGAACACGGCCAGATTGGTATACCCCGTCTCCGGGCCTCTCCGGTGCGCGTATCGGGGATAGCCCGCTCCAGTTCCACCGGCGCAGACCCAGTCGGCCACGCAGTTGGTGGGCAGCCGATCGTGATACCACTCCACGCGCCCGTCATCGGGCTCGCCGCCGACCAGCTCCCCGCCCTCGTTCCGCCGCACACCGCAGAAGCTGAGCTCCCCCTCCGCCATGCGACAGCCCTGCAGGCACAGGTCACAGGCCAGGCCTCCGTCGCTGTGGGGCGCCTCGCCCGGCAGGCCGAAGCGCTCCCGCGAGCCCGCGTGCACGGCGTCGATACATTCCTGCCACCGAGCGCCATCGGCGCGCAGACACTCCACGCACACGTCCAGGGCGCTGGTCAGGAGCCGGGAGCTCCGCCCACATCCCGCACACGTCGCCACGTCAGGACCTCCTCAGCAGGGCTCGAACACGCTCCGGCCTTCGCGGCCGACAGGTCCGACTCCTCGCACCCTGCGACCACCTGAAGGCGATGGCCCGCTCTCGTCGCCTAAGCGGGCTCCCTCGCGAGGCTCCGCAGACTGCTGTGAGTGCCTGGTTTGCCGTGCGATCAGCGCTGAACGACGCCGACCGGGCGGGCAAGGAAGCCCGCCCCTCCTGACGACGGGCAACGGCCCAGATACGTGGTGGGACGCGGGCGCGGCTGTGGCAGGGGGAGAGAGGCGTGGGCGTCTCAGGGCGATGGCCAGCTGGAAGCCGACATCACGTGTCTCTCAGTCACCTCTCCTGGGCCGCGGGCGCCCTCGCCCGCGCGCCGTTCGACTGAGTCCCCCAACGGTCGAGTGGCGCTGGGCGCCACAAGCGGCGAGGGCGCCGGCTTCCCAAGGATGGAATGGGGTAGCGAGGCGCCGGCTTCCCAAGGATGGAGAGGGTCGGAGGATGCCGGCTTCCCAACATCGCATACTCATCCTTGCTGGGGCGCGCCCACCCAGGGCGTCCTGCCAGACACTACAGATTCGCACCTGCAGCGCCGCCCGCGTTGCGCCGCCGGCCGAGAAACGCTATTGTGAGAACATGCGAACTGCGATCGAAATTGCCGGCAGTCGCGGAGCGCACTGGTGTGCTCTGCCCGCCGACACGCGCGGCTTCACGCTGGTGGAGCTGCTGGTGGTTATCGGCATCCTGGCGATCCTGGCGGGACTGCTCTTCCCCGTGTTCGCCCGCGTGCGGGAGAAGGGCCGGGCGGCGTCCTGCCTCTCCAACCTGAGGCAGGTGGGGATGGCGACCGCCATGTACACGGAGGATGCCGGCGGCGTGTATCCGCCTCGCTTTACGGTGCTGGGGGAGACCTACTGGTGGGACCTGGTGGACCCCTACGTCCGAGAGCCCGAGGTGTGGTACTGCCCCAGCGAGGGCGAGCGCGCGCCCGACCTGCGCCACTACGGGCTCAACTGCTACGACCGATGGCCCGATGACGCCAGGTTCGAGGTGGGAATCAGCGGCACCCCGCTGGCGGAGGTGCGCGATCACGCCGGCACCATCGTCATCGCCGAGGCCGACCCCGACGACGAGTTGGAGCGCACGCCTCCCTACCCCACGCCCTGGGACATCGGCGGCAGCCAGAGCGGGCACTGGGCGTGGCCGCTGACCAGCCTGGCCGAGGACCGGCACAACGGCGGCTTCAACGCCGGCTACCTCGACGGGCACGTGAAATGGCTGCCCAACGCCGACCGCGGGGACGCCGAATGGTCGCTGGAGGCGGAGGGCTGACAGGTCCTCAGCAGCCGCGCGGCTAATCCCCATGTACCGTCACCACTCACTGTGTGCTGCCGGGCATCGACCCCGGCCGCCCGGAGGTCCTGTACGCGGGCAGCACCGGCGGGCTGTGGCGCAGGCGCATGGACTGAGGTGAGGGGCGTGAGGCGCGAGGACCTGGTCACCCACGAGAAGCAGCTCCACTCGCTCCGGGACGTCAAGGAGGGCTATCGCCAGCTCGGCATCCGCGTCGAGCACGAGCGGAGGTCCGTGCCGGTGCACAACCTCATCGCCACCCAGAACGGCATCGAGGAGGCGAAGTACGAGATGGTGCGCGAGCTCATCGAGAAGGGAGAGCTGGACGTCCCGGTGCTCGTCGAGGAGCATTACGTGGATGGGGGCTACCGGCGCTACCTGATCGACGGGCACACCAGGGTGCGCGCCTTCATCGACCTGGGGGAGCGCTCCATCGAGGCCTTCGTTGTGTGGTCGCCGGCGGGCGACTGGCCGTCGAACTTCGTGCAAGTTGCCGCGCAGTATGGGAATGCTCTGGTGAAGGACCTGCCGATGATCTGAGCTCCGGGCACCGCAAACCCCCCGGCGCGGCGATGGCCTGTAGAGAACCTCGTGCGCAGATCCTCTTCAGCCGGGTCACGGGCGGCGGCGCGCCGATTCCCGCCTGAGGCGCTCCACGGGCGAAGGAACCATCGGCCGCGGCCAGGAATAAACTATTGATGCGACTGTGTCTTCTCGGTGAGCGGCGCGCCGCTGAGAGAGGTGCCTACATGACTGCAAGGACTGCGGCCGTGCTGTGCGCGGCGCTGATGGGGACGCCGATGGCGGCACAGGACCTCCCCGTCGTCGGCGAGAACCTGGTCACCAACGGGTCCTTTGAGCAGAGTCCCGTCGGACCAGTGGCTGCGGGGGAGGTGCCGGAGGGCTGGTGGCGAGAGGCCTACGGCGCCGACGGGCAGCTCGAGATCGTGGCCGGCGGCGCCCCGGGTCAGGGCCAGCGCTGCCTCACGATCTCAACCGACCCTCTCAACAGCAGCTCCGGATTGCACGGGGAGCTTGTCCGGATCGATCCCGCGAAGGCCTATCTGCAGAGCGGATGGGCGCGGGTGGAGCCGCCCGGTGCAAGCAGCGGCCTGATGCTCGGCCGGCAGTGGTTCGACGCCGAGCAGGAGCCCCTCGCGCAGGAGCACAGCCGCAGCTACAACTACGTCGCCACCCACCTCTCCCCCGAAGGCTGGGCCTCCTACGAGCAGCTCCTCATCCCCGACCGGACCCCCGACGACGGGCGCTTTGCGGCCAACGAGATCCCGGCCGGCGCCCGGTACCTGCGCGTGTGGGCGATCTGCTTCCAGTGGGCCGGCGAGGGGTACTTCGACGGCCTGGCGCTGCACGAGGTGGACTATGCCCGCATGGCGCGGGAGCGCATCGCCGGGATGCTGGAGGAGGCCAACGCGGCGGCGACCCGCGCGGAGATCGAGGCGGCGCTGCACGAGCTGCCGAAGGACACCGAGGCTGCCGAACGCGCCCGGGAGCTGCTGGGCGAGCTCAACCGTCTGCGCAAGCGACTGGAGGGCGAGGGTCAGCCGGTCAGTGAGTGGATCGCCGACGAGCAGCGTGCGCCCGAGCTGGTGGAGGAGCTCGACGATGTGCGCTGGAGGCTGAAGATCGAGGCCCTGCTGGGCGAGGCTGGCTGAGCCGGGCACATGGTTGTGACGAGGTGAAGATGATCATGCGAACCCGATCCGTGATTCTGCTTGGCGCTCTGCTGGCGAGCGCCGCAGCGACCGCCGACGAGCAGATACATTCCGTGAAGCCGACCGTGGCCGCAGTCTGTGTCATGAGCTCGCAGCCCGTCGAGGTGGACGGGCGGCTCGATGACGCCGCCTGGGAGGCGGCGGTTCCGGTGAGCGGCTTCACCATCTCCGGCCTCGAGGCGCTGGCGCCGAACCAGACCGCCTTCAGAATCCTGCGCGACCGCGATGCCCTCTACATCGGCGTGCGCTGCCTTGAGCAGAACATGGACGGGCTTGAGGCCACTGTCGCGAATCGCGACGGCTCCGTGTGGCACGATGACGTGGTGGAGCTTTTCCTGGACACGAACCACGATCACGAGAGCTTCAAGCAGTTCGCGGTGAACCCGCTTGCCACGCGCTTCGACTCCGACACCGGCTCCCGCACCTGGGACGCCGAGTGGCAGGCTGCAGCGGACACCGGCGAGACCGGCTGGGGCGTGGAGGTGCGCATCCCGTTCGCGTCCCTGAAGGTGGAGCCCCCGGCGGCGGGGGACGTCTGGGGCCTCAACGTCTGCCGGGAGCGCCAGGCGGGCGGGGAGACGGTGCTGCACAACTGGGCCAACGTGCAGGGGAACTTCCTGCGACCGTGGCTCTTCGGACACCTCTACTTCGCCGGCGAGGATTTCAGGCTCAGCGAAGAGGTCGCCCGCGAGATGGGAGAGCGCATGGAGGTGCCGGTGTGGCTGGGTCTGCGCCGGGAGCGGGCGCTGGTTGACGCCCGCGGCGTGCAGCAGCAACTGGCCTACGCGGACCTGCTGCGCCGCTCCTTCCAGCAGGCCGGGGAGCTGCGCGAGATCCACGCCGAGCTGGCCGCCATCTACCAGGAGAGCCCGCAGGGCGCCTACCGTGAGCGCTTCGATCCGCTGCACGAGCAGTATCTGAAGCTGCAGCGCGCATCGCAGGAGCTGGACGTGGGGCCGCTGGAGTGGGCGGCTCAGACCGTGATGATCGATGATCTCACGGGGCAGCTCGAGGACCTGAGGTGGACGGTCAAGATCGCCCGGCTGCTCGGCGACTTCTGAGTTCCGTGACTCTCAGCCGAGGCTCGACGCACCGATGGGAGGAAGACCCCATGACCCGCACGCGCAGTGCGATCACGATAGCCGCAACGCTGCTGCTGGCCGCTCCCCTGGCGGCCCAGCAGGAGTGGCACGTTCCAGAGCTTGTCGAGGCCGACCACGTCTACTCCATGGACTTCGTCACCCCCCACGTGCAGTGGCTCAAGCCGCTGCCCGGCGGTCCGGCGAAGGTCCTGTTCTTCGTGCGCGCCAAGGGCACGCCGGCGCGCGAGATCGCCGAGGTGGCCCAGCGGGCGGCGATCGAGCCCGAGATCGTGTACTTCGACCGCACCGGCAACGAGGTCGCCGGCGGCGAGCCGGGCATGGACAGAGCGCTGCGACTGATCCGGGAGGGCCCAGACGCCTACGTCCTCGGCAACGTGAGCTTCGACGCGCTCTCCGGCCAGGCTCAGTACTACCTTCTCGAGGAGGTAGTGAAGCGCGGCGCGGGGCTGGTGGCCTTCGGTGCCATGCCGGAGATCGCCTTCACCGACGAGAGGGCCCTGGCCGAGCCGCCCCCGGAGCTGCTGACGGGGCTGCCGCTGGCGTCGCTGCCCAAGGGTCGGGAGATCGCGTCCGGGCTGAACCTGTCGGCGCCGACCGATGCGGAGCTCATCGACGCCATGGTCACGCGCTATCGGCTGGGCGAGGGCCGGGCGCTGGGGATCAACTACCGCGCCGGCACCCTGGCCCTCACGCCGCGCCTGGACTTCAGCTACGAGGCGCTGCAGGAGTACGAGTACTGGGCCGCCTTCGCTGCCAAGACCATCGTGTGGGCGGCCGGGCGGGACGCCGGGGTGTCTCTCGCCGACTGGCCGGACCGCCCGCTGGCGATGCACCGGAGGGATCTCCCGGCGGAGGTAACCGTGTCGGCCATGAGCGGCCTGCCGGAAGGGCGCGGGCTGAGCGTCGCAGTGGCGGTGCGGCGGGATGACGGCCGGCGCATTGACCTGGGGCGCTACACAGCCGAGACGGCGCGCGGGGAGGTGGCCTCGGTCTCCGTGGAGCTGCCCGCGCTCCCGGCGGGCACGCACCATCTGGAGGTCCGTGTGTCCACCAGCCGGGGGCAGGAGACCTTCGGCGTCCTGCCGCTGGATGTGACCTCCGCCCGGGGGATCGAGGGCGTGACGCTGGCAGCCGACTTCGCGGAGGTTGGCGAGATCATTGAGGGCACCGTGGCGATGCGAGGTCAGGCCTTTACCGCGGATGAGCGGCTGGAGGTGCGTCTGCGCGACGGCGAGGGCCGCGTGGTGGCCGCGAGGATGATGGAGCCCGCGGCCGGAGAGCTGCCGTTCAGCTTCGAGGTGCCCCGGTTCCGCACCATCCTCATGCGGGCGGAGGCAGCGCTGATTGACAGCCGCGGCGAGGTGGATCGGGAGCATGCCACCTTCACCGTCCCGGACCGCAATCGCGGCCAGTTCAACTTCGTGATGTGGAACTTCCCGCACGGTGTGCTGGGCTACTGGGGTCTGCGGAGCCTGAGGGACAACGGGGTGACCACGATCCTCAGCGGCGGAGGCGAGCCGTCGCCGGAGATCGCCGCGGCAGACCTGCCCTATGTGCCCTACACCACCCGGATTCTGGAGGAGATCGGCGAGGACGGCGTCATGCAGCCGGTCTGCTGGAACAACGAGCCGGAGGTTACCGAGCACATCCAGGAGATCGCAGACAAGTACGTGGGCGCGCGCCGGCACGGCGTCTACGTCTACTCCCTGGGCGACGAGAACAACACCTGGGGCGCCTGCGCGCATCCCGAGTGCCTGGAAGCCTACCGGCAGTGGCTGCGCGGCCAGTACGAGAGCATCGAGGCGCTCAATGACTCCTGGGGCAGCGACTTCGGGACCTTCGACGACATTGAGCTGTTCGAGCCGGGCGACATCAACGAGCAGGCGGCGCTGAACGCCGGGCACGTGGCGCGATGGTACGATCGCCAGGCCTTCAAGCGCTACAACTACGCCCAGTATTGCGGGCGCTATGCCGAGATGTACCGAACGCTGGACCCGCTGGCCATAACGGGCTTTGAGGGCGCAGGGCGCTTCGGCGACGACTACCACGAGATCATCCAGCGGGTGGGCTTCTGGGGTCCCTACCCCGGCATCGGCGACGACCTGATCCGCTCTCTGGCCCCCCGGGAGCTGATCACGTCCAACTGGATGGGCTACCGCCGCGAGGCACCCCCGATGGTGCAGCGGATGTGGCGGATGATCAGCAACGGATACCACGGGGTCTGGTGGTGGCGATGGGACAACATCGGGCGGTTCCACGGCTTCCTGGCCCCGGACCTGCATCCCTGGGATGACACCAGCCAGGTGGTCATTGACGAGATGCGCGACCTCGTGGATGGAGTGGGGACCATGATGCTGCGGATGGACATGCCCCACGACGGCATCGGCCTGCTCTACTCCATGCCCTCGGCCTTCGCCGATGAGCGATCTCCGCACCACAGGACCTCGCCCATTGTCCTGGCTCACAACGCCTTCCTGGAGGCCACGCAGGACCTCGGCTACCAGGCCCATTACCTCTGCGACGATACGGTGCGCGATGGCGACCTCACGGACGGCGATGAGCGGGCGCTCATCCTGCCCATGGGCCGGGCGGTTCCCGATGACGTCGCCGCCGAGATCCGCCGCTTCGTGGACGGCGGCGGGCTGGTGATCGCTGACCTCCGACCCGGCGTCCGCGACGGCCACTGCAAGCGGCGCGAGGCGGGCGTCCTCGACGACGTCTTCGGCATCCGCCAGCGTCCCCTGGCCCAGGATCGGCCGGAGCTGGAGGAGCGAACTGTGAGCCTCGATGCGGCGCTCGGCGGCCGGCACGTGGAGCTGCCGCTGCAGACGCTGGTGGACCCGGCGCTGGAGCTGGACGGCGGGGAGGCGCTGGCTGACAGCGACGGCGTGCCGCTCCTGGTCGTGAACCGCTTCGGCGAGGGCACGGCGGTGCTGCTGAACTTCGCCATCAACTCCTACCTGGAGCTTCGGGAGGAGATGGCGGAGCTGCCGGTGCGTGAGCTGCTCGGCGCAATCTACATGCTGCATGAGATCGAACCGCCCTTTGAGCAGAGCGGGGACGGCGGGCCGCTGCGCTGGACGGAGACGGTCCGCTGGGAGGCACCGGGCGTGACCATCATCGGGCTGTTCCGCACCGCCGGCGAGAACGGGCCGGCGACCACGGTGCTGCCCCAGGCCCGCTACGTGTACGACCTGCGCCGCGACCGCTCCCTGGGCGAGACGCGGCGCATCTCGGCGCCGCTGCGGGTGGGCTTCGCGAACCTCTATGCCGTCACCGAGCGGCCCATCGGCGAGGTGGTCATCTCGCTGCAAGATGACACGGTGGCGCCGGGGGAGAGCGTTGAGGGCGTGGTGCGGACGCGGGGCCGTGGCCAGGCCCTGCTGCCTGTGCGGGTGCGCGTGTTCCGCCCGGACGGCAGCGAGGAGAGCTGGCCTCACCGGGTACTGATGGCGGAGGACGGGACGGCGCCGCTGTCGATCCCCATGGCGCTGAACGCCCAGCCCGGCACGTGGCGGATCGCGGCCCGCGAGGTGCTGTCGGGACAGGCCGCGGAGGTGGAGGTAACGGTCGCGGCCAAGTAGCCGGTGCCGCGTGCTACGCAGCGCCGCGTGCGTCTGGTCTTGGGCTGACGGGGCCTGCGGCGGAGATGGGCCGGCACCCGGCGGGCAGAGTGAGGCGGGGCGGGCGGGCCACACCCCGACCGCCCCGAGTCTGAGCGCCGCGCCTGCCCCAGGCTAGCTGGCGGCCGGCACCTCCTCGACCTGACGGGCCTCGGCGGTGCCGGCCTCCCCCCGAGACGCCTCCCCCCGCTCCACGGGGATGTGGAGCGTGAACGTCGAACCGCGGCCCGGCTCGCTGTCCACCGCAATCTCCCCCCCGTGCAGTTCAACGATGCGCCGGACTACGTAGAGCCCCAGACCGGCGCCGCGCTCGTCCCTCTCTCGGTCGCCGTCGTCCTCAAGCTGGGCGAACTTCTCGAATATGATGGCCATCTTGTCCGGCGGGATGCCTTTCCCGGTGTCGGACACTGCGATCTCCACGTGCTCCTTGACGCGTCGTGCGTCGATGGTGACCGTCCCGCCGGGCTCAGTGTACTTGATGGCGTTCTCGCACAGACGGTGAACGGCGCTTTCCAGTCGGTCGGCGTCCACGGGAATGGAGGACAGGTCTCCCTCCACGCCGCCCTCGATATGAATGTCCCTCTTTGTGGCCTTCACACTCATGACACGGCGGACCTTGCGCACCAGCGCGCCCACATCGGTGGGCTCCAAGTGCAGAGAGGCATCGGGGGCCTCCAGGGACGAGATGTTCAGCAGCTCACCAGCGATCCACAGCAGCCGCTGAGTCTCGCAGTCCACGATCTCCGCGATCTGGCCGAACTTCTCGTGGCTGAGGCGGTCAGCGAGCGCGCCGAACATGGTGGCCGTCACCCGAAGGGTGGTGAGCGGCGACCGGATCTCGTGGGAGAGCATCGAGAGACCCTTCTCCTTGACGCGCATGACGGTCTTCACGGGGGTGACGTCCTGGCAGATGATGACATAGCCCACGTTCTCGCCGACGGGGCCGAAGCATCGCGTGGTGGTGACCCGCAGGTCCAGGATCTCGGGCCCGCGCACGGTCACCTCCCGGACGTGACTGGCAGGGCCTTTTGCCGACCGGATGACGTCCCGGAGGATGGGGGCAAGACTGCTCAGCGCTTCGCTCTCAGCGATCTCCGAGGCCCGCTCGCCGACGATGGCGCTGGGCGGCACCCCGGTAAGCCGCTCAATCTGCCGGTTGGCGACCACTATCCTCCCGCTGTTGTCGAGCAGGAGGATCCCCTCGGACATGTTGCGGATGACCAGCTCGTTGGTGCGTCTCTCGCGTTCCAGCACCAGGCAGACACCGTGGGCCACCCAGGCGATGGCGGCGACGGCCACCAACATGCCGGCGAGCTCCCAGGAGTTGATGGTGTCGAAGCCACGGGCGGCCGCCATTCCCACGTAGGCCATCACGACCAGCGCCGTGACCAGCATCACGGCCGTCTTCATGCGGGAGAAGAGGGCCACGGCGAAGAGTATCGGCATCAGCAGCAGCGCGGAGAATGGCGAGGCCAGCCCGCCGGTACCCACCATGACCAGGGCCAGCCAGGCGAAGTCACCGATGACGACGACCACCGCCCCCTGCCCCAGAAAGCCAAGGCGACGCAACAGCAGCCAGTCCGCCTCGTAGCGGGTCCACATGCTGAGGAAGGCGCCCACAATCAGCCCCATGAACAGGGCCAGGCGGCTGGTCACGAGCTGGGGAGCTGCCAGACCCGCCGCCAGCAGCAGCACCAGCAGCATGATGCGGACGTTGTCCTCGGCGCGGATGATGGAGAACTCAAAGGGGCGTGAGCTATCACTGTCGGCGTGACTGTCGGCCCAGATCCAGTCGTTGGCCCGCGGCTCAGCGGAGCGTTTCACGACGCTCACCTCTGCATGAGGATTGCGTGTTGGGAACGGCTCCCTGTGGCGTCCAAGCCGACGGGCTCCGGCGCTACGGCATTGCAGGGCTTGAATAGGATATCACATCTACGCCACATGTCGCGTGTGGGTTGCGTTAGTCTTGAGGTAGAAACAAAGTAACTGTGTAGAGAAATGCGGGGGGATTCGGCGATGACCGTCACGCCCGTTGCCCTATTGCTCCGGCGGGATGGTATAGCCGTGGCGGAACACGGTCTTGATATACTGTGGGTCGGAGGGGTCGTCCTCGATCTTCTCCCGCAGATTCTTGACGTGCCACCGCACCAGACCGCCGTCACCGGTGCCCGGGCTGTAGCCCCACACCTGCTGGAGAAGCTGTTCAGCGCTGAAGACCTCGCCGGCGTGGGACATGAGGTGGTCGAGGAGATCGAACTCCACCGGCGTGAGGGACACGGCACGATCATCCACAACGGCGCGACGCGTGTTACGCTCCAGTGCCAGCGCGCCGACCTCGATCCGAGACGGGTCCCCTGTCGGCTCCGGTCTGCCCCCCGCTCGACGCAGGATTGCCCGCACCCGGGCCGCCAGCTCGTCGGTTGAGAAGGGCTTGGGCAGGTAGTCGTCTCCGCCGGCGTCCAGCCCCTCCACGCGCTGCTCCACCGTGCTGAAGCCGGTGAGGAACAGCACTGGAACGCTGCCGAGGTTCTCATCCTGCCGCAGCCGCCTGCAGACCTCAAGGCCGTTGACACCGGGCATCTTGATGTCGAGGACGACCAGGTCCGGGCTATGTCGCCGGGCCATGCCGATGCCGTCCAGGCCGTTGCGAGCAGTCAGCACCTCGTGCCCGTCGTCCCGCAGACGGCGCTGACAGGCGGCAAGAACCGTCTCCTCATCATCAATAACCAGAATGGTGGCCACCGGTGCATCGCCCCCGTCAGTTGGTGACTGGTCAGCGGTAGGCAACTGCGCTACTTGCCTCGGGCCTGAAGCATGGCCCGAATGGTGGTCAGCAACCGCTTGGGATCGAAGGGCTTCTTCAGATACCTGACATCGTCCTCATCCAGCCCGTACTTCCTTGCAGTCTCGTCGGCGTGTCCCGACATGTAAAGTACCTCGGCATCGGGACAGACCTGGCGAGCCCGGCTTACGAACTCCGGCCCGCTGATCTCCGGCATGGAGACGTCTGTGATGATGATGCCTATCTCCTCGGAGTGCTCGTGACAAACGCGCAGGCCCGACTCGCCGCCATCGGCTTCCAGGACCGTGTAACCGCTTGCGGCAAGCAGGTCCACGAGCGCGGATCGCACCATGTCCTCGTCATCGACGACGAGCACAGCCCCGCCGTCCCCCGTCGCCGAGTCCTGAGCTCCCAGGTCGGTCACCCGCGCTCACTCCCGCTCGATGGCCACGAGCTACATTTCGAAGCCGACCCGGCTGAGTCCTTCGAGGCATCCCGCTGGCGGCACGCTCCATGACCACACAGGCCGTGAACGACTGTGCTCTTGTAGTACTTCGCCGCGAGCCGCGTATGCACCTTTCAGGTAGCGGCGAAGTTGATCTCACCTCCGGATCGAGGGAGGACTGCCCGCCAGCGCGGCCAACCTAGTTCCTGGAATCCATCATCCCGGCGCTTGGCCTACGCACGAGCGCCCCCGGGAGGGCACCATGAGCTCAGCGAACGTCCTGGTCTTCATCACCGACCAAAATAGTTGCGTAGCAGTATGTTCGCCCACCTGAGGAGGTAGTGTGGGACCCGGCACACCCACCAAGCAGGTGAGCGAGCTGCCTGCAGCCGTCCGTGAGGAGCTCGCCAACAGCATCCAGCTGTCGTTCGCCGGCGTCTACCTCGCATTCACGCCGTCCCTTAGCCACTGGCGCGATGTCAGCAACAGTCAGCTCCGGCGCTGGAAGAACGCGGTATGGATCGCCCGCAATCTACCGGGTGAGTTCCGTAAGAGGGTTGCGGACACCTCCACCCACGATCACGTCGGCGCGCTGGCCAATCGTGCTGGCGACGCGGTCCAGCTGCCGGCCGCCCTGGCCCTGCTCAGCCGCCTGCCGCCCGCGCTGGCGATGCAGGCGGTGATGGCCCACCGCGACGCCGGCGACCTATGGCGCTACGTCAACGGCCCGCTGAGGCCGCCGGAGTGGTGGCGCCGGCCCTGCGTGGCCTACCGGGCCTGGACGTGGGAGCGGTTGTGCCTGGAGCTGGCCGAGGCCGAGTACGGCCCGGTGCTGGCCGGGCTCCGCGGAGAGACGCTGTGCGCTCACGGGCTGATCCCCGACATCATCGTGGGCGAGGTCGTGAGGGACGCCGACGGGGTGGTGGTCAGGGCCGAGCACATCATCGACGCCAAGAGCGGCCGCGCACCGCCACACGAGCACGCGTACGCCGACCGCTGTGACGTGTTGGAGTACTGGCACGCTGGCCACCACGGCCAGTGGGTGGAGCGGCCCTGTGGCCACTGTACCATCATCTACCAGAGCGCGGAGGATCTGCAGCAGCTGGCACGGCCGCACGGGCTGGGCGAGCGGGTTGCCGACTTCGCCGAGGGGGAGGACTACTTCGGCCTCTACCTGCAGTTTGTGCTCGAGCACGGCACGCGGGATCTGGAGCTCGCGGACCTGCACCTGGCGGGTACCCTGCACGCGGAGGAGGGGGAGGTCTAAGGCTGCGCTGAGGTACTACGACGATACGAAGAGACCTGGATGGCTCGGAGCTTTCGTGTGCTTGGTCGCCCTTCCATGATTGTGCGCACCTGTCCACGGCTCCGGCACAGCAGACCGGCGGGATCAGTTGATGTGCGACCCACAGTCTTACGCGAAACTCTGAGGCCCTGATAGGCGTCAAACGAGACGGCGGTCAAAGACTGTCTACCCCTGGATTGGGGGGTGTCTTAGCCCCAATGAAGAGAGTGGGGGGGATTTGGTGGACCGGGAGGACGTATGGGGATGGGCATGGAATAGGACCGGTGCGGGGCCGAATACATGGAGTTGCTTCGGAGAGGATTCCCGTGAGTGTCGCGATCAACATTAAGGTCAATGATGGGGTCGTGTTGGCTGCAGACACCGCAACCACAGTTGCCCAGGCAGTCCAAGGCGGACAACAGCCGACAGTGATGAACATCTACAACAACGCTAACAAGGTGTTCAATCTACTGAAGGGGCAACCGATCGGGATGATCTCGTGGGGGGCTGGCGGCATCGTATCGGCTTCGATCGCGACGCTGGCCAAGGACCTTCGCCATCGCTTCGCAGATGGTGAGGAGTCCTGGCGCCTCGACGTGAGGGGATACACGATGGAGCAAGTGGCGGGGCTCGTCAGGAGGTTTATGTTTGAGGAGCAGTACACAGAAGCATTCAAGGAGGTAGAGGCAAGTGACCGCCCTCCCCTCGGGTTTGTCGTGGCTGGGTACTCGGCCAACGCGGCGATAGCTGAGGAGTACAAGATCACGATCGAGCGCGGCGACTGCCCGGAGCCCGAACTCATCCGCAAGCCAGGTGAAGTTGGGATCACTTGGAACGGGCAAGGCGAAGCTATCATACGTCTTGTCGCGGGTTTCAGCGGCCGTCTGCCGCAGGTCTTGACGGGGACGTTCGACGACGACCTTGCTCGCCGCGTATTCGACACCGTGCGGGGATCTTTGCAGGCTCCTCTTGTGCATCCGGCGATGCCGATTCAAGACGCTGTTGACCTCGCCGATTTCTTGGTTGATGCCACGATCAAGTTCTACAAGTATCTCCCCGGTGCACCCTCAGTTGGCGGCCCGATCGAGATAGCCGCGATCACCAAGCATGAGGGGTTTAAATGGATCCGCCGGAAGCACTACTACTCACGGGAGCTGAATCCGGAGCTGGGAGGGCAAAGGTGATGGACGACATAGGTGGCACGACCATGGTCGATCAGCCTGAAGACCAGAGCATGATCAACTACTACACGGGATCGGTTGATCTCCAGACTGACCTCTGCGAACAAACCTCCGGCACCACGGTCTCTGTGCCCATCTCTGAGGAATGGTTGGCCATCCTCTTTGAAGCCCCTATCCTCCTTCGGCGCAGAATCGCTGTGGCCCCCGACGATTGGGCAACCGTTTTCAACCTCCTTCTGGACATAGGTGGAGGGCGCGCCCTGCGCGGCAACCGTTTCGACGTGACAGACTACCAGATAGCAGTGTTGGCCCAAGAGCAGGTGGACTTCCGCGTGGTGGGGTTCGGTGAACCTCTACGAGATCATTCTGCCCTGCACCGACAATGACGGTCGTGAAATCGAGCCCGAGAAATACGAGGAGACGCTAAGGGAACTCATACACCACTTCGGTGGTGCGGAGTTTGAGCGTTCTTCGTTCTCGGGCTACTGGCAAGACGAACCTGATCTGTACGAGGACGACAACGTCCTAATGCGGGTGGAGGCGTCGGATGACAGTGACTTCTGGTCGCACTACAAGGAGGTACTGAAGACGCGGTTCCGCCAGGAGGAGATCAGGATCCGTGTCATCCCACTAACGATTGTGTAGCTGGCCTGCCCGTCTTTCCCCGAGGCGGGCAGCGGCTTTTAAGCTGGTGGCGAGGAACAAGTAGCTATAGATGAGAGGCCGTAGGCGAACTCCTCTCACGCACAACGGGCCAGATGTGGCTTGATGCGAAGGCTTCAGTCGAAATTAAGTTCTTCCCTGAGCCGCTTCAGTATTCCTTCTTGTTCGCGTTTCGCCTGCGACTTGGCTGCCTCCTGTGCTGCGCGTTTGCTTTCTTTTTCCTCTAGTAGTTGCTGGTATCTCTCGTTCGCGTCATGGACCTTTCGCTTGGCGTGGTCCAACTGAGCTTGGACTGCATCTGTCTGATCCGAATGAGACCGCACTACCAGACAAGGCACGCCGTGCGCGGTGGTGAACTCAGGGGCGGGTTGCGATAATGGCCCACCGAATCTCCATATCTCTTGGAAGATCTCCTTCCACTCGCCAGGCGGCTTGGCAGACAACTCGAAGTGTACCATCCACCAGCCGCTGTTATCCCTGAGGTCTTCGGGTTGACTACTGGCGAGGCCAAGTATCCGGATCTCTTCGAAGTCCTGTGCACACATTCTGCTGCCCCCTATGCAAGAGGTGGGTACTCTGGTTGTAGATTCCGTGCATAGCAGCAGGACTCCTCCGAGCAGTCGAAGCGAAGGCAGGAGACCAGGTGGCGCAAGGGGTAGGCGAGCAGCGGCGCTCATGTCCATCGGCCCACCTAGTGGTCCAGCGGCAATTCCCCCGTTTACGGCCCAGGCTTCTTCGGCTCCGGCGCCTTATTGAAGGTGGCGGAGCCATGCTTGAGGAAGGCACAACCGATTCCCTTCGGCCTGATCAGCGTGTGCCGCCAGAGGAGCCATAGATCGTCCAAGGGGACAGCGCACAATCCCCTGCTGCCACGTAACGCAAAACGCCGGGGGCGCGATCCGATGACGCACCTCATCGAGCTCCACCGCGACGAGATCGAGGGCCACGCGGCGCTGCTCTACATCCCTCGCACCCGCGGCCAGCCGCATTACGCCGACAGCGTGAGCCGGGCCATCCTGGCCTTCCACAAGCGGCCCCGACTGGACTGGGCGAATCTGTGCGCCCGGCTGCTGCGCTCGGCGCTGCCCATGGGCGCCGACACGCTCACGTTCCCCCCGCAGGCACCCGACGAGGACTGGAGTGCCGGCCGCACGTTGGCCCACGCCCTGGGCCGAGTCTCGGGCGTCCCTTGTCGCGAACTCGTCTTCGTACAGGAGCCCCGGCGCGGCGGGGATGTTCTCTGTCCCACCGACCTGAGCGGCCGGCCCATTGTCGTGGTCGATGACATCTGGCGGACCGGCGCGAGTATGGTGCGGTGCGCCGCGGCTCTCAAGGCGCAGGCGCCCGCCAGGTCTCGGCGCTGACGCTGGCGAAGGTGGCCACCAGGAAGGAGCAGCGGGAGACGGACCGCGAGGCCGGCGAGCAGGCCCTTCGGGATCCCAAGCGTGGCGGCGACGAGAGGACGAAGGCTGAGTTTGTCCGCTTGGTCTCGAATGCGTGATCGAGGCGCACCGGCAGCCGGTCTCACAGCAGCTGTGGCGGGTGGCGGCGGCCGTCGACGCTTACGCCAGGTGGACCATGGACAACATCGATGCCGCGGCGCTCTACGGCGACCCACGGTTTGGCGATGATGAAACCTGAGAGGGCTTCGCCGACGGGCTGATGGAGGTGCTGCGGAAGGGCCTGATGGCGGAGGTGCCGAAATCGCCAGCGGAGGAACTGTCCACCAACGAGGGACTACGGGTGGTAGATGAAGATCAGAATGGGGACGACCGTGGGGAAGCATAGGACGTCTCATTCGTTCGCGGTGGGGGCCTCAGAACTCGCCCGGCAACGGATTCGCGATGCTGGGCATAGCAGGAGACGGCAGTTAAGCGATAGACTCCGCCCAGGCCGACCATGGAATCGGGCCCTCGGCTGGCTCACCGAGGGCCCACGATCTGCCCACTGTGAAGGTAGCTGCCGCTAGAAATCCGGCCGGAAAGCACTGATTGCCCCGAGTTCCGCGCATTCGCATGGCCGTAGAGGGGCCTCAGCGCCCCGTAGCCAGCCGGCCGTGTGCGACGAGCGACTTCTCGGCCGGGTCTCTAGCGGCGCTTCAGCTCTATCAGCTGGTGGTACTCCAGGGGGCACCAGTCGCGCAGCACATTCCGGAAAGCCTGGCGGATTTCCGGGTGACGGCGTGCTAGGACGCGCAAGGCGTCAGCTTGCGCCATAGCCGGTTTGCTCTGGCTGTTGCGGGCACTCAGAGTGTGAAGGACGATGTCTGTACTC
>JAYENL010000160.1:0-8702 GCA_034722055.1 Armatimonadota bacterium
GATCCACGCCCGCGGCGAGAGAGAGGGCCAGCCGTGGACGGAGCGCGCCCATGACGTGTTGCAGAAGATCGAGGACCGTATGCACGAGGTGGCCGAGCATACCTCACCGGATCAGGTGCGGCACGCGGTGCAGCGCGGGCAGGAGGAGGCTACTCGCCGCCAGGAGACTACCTTCACCTTCATAGTCCGGCCCAGCACCGAGTTCGAGCTGGAACTCGAGCGTCAGGAGGCCCTCCGCGCCTGGCGGGCGATCCAGCTGGTGGTGGGCTGATGGGCTTCACCGACTGGCGGGCGCTCACCTCCGACGGCGACATCGCCGATCTGCCGGCCAGCGGCTTCCGCTACAAGTACATCCAGGACATCACCATCTACCTCTCCGACACGGCCGGCGCCGGGGCGGCGCTGGCCTGGTCGGCGCTGGGGCTGGGGACGCCCACGCCCGGGTTCCACGCCGCCCAGGTGAGAGGCACCTGGCGGCTGCACATCGACGATCCGGCTGGCAACCGCCTCTTTGAGCAGGAGGTCACCCTCACCTACACGTTCGCCGCCATTCTGATCAGCATGTTCGGCGGGGTGGCCATGAGCCTGTGGACCTGGTGGCTGTCGGGGGAGGATATCGACACCACCATCTGCGGCCACGAACTCGAGGAGGGCGAGAAGCCGCCCACTCTGGGCGTGGAGGAGGGGTACGGCGACCCCGCTGGCGGCAGCGATTACGGCACCAACTGGGCCAAGATCATGACCGAGTGGGTGAGTCCCAGCTACCTGGTGGCGATCCCGGACGGTTCGCAGCTCGACATCGACTTTCACAACTTCGGCCTGGACAAGCTGCGCCCGTCGCTGGCGGCGATCCAGACGCAGGTGCTGGCGGCGGCGGGGGCCTTCTGGCGCAATCCGGGCATGGGGATGATCTTCGGCGCCCGGGGGGCCGTGGACGGCGGCATGGAGGCCCGCGCCTGGCACGCCCCGCGCAACGCGCCCCCGACCCTGGCCTGGGAGAGGTCGGTGTGGGAGAGCTCCACCGGCCAGTCCAGCGGCCGCGCCGTGTGGGTGCCGCACGTGGGGCGGGGGCAGATGGCCCTGCTGTGGCAGGGGTACGGCGGTGTGCTCTACGCCGAGAGCGACAACATGGGCGATGTAGACGGCTGGGAGGGACCGGTGACCGTGCTGGCAGGACACACACTCCTCGGCGCTGATCGCGACGACGACGGTGTGCTGTACATCCTGGCCCGCAACAGTGACGGGCAGGTGGTCGGCTACAAGGGCAGCCGCAGTGGCAGCCGCGACACGCTGCTGCACGTCGGTCCCGCAGTGCCGTGTATGCTCGTGGACGGCACACCGCTTAGCATCACCAGCCTGGATATGTTCCAGGTAGATGACGGCGTGGCGTACGCCGTGGTGGACACCGGCGCCGACCTGGACTACTACGAGGGACTCAACGGTATGGCCCTGTGGCGCAGGCACGTGGATGACGAGGAGGGGCAATAGTGTCCGGACACCACGTGCTGTGCGGCGATAGCGCCTCGCTGCTGGGGCATTTTCCCGATAACTGGTTCGACTGCATCGTGACCGACCCGCCGCACGCACTCTTCTTCATGGGCGCCGACTGGGACCGGAACCTCCCGGAGCAACACATCTGGGAGGAGTGCCTGCGCGTGCTCAAGCCTGGCGGTCATGCGTGGGTAATGAGCAGCGAGCGCGTGGGATGCGTGGCGGGCCTCTACATGTCGCTGAGGAAGGCAGGCTTCGTGGTTGATGAGACACAGCTTTTGCTGTGGGTTTCGCTCACGGGAATGCCGAAGAGCGTGGATGTGGCGAAGACCGCCGACAAGCAGGCCTTCCGCGCCTGGCTGGACTACGTTGGCGCGGCCCTGACGGACGCGGAGCGGCGGAAGGCGGCGAGCGCGGCAGTTGGCGGGGTCTACTCTGGCATTGATGACAATGTAGACCGGGGACAGTACGTCGGGCATGGGCACGGTGGTGACGGACCAAACGAACGCGAATGGACGCGCGCAGGCAAACGAGGACGTGATGCTGGCACCGCCCTCCTCTCCCGCCTTCTCTCGCTCCACTGGCCCTCCTATCCCGCCGCCCGCCGCGAGCACTGGGAGGCCGTGGTGCCCGACGTGCCCGACGACTGGGATTGCTCAAGGCCGCCGGGAGTACGAATCGCCTGTGGTCAGAAGAAGTTCAATCCGCGAGATAAGACCAGCTACACGCGCAACGTTGAGAAGGGATGGTCGGGAGCCTGGCAGGAAGATGATGGTAGCGAACAGCCGTACGTCACCGCCCCTTCGACTCCTGCCGCCGTCGAGTGGGACGGATGGCGCGGGAGCACCGCGCCCCTCAAGCCCTTCGCCTATCCTATTCTCCACGCGGTCAAGGCGCGTGAGGGCAGCTACCTTGACAACGCGGAGAAGTGGGGCGTAGGGCCGCTGAACGTGCAGGCAGCTAAGATACCGTTCGTGGATGCGCCACGCCCCCGCGCACACCACAAGTACGAAAGCGGCGAGGGCGGATGGATGACCACCTCGCGCGAAGATGTTAGTTCAGAACGTGGTGAGGGCGAATACTGCGCTGACCCTGCTGGCCGCAGTCCCTCCAACCTCCTCTCCTACGGCGACCTCCTCGGCGACCTGCAACGCTACGCCGACCTCGACGCCTGGTGCGAGGCGCTGGGACTGCCAGAGGCAGCAGCGGAGCTTCTAGAGACGGGGCTGGTCTACTGTCCGAAGCCGAGGAGGGCGGAGAAGGAGGCCGGGCTGGAGGAGTTCTCGGAGAGACCTGCTGGTGGAATGGTCGGCAATTCACCCAATCATGATAGCGTAGACCGTCTTGCAGGCGATGGGAAGACACCAGTGAAGCGCGTCTATTCGCGCAATACGCATAGTACTGTCAAGCCCGTCGCCCTTTGCGCTTATCTCATCGCCCTCTCCACTCGCTCCGGTCAGACTGTCCTCGATCCCTTCCTCGGCAGCGGTAGTACCGGCGTAGCAGCCGCGCTGCTGGACCGCAAGTTCGTGGGCATCGAGCTTGACGCCGAGGACAAAGGGTATTGTGAAATCGCCCGCGCGCGCATCGCCCACGCGCAGGAGAGCCTACAACCGACCCTTCAGGCGGTGATGGCCGGTGGCTAAGCGGACGCCGTGGGTGCGGGCGCTGGCCTACCCGCTGGAGGCCACGACAGTCATCACCCGACCGGGGTTTGTGCGCACGGACCTGCTGTCACAGCTCAGCCGCAACCCGGCTGGCGAACCGCCCGATATGCGCCGTCCGGACGTCGAGATCGGGGGCGTGGTATTGCGGGAGCCGCGTCGGGCGCTGGACCGCGGCGTGATCAGCGAGGTGGATAACCTCCACTGGTGGGACCTCTCCGACGCCGAGACCGGCGTCGGCGTCGGCGGCTACACGGTGGAGCCGTACGTGGTCCCGCGGAGCAACCGGCTGGCAGGCAGTCTGTTCGAGGTCCGCGGCAGGGAGGACCCCATGCCCCTGACCTGGCTGCCCTTCGACGGGGGGGATATGACGGCGGAGTACTGGGAGACGTGTCAGCCGGACGCCGAGCCGCAGACACACGCCGTAGCTTGGCGGGGAACCGACCGCAACCAGCCCTACCTGGCCAGCACGGAGGGGGAAATGCCGCGCGGTCAGAGCTGGGCGCTGCGGTTCTGGTGGCTCGGAACCGCACCGGTTTTCTCGGAGGACAAGGACCAGTGTCCCTACGTCGATGTGATCTGGGGCGGCGGGGTGTGGGCCGTATCGTTCGCGCTGTTCAAGCCGCCCGCGCTCTGCAAGTGGGTCAACGGAGAGTGGCGCGTGTGCCGGAGCTTCGACGGCTTTGGTGCGGACGTCTTCGCCACCGGCGAGCCGATCTGGCTGCGCGCAGCGCACGTGGCCGGCAGGCTGGTGCTGGAGCTGGAGGCGCCGGGCGCGCAGAGGGCGCGGGTGGTCTACACCGAGACGGAACCCGACCAGTACGGGGTGCAGCAGGTTGAGCCGGTGCAGGTGCCCGCCGGACCCATGGCCATCAAAGGCCGCGGCGTGGCGCTCAGCGCCCAGCTGCACGAGTACCTGTGGGGGCGCTGGGTGCCGGAGCACACCGACGAGTGGGGGATAAAGCAGGAGGCGCACTTCGACGGCGAGGGCAGCTTCTCGCGCGAGTACTGGTGCAGCCGGGAGGTGTCCTCCACTGCACTACAGACGGCCGCCTTCGGCTTCGCCGCCAACGGCAATCCCTTCCGCCGCCGGCACCTGTATGAGGGGGACGCCGGCAGCGTGGCGGAGGTCGTGGACGAGCCGGTGCGCGATCAGCTCAATCGCCTGACCGGCAAGCGCAAGTACACGTGCACCCTGCAGGCCCACAATCCCGGCTTGGACGAGGAGAACTTCGGCCCCGGTCGGCCGATGATGGCAGGGGCGGTGACCCCGTTCGTGTACGCGGTGGCGGTGAAGGTGGGCAGGAGCCGGAGTACGCAGTCGGCGGCGCCCATCGACCTGCGACCGGCGCTGATCAAGATTACTGAGGAGCTGGCGGACCCTCAGCTGGCCGCTGGCCCCATGTGGCAGCTGGACGTGGCCAGGCAACTGCTGTCGGCGTGCGAGCACCAGGAGACCGGCCAGCCTATAGGCGCGGCCTGGACCGACTACGTGGACAAGTACCACCGGCTGGTCGTCGACGTCAGCTGGCACCAGGCCGACGGGACAGTGCATGCAGGGACGCCGCCGTGGGGCGGCGAGCCAGCGCCGGCGGTCCGGCGCCTCAACGGCTTCATTATGTCGACGGCCCGGGAGATCAGTGAGTGGGGCAAGTTCTCCGGGACCGTCATCGGCCGCGACATGAGCGCGCTGCTGCAGGCGCCCGCTGGGGTGATCGACGGACGGTTTGCGCCGCTGGACCTGCTCATGGTGGAGAAGCTGGCGGACGGCGACCGCACGCTGCAGGGGTGGGAGGGCGTCCGCTACATCCTGGAGACGGCCCTGGGACCGGACATCGCCGGCGACCTGGTGCACGTCTTCCCCGATGGCCATTACGACCTGCTCACGCACCGGCTGCTGCTCGATCCGCCGCAGGGGGCCTTCTTCTTCCCGCCGCCCTGGGGGCAGTCGGCGTACCAGTGGATCATGCAGCTGGCGGAGCGGGACTTCGCCGTCTTCTTCTGGTGGGGCAAGTCCGGCGACCCCTCCCAAGTCGTCCCGTACTACGCCAACTACTTCACCTACCTGCAGAACGTGCCGGAGGTGTCGCTGCCCGACGCCGTCTACGTGGCCGGCGACCAGGACGAGCTGCTGACGCAGACCGGCAGCCGGCAGGACCCCCGCCACGACTACAACCGTGTGCTGGTATGGGGGGCGCCGCCGGGCCAGGGCAGCCTGGGGGGCGTGATGCCAGCGCTGCGGGGGTTCTCGGCGGAGGCACGGATCGAGCGCGGCAGCCCCGTCCCCGAGCAGAACATCGAGGACACCTGGGAGCGGACACAGGTCATGCGCGGCAGCCATTTCTGGTTAGGGCGGGTGGCCCGGATCGTGGCGCTGAACACCGCCCGGCTGATCCGCGGTGTTGACCTGCGAGGGATCACGCTGCGGGTCCGCGGCAACCCGTATCTGTGGTGGGGGTACAAGGTCAGGCCCAAGATGGAGGCGCCGGCCAGCGACTCGTACGGCTTGGAGCTGGACGGGCAGCTGTGCCGCGCGATCCGCATCAACAATATCATCCACCTGGAGAAGGGGCAGTACGACACCACTCTGCGGGTGGCACCGGAGCCTGAGACCACATGATCGGACTGGCGGAGGCGGTGCAGGAGATCATCCAGCTGGCGGCGGCCCGCGCGGTCGCCGAGATGGCGTATCAGGGCCCGCTGCTGACCGGGCCGGAGGACGCCGGGCTGGCGGACGGGGTCATCGTGGACGGGGAGATACATGCCGTGTGCCTGTTCGACGATGATCAGACCGGGTTCGACAATGAGGAGGCGGGCTTCGCCTGATGGATGCGTACGGCGACCTTATACACGACACGCATCAGCCGCTGGACAAGGTGCCCAGCGCGGAGTTTAACTCCGTCGCCCGCATCCTCGACAGCCAGGTGGTGGGGGCGCTGCGGGGGATCGGCGCCGGCGTGGCGGAGGAGACCGCCTGGACGGTCGCCGCCGGCACCGGCCTGTCTGTGGACATCGCCGCCGGCTGCGGCATCGCCCGCGACGGCGAGCTGTGGGTGTGGCTGAAGACCGACGGCGCCTACAACCTGTCGGTCCCGGCCAGCTCCGCCACCTACGTGTACGCGCGGGCGGTCACCCGCGTCGATGCCGGCGACCCCGACAGCCGCGAGAGCGGGGTGGTGGAGTGGCACACCAACAGCACGGGGGAGGCGGTAGCCGGCGCCCTGCTGATCGCCAAGGTGGTGACCGACGGGAACAGTGTCACGGACGTCACCGACCTGCGCACCTGGAGCCGGGGGCTGGAGGCGCTGCTGACGCTGGCGGGCGAGGCGGAGGAGCTGGACGAGATACGCGAGGCCATCGGCCTGCAATACTTCGGCGAGAGCGCCCCGCCCGTCTCGCTCGACGCCCGCGTGGACGATCTGGAGGCGGCGGGCGGCGACGGCGGCACGGGGCCGGTATATTGGAAGGACCTCAAGCGGGCGGCCGGCGACGCCACCACCATCGACCAGCGCATCGACCACGACGTGCAGGAGCACGTGGACCAGTACCACCAGGATGAGGAGGAGGGCGACAGCTTCGTCGTCCAGGCCGAGCCCTGGGACGAGGACAGCGTCAATCAGGCCCGCCACGCCCTGCGGGCCACGCGGCAGACCGATGCCGGGCTGCCCGCCGTGCTGATCGACACGCTGGTGGTGTGCTGGGGGATATACGGCGACGGGAGCGGCACCAGCCCCGACTTCATCGACCGCATCAACAGCACCTGGCTGCCGACGTAGCGAGGGAAGGCCATGGACCTGCAGATTCGCGAGCTGGCCGAGTACCCAGGCGGCGGGCTGCTCACGTCCGTGGAGGTCTACGGCGGCGAGGTGTGGGTGGGCTGCCTGCATGGTGAGTATCCGCTGTACACAGTCACCGAGGCCGCTGGCTTCTGCGGCGTTGAGCTGCCCATGGCGGGCGCCGACCGCGCTGGCGTCCAGGCGCTGGTAGTATGGCAGGGCCAGCTTCACGCTTTCGGCTACCTGTTCACGGGGCTGCGGCTGTCTCGTCAAAGGGAGATAGCCGCCGCGATCTGGCGTTACGAAGAGGAGTACTACGGGGGCGGCTGGCAGCTGCTCGCCACCACAACGCAGGGGGTTAAGGAGCAAACGCGCTGGTGTCAGCCGGTGGGACTCAGTGATGGGATCGCCTGTGGCATGTGGGCGGGATATACCACGGGCGGCGGCTTCTCTGCGGTGGTGCGCGACCTCAGCCTGCAGCAGCTCGACACTACTGTGCAGGTGCGAGCGCAGGTGGCGCTGGGTGACCGCCTCGTCCGCCTCATCCGCGATAAGCGGGTCCACGCCTACTGGCGGCTGGAGAGCAGCGGGGAGGGTATCGGCTGCGTGAGCATCGGCCCGTGCATGGACCATTACTCCAAGGCCATCTACGCCTGGCAGATGATGGCGGCGTGGCAGGGTCGGGTGTGGCTGGTCGGCTACCATGGGAGGAGTCGCAGGCAGTACCTGTGGAGCAGGGCGCTGGAGGGTGAACCAACCGTCCACGCCCTGTGGGACCCGAGAAGGTTTGGCTACTACCAGACCCTGCTGACCGTCCGTAACCGCCTGCTGCTGTTTGGCGATGACCGCGTCTGGCCCCACAGCGTGAACGCAGACAACGCCTACATGGCGGTGTGGGAGCCGCCGCGGTTTCAGCTGCGCCGGCCGCTCTCATGGCGGGTGTCGCGGGCCACCGTTGACGGTGACCGCCTGCTGCTGCTGGGCCGCACGGGCAGAATTCCGTTCGTGAACCCCGGCGACGAGGCCTTTCCCACCGAGGAGTCCGACCTGCGGCAGTACGTGCTGGTGACGTACAGTCGGGTGGCGCTGGACGAGTTCGCGGTGGAGTGGTCGGACGGCAGCGGCAGCAACAAGCCCACGGTGGACCTGTTCGCGGTGGAGTGGAGCCGCGTCGTCCCCACGGAGGTGGCGGTGGACGCGCTGGCCGTGGAGTGGTCGGACGGGAGCGGTGCCCACAAGCCCAGGCTCGACCTGCTCACCGTGCACTGGTCCGACGGCCACGCGCTGAACCAGCCCACCGTGGACCTGCTGTGGGTGGTGTGGGGGAAGGGCGGCGACCACTACTGCACGGTGGACAGCTTCGCAGTCCAGTGGTCGGACGGCAGCGGGACCAACAAGCCCACCGTGGACCTGTTCGGCGTGCACTGGTCGGACGGCAGCGGGACCAACAAACCCACGGTCGATCAGTTCGCGGCGCAGTGGACCGACCGGGCTACCGGCCCGCTGCCGCAGGACGTGAAGCTGGACCTGCTGCAGGTGCAGTGGAATGACGACGGCGACCCGGTGGGCACGGACGAGATCTTGTGGCTGCGGCACACCGCGGAGCGCAACCTGGTGGGGCTGCGGGTGGTCACGGCCTTCTCCGTGGCCGACGGCGGCGACCTGCAGTGCGTCGTCCGCTGCGACAAGGAGGACGCGCCGGTGGACGCCTGGGGCACGTATCAGAAGTTCCTGGCCAACCGCACCGTGCTTATTGACGAGCCAGGCGCCG
>JAYENL010000161.1:0-1589 GCA_034722055.1 Armatimonadota bacterium
CGGCGGCTGGGCGCACAACATCGTGGCCTACGCTCGCGACGCCGACCTGCAGCCGGGAGACGTCATCCGTATCATCTACGGGGACACCACCTGGGGCGAGGACGGCGTGGAGGCCCAGCGCGTCTGTCCGACGCCCAAGGACCGCTTCCACGCCTACGTGGACGTTCGGGGAGACCGGGACTTCTACGAGCTGCCCGGCGATGAGCTGCAGGTGACGGTGGTTCCCACGCCCCCGGCGCAGTTCAACGTGGTGGTGCCGGCGATCGTGCGCCCTGGCGAGGAGTTTGACGTGAAGGTCGCGGTGATGGATGAGTACCGCAATCGCCCGGACCGCGACTTCGTCGGCGCGGTCCGGGTGGGCAGCGACAATCCGCGCATGGCGATTCCCGGCAGCGCCGACTTCGCCGAGGCGGACGCGAACCTGAGGGTCATTGAGGGCGCGCGCGCAAATGTCCAGGATGTGCATCGCATCACGGTGGAGCACGCCGACGGCGGCCGCAGGTGCGTCTCGAACCCCGTGTGGGTGACGCGGCGGGAGATGGCGCTCTACTTCGGCGACCTGCACTGCCAGAGCAAGTACCACTCGGACTCCATCGGCACTCCCGACGAGGGCTATGAGTACGGCCGCGACGTGGCCTGCCTGGATTTCATGGGCATCACGGACTCGGGTGGGCACCTCAAGGACGGGTGGATCGAGACGCAGGAGGCCACCAACCGGCACTACGTGCCGGGCAGGTTCGTGACCTTCAAGGGCTTCGAGTACGGCGGCACCGGCAGTGGGCATCGGAACGTGATCTACCGCGAGTGTGAGGTGGAGCCGATCCTGGAGGAGCTGCGGGGCGTCGGCTACGAGGAGTTCTTCGAGTATTTCCGCGGCCGGGAGGACGTCATCAGCATCCCGCACCACACCAAGTCCTGGACGGACTGGGACTACTACGACCAGGAGCTGGAGCGCCTGGTGGAGGTCTACTCCTGCTGGGGCTCGGGCGTGGAGCACAATGACCCGCTGTGGGAGAAGTCCGAGAGGCCGGGCTCGGGCGTGTTCAACGCCCTGGCCCGGGGCTACCGGTTCGGCTTCATCGGCTGCGGCGACAGCCATGCCGGGATGCCCGGCCGCTCCTACCCGCAGGACCGCCAGTGGTGCGTGATGCGCAAGAGCGGCTTCACGGGGGTCTACGCGCCGGAGCTGACGCGCGAGGCCATCTTCGACGCCCTCATGGCCCGCCGCACCTACGCCACCACCGGGGTGCGCATGATCCTGGAGCTGAGCGTGAATGACGTGGTGATGGGCGAGGAGCTTGGCCTCGACGACCCAACAGGGCCTCGGATCATCCGCATCCACGCCATCGGCGAGGACCGCATCTCGCATATGAAGATCGTCAAGAACAACGAGCCGCTGTTCGTGCGGCGGTGCTCGAGCGATGACGAGTACTTCGAATACGTGGACACGTCGCTGGCCGGGGACGGCGACTTCTACTACGTGCGCGTGGTGCAGGAGGACGAGGAGACGGCCTGGTCGAGCCCGGTGTGGGTGAACGTCGGCTGACGGCCGGGAGAGGGGCGGACCTACGCGTCCGCCCGGTTGTTGT
>JAYENL010000162.1:0-1588 GCA_034722055.1 Armatimonadota bacterium
GAGTCGCACCAACTGGTCCTCGGACAGCTCACGAAGGCGATAGGGTGTATTCATGCATCAGATCATGCACCGGCCCAGCACGAAAAGTCAAGTGAAATGTAGCGATACTTGCGTGAAAGACCACTAGAGCTGGCCGAGCGCACCGCTAGGGATCATCACCCGCTCGAGCGGGACTTCGTGCGGGCGCACTGGCTGCTGGGCTGGGTGGTCACGGAGCTTGCCCAGGAAGAGTCGGCACGGCGCGACGAGCGGGTCGCGGAGGCGGAGGAGCACTTGACAGAGGCGCTGAGACGCTGTCGCCGTATTGACCTGGTGGAGTCTGAACCTGACATCCTCGTTGCGTAGGCTCGGTGGCATCGGGCGATGGGCGATAACGCGCAGGCGCGGGAGGCGGTCGAGGAGGCGCTCGAGATCGCCAACCGGTGCGAGTACCGGCTCAAGCAGGCGGATGCGCACAACCTGCTGGCGGAACTGGCGCTGGACGGGGGCGATCTGGACGAGGCGCGGGAGCACGCCGAGAGCGCGAAGGAGCGCGCCTGGTGCGACGGCCCGCCGCACTGCTACAAACCAGCCCTCGACCGGGCGGAGGAGCTGCTGGCACACATCGACAGCAAGTGAGGAGCACGCCTCTTAGCCAGCGACGAGCGAGGAGTACGTCGGTCACAGCGCGAATATCCACTTGGGGCTGCCGGCTGTCCTCCGGGTCTCCCCCCGCCCGGCGGACGCCGGCGGCTCCTCACCGTGGCGCCCCCTTTGGTAACGACCACGAGCCCAGCTCAGCCACCTCGGTTCATCGAGGACACCAACCACGGTCCTCCTGGTACACTTCACCTGGTCGCGGCTCCCGCCTATGCGCGCCTTCCCTTCCCCCCGACGGTCGGCGCACGGTCCTGACACCGCCGAAGCGTGCCACGAGCAGTCGCTCAAGGCCGCGGTTGTCACCTGGCCCGAGGACGTGAGAATACCCGCATGACCTTCGAGAATCGCGTGCCGAGACCGATCATCGGCGCGTCTTCCTCTCACCGATCGGCCCCCTTGCTCGACCCGCGATCCGTGACGGCCCAGTCCACCACCAAAGCTCACCCAGAGCCCCAGAATGCCCCACAAGCGCACCTGCAGTGTCTCGCAGGGTCAGGGCGCCCCAACCTACGTCTGACGCTTCTGGAGGCCCACAGCGGCATGTTTACCAAACCGGCCACGGACGCGCTAGGCAACCCCGCGAGTGGTCATCACCGCACAACAGCGCGAAGGTCCCAGCGCGCATCCCTGGGAGATGGTGTTGGCCTGCCGAGGATGCTGGCAGTGTCTCACCCCTGATGGCTTTGGCACTCGGTGACCACGTTAGGGCTTCCTCGGTTGGCGTGATAGTGGCACCGTTCGCCGTGTGTCCAGAACCAACATTCAATACCGATTTGCGAGTCATCTTGACTTTGCTCGGCAGATGGCGCATACCGATACCGAGAACGTGACGTCCCCGTATGAAAGCAGGTGAGGAGCGATGGCGGCACGGAAACTGCCGACCGTGCTCACTGACGACGAGCTGGCCGCGATCCTTCGGCTCCCGAACGTGCAGACGCCTTCCGGCCTG
>JAYENL010000163.1:0-11410 GCA_034722055.1 Armatimonadota bacterium
CGTCGGGGCCGGCCCCAGCGGGTTGATGGCCGGTCGCGAGCTGGCTCGCGCCGGCGGCAAGGCCCTGATCGTGGAGCGCAACAACTACCTCGGCGGCGGCTTCTGGCTGGGCGGGTACCTGATGAACAAGGTGACGGTCCGCGATCCAGCCCAGCACATTCTCGAGGAGCTGGACGTGCCGTTCGAAGAGGCGCAGGAACGGCTCTACGTGGCAGACGGGCCTCACGCGTGTTCGAAGCTGATTGCGTCGGCCTGTGACGCGGGAGTTCGCGTGCTCAACATGACCGTCCTCGAGGATCTGGTGGTCCGCGAGGGGCGCGTGGGCGGCGTGGTGGTCAACTGGACGCCGGTGCAGGCGCTGCCCCGGCAGATCACCTGCGTGGACCCGGTGGCGCTGGAGGCGGAGGTGGTGGTGGATGCCACCGGTCACGACGCGGTGGCCGTGTGCGCGCTGGCGCGGCGCGGCCTCGTCGAGGTGCCCGGCTGCGGCGCCATGTGGGTCGAGGGGTCCGAGGACGCGGTGGTGGAGGGGACCGGCGAGGTCTATCCCGGCCTGCACGCGTGCGGGATGGCTGTGGCGAGCGTCCGCGGACTCCCGCGCATGGGCCCCACCTTCGGCGCCATGCTGATCTCGGGCCGTGAGGTCGCGCGTCAGATTCTGGCGTCCGGCCCCACTGGGATGGGGGCGGGGGCCCGAGAGGGCGAAGTCGAGAGCATTCCCGCCACGCAGCAGTCAGAGGCCCAGAGACGATGATACCGATCAGGTCGTTGCATCTCAGCCGCATGGCGATGCCCCAGCCGCGGGCGCGCCGGCGCTTCCCCCTGCCGGCGCGTTCGCGGCGCGCTGCGCGTGCCGGCTGAGGCAGGCTCCGCGCGACGACCTGCCACCGATGTGATGTTCCCCCCTCAGTCGGTCACGCACTTCCGTTGCCCTGTTGCACCGATCGGCGCAGCGAGCGCATGCCACAGATACTGCAGCGCCCGCACGGGCGCGCGGAGGGAGTGCTGACAGATGCCCAAGACATACGAGCAGATCAACGAGAGGATCAGGGCCGGGGAGGCCGTGGTGGTCACCGCCGAGGAGATGATCGACACCGTGGAGGAGAACGGTGTCGAGGCAGCGGCCGAGCAGGTGGACGTGGTCACCACAGGCACCTTCGCGCCCATGTGCTCGTCGGGTGCCTTCATCAACTTCGGCCACGCCAATCCCCGAATCAAGGTCCAGAAGGCGTGGCTCAATGACGTGAACGCCTACGCCGGGCTGGCGGCGGTTGACCTCTACATCGGCGCCACTGAGGTGCCCGAGCACGACCCGCTCAACCGCGAGCATCCCGGCGAGTTCAGGTACGGCGGCGGCCACGTCATCGAGGACCTGGTGGCCGGCCGCGATGTGCGGCTGCGGGCGGTGGCCTACGGGACCGACTGCTACCCGCGGCGGGAGCTGGACACGTGGATCAGGCTGGATGACCTCAACGAGGCCTTTCTGTGCAATCCGCGCAACGCCTATCAGAACTACAATGTGGCCGTGAACGCGCACGCCGACCGGCCGATCTACACCTACATGGGCGTGCTCAAGCCCGAGTTGGGCAACGCCAACTACTGCTCGGCCGGCCAGCTCAGCCCGCTGCTGAACGATCCGCTCTACCGGACCATCGGCATCGGCACGCGGATCTTCCTGGGCGGCGCGCAGGGCTACGTGTTCTGGCAGGGCACCCAGCACAACCCGACGGTGGATCGCACCGAGGGCGGCGTACCCAGGGGCGGAGCCGGCACCCTCTCTGTCGTCGGCGACCTCAAGCAGATGAGCCAGCGGTGGATCAGGGGCGTGAGCCTCTACGGCTACGGCGTGTCGCTCAGCGTGGGCCTGGGCATCCCCATCCCGGTGCTGAACGAGGAGATCGCGCGTTTCACCGCGGTCCGGGATGAGGACATCGTGGCGCCGATCGTGGACTACAGTCGCGGCTACCCCTACAGCGAAAGCGGGCCGCTGGGCCACGTCAGCTACGCCCAGCTCAAGACCGGCGAGATCGAGATCGACGGACGGGCTGTGCCCACGGCGTCGCTGTCCAGCTACCCCAGGGCGCAGGAGATCGCTCAGACGCTCAAGGAGTGGATCCAGGCGGGCCAGTTCCTGCTGTCGCGGCCCGCGGAGCTGCTGCCCTCGGCGGAGTCGGGCCTGACCTTCAAGTCGCTGAGGGAGCGTCCGGTCGAGGAGGAGGTGGCTGCACGTGGCTAAGGCCAGAGTGGTCTTTCACTACCCCAGGGCGCTGATCGACGCGCCCATCGCCTCGCGGGTGGCGCGCGACTTCGACCTGGAGTTCAACATTCTGCGCGCGAACATCACGCCGGACTCGCAGGGCCTGCTGGTGCTGGAGCTGTCGGGCGATCCTCAGGCGCTGAGCGATGCGCTCGAGTGGGCCGGCGAGCAGGGCGTAGCGGTCCAGCCGCTGGAGCGGGATGTGGTGCGGGACGACGACCTCTGCACCCAGTGCGGGGCCTGCGTCACCATCTGCCCCACCGCCGCCCTCTCCAGGGACCCGCGCACCCAGGAGGTGGGATTCGATCCGGAGGAGTGCGTGGCGTGCGAGCTGTGCGTGCCCGCGTGCCCGCCGCACGCCATGACGGTGGCGTTCTGACGGTGTCGCGTCCCGGCCGGCGAGCGGTCTCCCATCCCTCCCTGACGCTCTCCGGCCGGGCTTCCCAGCCAAAGGACGAATGAGGCAAGAGGAGGCGCACCCGCCATGAGCATCGCTCAGGACGTCACGGAGCTTATCGGTGACACCCCGCTGGTGGAGCTGGAACGCCTGGCCGATCGGCTGCCGGGCCGGGTGGTGGCGAAGCTGGAGGCATTCAACCCCGGCTTCAGCGTCAAGGACCGCATCGCACTGTCGATGATCGAGGCGGCGGAGCGTACCGGCCGAATCGGCCCGAACACCATCCTGGTGGAGCCGACGTCGGGCAACACGGGCATCGGGCTGGCGGTGGTGGCCGCCGCGAAGGGCTACCCGCTGGTGCTGACGATGCCGGAGAGCATGTCCATCGAGCGCCGGCGGCTGCTGAAGGCTCTGGGCGCCGACCTGGTGCTCACCCCCGCGGAGGAGGGTATGAAGGGCGCCATCGAGCAAGCACTGGACCTGGTGGACAGCGACGACAGGTACCTGGTCCTGCAGCAGTTCGAGAATGAGGCGAACCCGGAGGTCCACCGACTCACGACCGCCCAAGAGATCTGGGACGATACCGGCGGAGCCGTGGACATCTTCGTGGCCGGCGTGGGCACTGGCGGCACCATCACGGGCGTGGCGGAGGTGCTGAAGACGCTTAAGCCCGAGGTGAAGGCGATTGCCGTCGAGCCGGCGGACTCCGCGGTGCTGTCCGGGGGCGAGCCCGGGTCGCACAACATCCAGGGCATCGGCGCCGGCTTTGTGCCCGAGGTGCTCAACCGCGAGGTGATCGACGAGGTGATCGCCGTGGAGAGTGACGCGGCCATCAGCACGGCACGCGCGCTGGCACGAAGAGAGGGCATCCTGGCCGGGATCTCGTCCGGCGCCGCCGCCTGGGCGGCCCTGCAGGTGGCTCAGCGCAATGACAGCGAGGGCAAGCTGATCGTCACCGTGCTGCCCGACACCGGCGAGCGGTATCTCTCCACGCAGCTCTTCGCTCTCAATGACCGGTAGCCGAACGCGGGGCGACGGGTCCCGGCCGCGACGGCCCGTCGCCCTGCGGCTCGGCGCCGCCGGGGCGATCCGCTCCATCCGTCGAGGGGCTACGGCTCCAGGGCACTGGCCGAGTAGTCCGTGCGCTCGACCGCGGCCACAAGCTCCTGCGCGGTGACCGCTCCCTTCTCGGCGGTCACGCGAGCGGTGCTGGATTCAAGACTCACCTCCGCCCGGACAACGCCACGCACCCCCTCAAGCGCGCCGGTGACAGTCGCCACGCACTTCTCGCAGGTCATCCCCTCGATCGTCAGTCGGAAGGTCTCCGTGTCCATGGCACTCTCCTCCTCGCGCACTGCCGCTTCGACGACTGCAAGCAGGTCCTCCTCCTCCCAGAAGGTCCCCGGCCCCATGATGAAGCTCACCTGGCGGTCCTCGCCGTTCTGACTGATGGTCACGTTCCGCCGGCCATTGACCAGCACAGCCCCGCAGGTCAGGCCCGCCTCCTGCCAGCGCCTGAAGCCCTCGTCAGTCTGGAAGTCCACGAACTCAGTGCTGACGGCGCCCCTGTGCTTCTGCTCAATGCGGTCCAGCAGCTGTTTGATGTGCTGGTGTGTCTCATTGTCCGGGTAGAAGGCGACCACGCTGACCTTCGCGTCTGCCACGCCGGGGGCGTCAACCGGCTCCAGCCCGTTCCCCTCCAGCAGCGCCAGGCCCCTCTCGGAGACCATGAAGGCCACGAACTCCGCCGCCAGCTCTGGCTCCGGCGCGTCTCGAAGCACGGCGACCACCGCCTCGGCGGGCCCGTAGCTGTCTCTGGGCAGCTCGAAGGCGATCTCCACCGCCTTCTGCGGGATCTTGTCCTCGCTGGTCTGCAGCGGGCAGCGCAGGTACATGAAGCCCGCCTGGGACTGTCCCTTGGCCACCATCTGGTGGGACTCGATGGCGTGATCGGTGAGGATCATGTTCGGCTGCAGCCGCTCCCACAGCTCAAGCGCGGTCAGGGCCTCGCGCGCGTAGAGGCCGGCGGAGTTGAGCGAGGGGTCGGGGCAGGAGATGGTCTCGGCCTTGAGGAGGTCGTCGGGCGCCTCGATCCCCGCCGGGTTGCCCGCCGGCACGGCGCAGACGAGCGTGAGGCGGGCGAATGAACGCCTGGAGTCCGGCTGGATCAGGCCCGCGTCCTCCAGCAGCCTCATCTGCTGCTCGCCCGGCGAGATGAAGACGTCCGCCGCCTCGCCCCTGTCGCGGATGCGCTTGGCCAGCACCACGGCATTGTCGAGAACCGTCTCGATATCGACCCCCTGGTGCTGTCGCTCGAACTCGTCGGTGACGGCCCTCAGGGGCAGGACCATGCCACACGGCACCATGATCCTGATCGAGCGCGTGACGGGCGGCGTGCCCGCAGCAGCCGGCGTCGCCTCCACCTGGTCGGTGCCCTCTCGGCAGCCAACCGAGAGCGCCACGAGGCCGAGTAGGAGGAACGCCACCAGGTGCGCTGCCCTTCTCGCGTGCATTGCGCCTCACCATCCTACAGATTCAGCATGCACTCGCAGATGTACTCACCGATCTCGCTGGCGAACAGCCAGGCGGCGCCGGTGGTGAAGACGACCTCGCAGGCGATGAAGGCCGCCGCCTTCCGCCATCCGACACAGCGGGCGATGATCACCGCTCCCGGCAGGCTGGCGCCGGTGCCGGTCAACAGGATCGCCATGGCTGGCCCGGTCGCCAGCCCCAGCTTCATCATGGCCTTCGCGAACACCACCTCGGACAGGACGGGGAAGTACATCAGCTCCCCGAAGAGGTCCGCGAACATCAGCGAGCGCATGGAGTTGTCCCCCACGTTGCGGTAGATCCACTTGATGTCCACGTACATCGTCGCTAAGCCAATGGCGATGACGGCGGGGATCAGCACGGGGATGACGGTTTTGAGCAGGTCCCATGTCTCCCGCCACCACCGGCGGGCGTCCTCGGACGTAAAGCCCCAGGCCATCAGCACCACCACACCGCCGGAGATGCCCACCATCCCCGCCACCTTCCAGCCCACGCCCGTCTCCACAGCGCCGAAGACTACCATGGCGGTGAGCAGGCCGAACAGGCCCCATGTCTTCAGCCCGAGGGTGTCCACATTCGTCGTCGGCCCCTCCGGCAGCTCCACCCGCCGGTCCTCCCGCCCGAACAGCACGGCCATCGTCAGCCCACTGACCACCCCCACCAACGGTACAAGGATGGCGCGCCAGAGGCCGATCTGCCAGCCGATGGCTTTGAAGACCAGGACCAGGGAGACGAGGTTGATCGCCGGCCCGGCGTAGAGGAAGGTGCTGGCAGGGCCGATGCCCGCCCCCGTCCGGTAGATGCTCACGAACAGCGGCACCACGTTGCACGAGCACAGCGATAGGACGGTCCCGGAGATGGCGGCGACGGAGTACGACACGGACCTGCGCGCGCCGCTGCCGAGGTATCTGAGGGTGACCGCCGGGGGGACGAAGGCGGCCACGGCACCGGCCAGCAGGAAGGCCGGCAGCACCGTCACCATCGCCTCGCACGTGAAGAGGCAGCACTGGAAGACATCGACGACCTCGGCAAGCGTCTCGGCAGCGCCCGTGGCTCTCTCGCTCCTTCCCGTCCTGTCCCACGACCGGCGCCCGACCGTCAATCGCAGCAGTCGGGGCCGCCGGCGGCCGCTCTCATGCGACGTTTTCCGTGAAGTTACAAACGATCTCCAAGCGCCCAGGAGTTCCCACAGGGGCGGATTGCCCAGGATTGGGCTCAGACATTGCCGAAATGAAGGTCGGGCATGGCCCAGGGAGCCTTTTTCTGGCCGAGGGAACTTGGGGGCATGGGTTCAATGTTATCTATCAATGAAGCGAGAGTGGACGGTACCGCAGAGCTGTTGCGCCGGGGAACAGGCGCTGTAAGGCCCCAAACCGGACGCACGGCATCAGTCGCACACAGGGCCCGCTGTTGGGAGGAGACGTCATGAAAGGGCTGAAGATTGCTGCAATCCTGATGGCATTGGCCATCATCCCCGCCGTGGTAGCGGCCGTGGGATGCGCGCGCAACGTGGGAGAGGACATCGCCCCGCCGGCTCGAGACGAGCCTGTAGAGGCCGCGCAGCGGGACCTGTATCTTGCGGTGGCATGTGGTGTGGCGGGGCCGTACGGGGAGATCAAGGAGAGGTTTGAGCAGGCGCACCCTGAGGTGACACTGCACCAGGAGATCGGCAACATCGTGACCATGGCCGAGCGCCTGCGCGACGGCCGGGCCAGCGCCGACATGTTCATGAGCGTCGGCAGCGTGGCGCTGGGCGAGCTGCATGAGGAGGGCCTGCTGCTGGAGCCGCCCATGGACTTCGCGGAGGACCGCCTGGTGGTGCTCGTTCCCGAGGGCAATCCGAAGGACATCGAGGAGCTTGAGGACCTGGCCGACGATGGCGTGGAGACGGTGGCGGTGGCCGCGAGCAAGTCCACGCCGGGGCACTTCGCGGAGATGGCCCTGCGCCGGGCCGGACTGTGGGAGCCGCTCCAGGACCGTCTCGTCCGCCCTGACAAGCCCGCCATGCTCAAGGGCTTCGTCTCTGAGGGCAAGGCCGACGCGGCGGTCATGCTGCTCACCTGCGCCACGAAGGAGGCGGAGATGGGCGAGGAGCCCGCCGAGGGCGTCCCCGGAACGGAGATCGCGCTTGAGGTGCCGCACAAGTACTACGACCGGCTCGTCTGTCAGATCGGCATCCTCAGGAACGCGTCCGATCCGGAGCTGGCGCGGGAGTTCGCGGAGTTCGTCACCACCGATGAGCCGCAGCGGATCCTGTCGCGGTGGGATTTCGCGCCCTGCGAGAGGGCCGGCGAAGGGGATGCGTCAGCCGAAACGTGATGAAGCGAGGGAGCAGCATGGCGGTCACCATCAGCATCTACCACGCACCCAAGCGCTGCGCGAAGTGCGAGCGCATGGAGGAGATGGCGCGCGAGGTGGCGGCCTCGTTCCCGGGGCGGGTCGAGATCGTTCTCACGCCCGTGGGTGAGGCACCCGCGGAGCTGGGCGTGATCATGCCGCCGAGCATGGCCGTGGACGGCCAGTTGGTGGCTGTTGGCAGGCTGCCCAACAAGCAGGACGTCGCCGCCACGGTCGCCGAGGCCCTGGGCGGAGAGCAGCCCACGGGCGCCGCCGGCCCGGGCGGCAGCGCCTTCGGGCACGGCCGAGCGGTGATCGAGGGCGAAAGGGTCTACGTGTGCGCGGAGGACTTCTCGGATCGCTCCGGCTGCCAGCCCATGCTCCTGTTCTGGTACGTCGATGAGGGCGACAGCGTTGAGGAGGGGCAGGAGCTAGCGGAGGTGGAGTCGGCCAAGGCGGTCTTCGTCATCGAGAGCCCCGTCAATGGGCTGCTCGAAGAGATCCTGGTCACTGAGGGGGAGACCATCGAGCCGAACCAGCGCCTGGCGGCGCTGAGGGCGGAGTAGCTGGGCCATGGGGGCCGCGGCTCGCGGCCGGAGCACGGAGAGATGGGGTCATGATCTATCTCGATAACGCCGCAACCACGCCTGTGGACGAGCGAGTTCTGGAGGCCATGCTGCCGTATCTGCGGCGGGACTTCGGCAATCCCAGCAGCTCGCACGCCGCCGGGAGGGCGGCGCGAAGGGCGGTGGAGGAGGCCCGAGGCGCCGTGGCCGCAGCGATCGGCGCCGAGCCGTCACAGCTCATCTTCACCACCTCGGGCACCGCCGCCAGCAACCTCGCCATCCGCGGCACACTCGGCGCACTTGGGGGCGACCGGGGACACGTAGTTACAAGCGCCATCGAGCACGCGAGCGTCCACAGGATTGTGAGGGCGCTGGGGGAGGCGGGGTGGCTCACCACGGTGCTGCCGGTCACCCCCGAGGGGCAGGGTGAGCCTGAGACGCTGCAGGCCGCGCTGCGCCCGGACACGGCGCTGGTGTCCATCATGTACGGGAACAACGAGATCGGCTCGCTGCAGCCCGTCGGCGAGATCGGCGCCCTGTGTCGGGAGCGCGGCGTGCTCTTTCACTGCGATGCGGTGCAGGCCCTCGGCCACGTGCCCTTGGAACTGGCCCAGCTTCCGGTGGCCTTCATGAGCTTCTCGGGCCATAAGATCAACGCGCCCAAGGGCGTCGGGGCACTGTTCGTGCGCGACAGGTCGCTGCTGCAGCCGGTCTTGACCGGCGGCGGCCAGGAGCAGGGGCTGTGGCCGGGAACGGAGGCGGTGGCGAACATCGTTGCCCTCGGCGCGGCGGCTCGGCTGCTTCCCGAGCTGCTGGCTGCAAGCGAGGAGATGGCCCGCCTCCGCGATGAGCTCATCGAGCAGGTGCTCGACGGAGTGCCGGGAGCACGGGCCACCGGGCATCGCACCGAGCGCCTGCCGCACATCGCCAGCTTCTGCTTCGAGGGCGTGTCCGGCGACGCCCTCGTCATGGCCCTGGACCAGCGCGGCATCTGCGCATCGACGGGCGCGGTGTGCTCCAGCGGCTCGGGTAAGCCCTCCCGGGTTCTCCAGGCGATCGGGCTGTCGGATCGGCTGGCGGGGAGCTCGCTGCGTCTGAGCCTGGGGCGCCGGAGCACGGCCGGGGAGGTGCGCGAGGCGGCGCAGGCGGTGGTGCAGATCGTGAACGCGCTCCGCTCGGAGGGCGCCCCGAGGGCACACAGGCGGCGTCCGCTGAACCCGGCGCTGGCGGGCCCCGTTGAGGCTGGGCGCCTCGATGCCCAGGAGCGGCGGCGACTCACAGACGAGATCAATGCGCTGGGCGGCCAGAGGGGCGCGGTCGTCGTGGCCCACAACGCGCAGCTCCCGGAGGTCCAGGACATCGCCGATGAGTGCGGCGGCATCGGGCATCTGATGCGGGCGGCGCTGGATGCGAAGGCCGGCACCATCGTCTCCTGCGGCGTCTCGTTCATGGCGGAGCTGATCGCCTGCCTGCGTCCGGATGTGATGGTGCTGAACCCGTCGTCTGATGCCCGCTGTCCCATGCGCCGAATGGTCTCCGTTGAGGACGTCCGCGAGCTGCGGGCGGCGCATCCTGACGCTCCAGTGGTGGCCTGTGCGAAGACCGGCCCGGAGGTCATCGCCGAGGCCGACATCTGCTGCACACCCGACAACGCCGTGGCCGTGGTGGGCTCGCCCACCTCCGATCAGGTCATCATGGTGCCGGACCGCAACCTCGCCGCCTGGGTGCAGAGCCGGCTTCCGGAGGCGGAGGTCATCGCCGCGGAGGGCTACTGCCCGCCGCATCGAGTGATGACGCTGGAGGTGCTCGAGGCGGCGACCCGCAGACATCCCGACCTGTTGATACTGGCGCACCCTCACTGTTCGCGGGAGGTGCTGGGACGTGCGGACTTCATCGGCGGCAGTGACGGGATGGTGGAGTTCGCGCGCCGGCAGGAGAACCGGGAGATGCTGGTGGTGAGCGAATGCGGCCTTGTGCACCGCCTGCGGCGGGAGCAGCCGCAGGCCACCTTCCACGCCGCCCCGCAGATGGTCTGCGCGACCATGAAGCGTGTGGGCCGGCGCGAGGTCCGGGACGCCCTCCGCGATACGCGTGAGGTCGTTTCCGTGGACCCCGGTACCGCGCATCGCGCTGCAGGTGCCATCAACCGGATGCTGGAGGTTGTCGCGAGCGTGCCCGACCACCACACAAGTGAGGGGAGCACAAAGTGAAGCCTACACGACCGGCAGCTTTCGCGCGCGTGGCGCTGGCGGCGACAGAAGCGCTCTTCCTCGCCGCGGTGCTCGCGGGGTCAGGCTGCACGACGAACCGCAGTGCCGATGCCATCACGGCCGACAGCAGCGATGCAGGTGCCGCTGCCGAAGAGCTGGTCATCTTCCACGCCGAGGACCTGACGCGCCCCTTCAGCGCCCTGGAGGCCATCCTGGAGCGCCGCGAGCCGGGGCTGGACGTCGTGCGCGAGTCCGGCAGCAGCGAGATGGCGTGCCGGAAGGTAACCGACCTCGGCCGCAGGGCCGACGTGGTGGCGGTCACCGACTACTCCCTGATCGACCAGATGCTGATACCCGACCTCACGAGCTGGGCGGTGACCTTCGCCCGCAATCGCATCGTGCTGCTCTACGGGGAGGCAAGCCGCCACCATACCGAGATCGGCAGCGACAACTGGTTCGAGATCCTGCTGCGGGAGGACGTAACCTACGGCTACGCCGACCCGTCCATCGCGCCGGTGGGCTACCGGACGCTGCTGAGCTTCAGGCTGGCGGACATTCACCACGGGGGCGGCGACGGGCGTCTCTACGAGCGCCTTGTCCGAGGCTGCCCGGAGACGAACATCCGCCCGCACTGCGAGCAGCTTTTCCCGATGGTCCAGTCGGGATCGCTGGACTACGTCTTCCACTATCGATCCCTGGCAGCCCAGCACCACCTGCAATACGTTGAGCTGGCCCCGCAGGTGGATCTGAGCGATCCAGCTCTGGCGGACCAGTACGCTCGGGCGAGCGTTGAGATTCCCGGGGGACCGGGCGGGCGGCCCGAGACGGTCACGGGCAGGCCCATCGTCTACGCCATCACGATCCTGGACGACGCGGGCAACCGGCAGGCGGCGATGGGCTTCCTGCGCCTGCTTTTAGGCTCGGAGGGCCGGAAGGCACTCGAGGAGCACCTCCTGGACCTCACGCAGCCGAACGTCACCCCCGGCTCCGAGCGCCCGCCGGAGGAGCTCGCCGATCTGATTGACGACACTGTCTCCTGATTCCTGGCGGGCCCGGATCGAGTGTGCAACGCAGCAGATCGCGTGCACGCCAG